>CAXTSI010000073.1:0-23652 GCA_964246695.1 uncultured bacterium
GCACTGCCCACCAGAACCAGGATGTGGTGGGCAGTGCCCACCCTACATATATTTCTTAAATCAAATACGATTCCTATACCAACGACAAAATTAGATGAATAATGTTAATAGCTTAGCGGCTTGTAGCTTCGCTTAGAGATGTTTTTGTATCTAAGCTTTGCTGCGGCAGATGCTTCATTTCCCAAACTTTGAGCAAAATCAGGTATTCATAGAATGCTTGTAATGTACACCAAGCTAACCCAGCGCTTCCGTCTAAGCAACCGCCTAAAAGAAAATACATATACAAAAAGCGTAGCAGTGGTCTTGCAGGTAAGCGCAACGACAAATCTTTCAAAGCGCGGCGTCGTTCAACTTCCGACTTACCAAAGAATAAATCTTTCCAGCTAACGTTTCCGGTTTCTAATTGATCGAGGGTTTCTTTGGCTTCATCTGTAGAGTAACGGTTGTGCTTTTCAATCCAGCGACTTAAGCCTTTGCTACAAGTGTAGTGAGGATAGCTTTCCTTTAAAAAGCTTGTCTCGCCCTCACAAACTTCTCGTTCAGTATGACCGTAATCTGTAAACCAGACTTTGCCGTGGCGGAAAAGGCGCAATTGGTAGCGGGGATACTGGGTACTACGACGAATCCAATGATTCATGAACATGACTCGTTCAGCAACGTAGTAGCCAATGTAGTCTGGATTATCAATAGCCGAGTTGCATTCCGCAAATAGTTCTGGTGTCATGCGTTCGTCGGCTTCCAGAATATAGACCCATTCGTGCTTGGGAGGGATAGATTCTAGCATCCAAGTACGCTGACGACCGTGGCTTTCAAAAGAGTTTTGGACGAGGCGGATCGGATAGTGACGGGCAATTTCTACAGTGCGATCGCTACTGTATGAGTCCACAACAATAATGTCATCAGACAGCTTTGCCGATTCAATACAAGCGGCAATATCTAGCTCTTCGTTATAAGTCAGTATATAAATTGAAAACATTCCTAACTCTTAGTAATCTTTTTATTGTGTTAAATTACACATTATATATGAAATTAGTCTTTACACTTTGACCAACTTAAAGGAGTCGCAATGAAAAAAATTTCTCGATAGGCAAGCATGAAAATACTTTCCCCACTCATGTAAGGGCGCGGAAACCGCGCCCCTACGGTGCTGAAAACTTCTTGGTATTGCAGCGCCCTTAAGAATGGCTGTAAATACTGGATTAGCGTGCGGGAGCCTTGCGTCCACTACTTTGTAAAGCACCCATACCTCTTAATCCTGTCCAACCGATGATAATGTAACCGATGGACAACAGCAAACTGCTAATTCCAATCCGCAGTCCGGACTTCCAAGCTCTGTCTTTAGTTTGCTTCTCAGCTTGTTCCTTACCCTCGCGAATTTGATTCTTTTGTTGAGCGGCAGCTGTCTGCGGATCGCTTTGACTTTGAATATACTTGTCAAGCTCTTGAGGGTTTGCCTTAAACTTCTTGAGCAAGTCTTTCTGAGATTGGGGAAGATTAGGGTTATCAAGTGCTTGCTTATATTTCTGCTCATCTTTAAGTAGATTAGTAAACTGAGCTTTGAATTGAACTTTCTGCTGTTCTACCGCTGCTTTCACCTTGTCATTGTTCAGTTGCGCTTGCACTTGACTGAGCTGCTTGTTCACTTGGCTTTCTTTCTGTTCTGCTTCCTTATTAATTTGCTCTACCGTTTGATCGCTTGCTTGACGGACATTGTTAAGGTGCAGGGGAAAAATCAGCAAGAACAATAACCCTAAGATACTAGACAGTATTAGTGCTGGGAATCTCAAGTCTATAGCCGGACGACTGTCATCTTCAGCACTATCAAACCAATGTCCGACAAATAGCATACCCAAGCCGATCAGCGGCACAACTCCCCGATCAACTAGCGCCGTTGCCAACTCAATTTGCCATATCCTATTGGTTGGCTGGAAGGGAAACAACAGAATCAGAAAATCTACCAAAAAGGACAGAATTAAGATGACTCCAACTACCTTGAGTACGCGAGCAGCGCTGATTGCTGCAGCTAAACGATTATTCATACTTTTTTGTCTCTTAGTTAACAAACAGTAGTGATTACCTATTTAAAATTACACAAATAGCAGACCATGTTCATTCCTGAGAGCGTTAATTCAGTAATCCTAGAAAGACCTCTCCCCTAACCCCTCCCCTACGAGGGGAGGGGGATCTGACTCCCCCTTTCCTTGTAGGAAAGGGGGCTGGGGGGTTAGGTTTTTGATGACTGAATCGGTGTTCTATGCAGGTTGTAAATGAATCTGCTATCTGCCAAGAGAGGGCAGTGGTATAATTTTAATATCTATTTGTTTCAAGTTACACCAAATTAGCAATTGAAAGATACTGTGTCTTTACGGAATTCCTGCGCCCTGCCCCCCTTATTGAAGGATTTTTTCCCAAACTGGTAGATCCTCAGGACGGTCAACATCAGCTAAAGGTTGTAAGTATACCATAGATAAATTAAGTTTCTGGGCAATATCTACAGTCTGTTGCAATACTTGATTAGTTCCCCAGTCAATGTTGGTAAATAATTCACAGAACGATCGCCGCAAACCAATTAAGTAATAGCCACCATCTATTGCTGGACCAAGCACGAGGTCACACTGATGGAGTTGCTCAAAGGCTGATGCTAAAATCTGGGGATTGATGCCAGGGCAATCAGTACCGATAATAATTGCATGTTCTGCTCCTGATTGAAAGGCGCTTGAGAGCGATCGCTCCATCCTTTTCCCCAGATCCCCTTCTCCTTGAGGCTGGTAAACTAAATCAGACCCCAACCAATCTTGCATCAGTTGCAAATTTCCACCAGCAAACCGCACCTCAAAAGATATGGCAGAAGTACTTTGCAATTGTTTAACTTGAAATAGTGTGTGTTCCGTCATTTGACGCTGAAGACTAGCAGCGCCTTCAGTTCCCAAAGCAGGTATCAACCGAGTTTTTGTCTTACCTGGTTCTGGATAACGAGTGAAAATAATTAGGTGCTGTTTTGTCATTGGTGATTGGTGATTGGTAATTGTTAAAAGGGAACAGGGAACAGGGAACAGGGAACAGGGAACAGGGAAATCCCCTTGACGCATTCATCTGGGATATGATCGCGGACGTATTTTTTCTTGCGCTATGCGTCTCGAAAAAAATGTTTTTTTCTAGCATAAATAAATTTACTTGCTCTAAACCCGATATTCGGGGCTAATTCTTTCTTCTGTTCCCTGTTCCCTGTTCCCTGTTCCCTGTTCCCTATTCCCTTTTAACAATTACCAATTACCAATTACCAATTACCTAATAGCAATATTTGCTGTTTTCATTAGCTTCATTATGGTCTTTACCTGTTCGCATCGCCCCTAAAATTGTAGAAACATAGACGCAACGCCTAGCTTTACCACCATTTTTGCTAGAAAGGTTAATCTGTCCGAGTGTTCTTAGTGATGTGTGAGTACACTCATCTGCAACTTCATAAACAGGACAACCTTGGTAGTTAAACATAACTCGCCACGGACCAGATAAAGATTGTTTTGTGAATGTTGTTTCGTATTTACTTAGATCGTTTCGATCTTTATCAACGCGAATATTTTGCTCAAGATTATGCCACAAGCTATCGTTGGTTTGGATTGCATCTGGAACAAATTGTGCAGCGTCTGCTTGATGAGTTGCCCATTGGACAATACCGTTTTGCTCGCGAAAGCTAACTTGCCAAGTCAATTTTTGCTTAGTGGCTTCGCTTTGTGCTTGACGCATGGCACGGTAAACTTCATCTTGGGAAGTGTTGAGGCGGAGAGTATCAACAAAAGCTAGCCAACTAGGGAGTGCGATCGCTGCTAAAATACCGGTTACGACAAGCACTACCAAAATTTCTAGCAGCGTGAAGCCACTGATAGAAGAATTTTTTATAATATTTGTTCGCATATATTAGAAGAAGAAAAAGACACTACGGGTATCTATTTTTCTTTTCTGGTATTTCTTCAACTATCAGGATGGTTAGTAATTTTTTAATCTCAGATTTTTCTAGCTGTTCTCATTAAGTGAAAGACAGGTAAATCCGTTAGGGTAACGCCATATCCATCCCACCGTAGGGGCGGGGTTTCCCCGCCCTTACAATGTGACTGCCCACCAATTGCCTCTGATTATTTCAGAGTTTACTATTTTACTATTCCCAGAAATTACGCTAAAATAACACTATTATCGGACTTACACACTATACAAATTGATCGTCATGTGTACAACGGAATTCGGTCGTTTCATCTCGTAGAATTGACCACGTGGTAAGGGCGGGGTAACCCCGCCCCTACGGTTATATTGTGGTTTACCCTAATGAAAGAAAGCGCTCTGCAGCCCTACCGAAACCACAGCATACTTGAGTATTTCTGTCAATGCGTAAGCGGGAGGCGATCGCTTTGGGAAAAAAATTTCACCGCCAAGCAATGAAAATATTCCTTCCCCACTCCCCATTCCCTATTCCCCACTCCCTATCTCAAGTGTGGTGCTTATCTTAATATTAATTCGCCAACAACATCATTTATTCGCTGGCTGGATATTGTGCTTGATTATACTTCTCTTCAACAAATAGAAAGGACTGATCATACTACTTAAGTAAAATTCCATTTCAAAAAGTGCGATGAGATCGCTTTGCAAGTGACCTCTATACTTGAAGAAATGCTGCAGTGCACGACGCAGATTACCCAAAATAGTCCTGACAAACACAATTGGTTTTTGCCAGTTTTTCGCATTGATAAAGCGTAGCTGGCAAATACACAAACCACAGCCGCGAGATATAGAGAGTAAGTAATCTTTTTCAAGTCGCCAGTGTGGTATTTGATGATAAGTATGTATGGCGGGGCTATACCAAATTTGCCAGCCAGCCTTGTGGATGTAAAGCAACGGCTCTAAGTCTTCACCTTGTATGAGCAAGCCTGGTAGTTTTCCACTTAGGGTAGGTCGTGCTGGAACATTCTCACTCCATGCTTGTTTACGAACTATTAAAGAAGCAGCAGGAGGAAGTCTTAAATTATCTGCATCAAATAAAAAGGGTTTGTCTCCGTGTTCTCTAATAGCTAGAAAAGCTTGAATTCTTTTAAAATCTTTGGGGGGTTTTACCTGATAATCGCCATGAATTTGACCACTCCAAGCACCAGCTTGAGGATACTGTTTGCCAAAGGTATAGGCTTCTTTTAGCCAATCAGGCGCAGGTAGATTATCATCATCTAAAAATGCGATCGAGGCGCCTTTGGCTTCACGTACCGCCCGCAGTCGTGCAAAGGCGGCACCCTGTTCGGTTTCCAGAAAGTACAAGAGTGGAAATTGACAATCCCAACTAGCTTGGTAATTGCGAATTAGGTCAGCGGTATTATCGGTACTGTTGTTGTCTATGATGATTAATTCCCATTGGAGGTGTTCTACTCCAATCTGCGATCGCAACCTTTCCAAAACCTCAGGTAATCTCGCGTAACCGTTATAGGTAGGTATGGCTACGGTAATATCTAAATTTTTAACTGCTAATTCAGTCATGTTACTATCTCCCTACTCGTAATGTCGCGTCTCTACACGTCTGAAATTCTCACCAAAAGCCCGTAAATTCATATTTCTAACATTGAGATAAACGATACAAGCATTAGTATCTAACAGATAAATCATTCTATCGGTTCTCGTTCTTCATATTCACCTTGAGGATATCTAATGATTGGGTTATTTGCTAAACAGCCATAAGTTCTATGAATAAAATCATGCCATTCTAATCGATTTAATTCTTCTTCTAAAGAGTCAATTTGTTTTTTTACGGGTTCAAGCGTCACAGTGACTTCTAACTCAGTTCCTTTCATATCTACAGGAATATCTAGATGTAAAATACCATCTTCGCCTACATGAAGACGTAATTTATTTTTTTGCATAAATTAAGTTTTTGCGATTTCATTAAATATAGCAAATAAACGAGTCTGTAAAACTTTAATATCACCCAATATTTCTGCTTTTAAACGCAAAGGTTGATACTGATAAAGGCGTTGCTGAATTGAGGTATGAATCTGAATGTAGAGACGTAGCAGTGCTACGTCTCTACAATGATGTTGGTCCGCACGTAAATTCATTTTCATACATACAATCAGCAACGCCCTGATAAAAGTGCCGATGAAAATTAATGTCAACGATAATTAGTTCGCATTTACAGCACCTTCGTCGGGTAGACCACAATATAACCGTAGGGGCGCGGTTTCCGCTTCTGGTCAATGTGGTCAATTCAATTGAAAACTGCTGTAAGGTGTCTGATATATTGCACCATTCGATAGGGAGGGTAGGGGTGGACACTGCCCACCAACGCAAAAATAGGCATTTGGGTCAATGGTGGGCGATACCCACCCGAAAAAAATAGCGTTATTGCAACTGGTGCAAGATGTGATGTGTTCTACTTCGGCACTCTCGCAACCGTTCCAAAGCCTCTCCGTTATAGGTAGGTATGGCTACAGTAATATCTAAATTTTTAATTGGTAATTCAGTCATTGGCAACAATTACTTTGTCTATCTAGAAAAGCTAACTATCTTTTTGGTACTAAGTAGATCGACACAAATAACATTCACTCACTATGTAAATAAACTTTAACCGTAGGGTGCGTTCCGAGAGTACGGCACCATACACACACTACCTTTTTCCCATTAGTTATGAACATCTTTTTTTAAATAACCCTGTTTCCACAAATAAAAAGGGCTAACCAAACTACTCAAAAACAGTTGCATCTCGCAAGCGGCGACTAAATCATTTTTCAATTGCCACCTATATTTAAGTAAGTGCAAGATAATTTTCCGGAGGTCATTTAGCATGTAAGCTAAAAAAGCTATTGGTCTAACCCAAGGTTTTATATTCACCATTCGGGTAACATATCTACTCAGCCCAATACCTTGAAAAAATGGCATCAAATACTCTTTTTGTAAACGCCAACGAGGTATTTGGTGATAAATTTCCATTTCTGGGTTGTACCAAATTTCCCATCCGGCTTTTTGGATATAGGACAACATTTCTAAGTCTTCACTGGTGAGCATTTTGCCAGGAACTCTGCCAGTCAAGATAGATTTATCTGGTACACTTTCTAACCAAGCTTGTCGGCGGACAACGAGTCCGGCGGAGGGTGGTAGTAATTTTTTTTGCGGTTGATACAGTAGAGGTAAATTCCCTCGCTCTGTAATTGCTAAAAATGGCGCAATCCGCTGAAAATTTTCTGGTGGTTCCACTTCCCAGTTAGGATGAATTTGGCTAGCATAAGCCCCTGCTTTTGGGTATATTTGACCGAAAGCATAAGCTTTTGCCAACCAGTTTGATGCTGGGTAGTTATCATCGTCTAGAAAACCGATAAATTTGCCTTGGGCTTCTTCAACTGCTCGTTTACGGGCGTATGCTGCTCCCTGTTTTGGTTCAAAGCAATATTTTAAGGGGTAGGGGAGTTGCCAAGAAGCTTGGTTGGTTTTAACAACAGCGGCAGTGTTATCAGTACTGTTGTTGTCTACAACAATAATTTCCCAGCAAAAGTCTTGAGTGTGAAGTTGATTTCGCAGTCGTTCTAGTAATTCAGGTAATCGGCTTTCGCCGTTGTAAGTTGGTATGGCTACCGTAAAGTCAACGTGTAGAGTCATTACACTGTAAAGAAAAACAGGTCTATTGTATCAATTTTGTACTTGAGGCATGATTTAGGGTTCCGTTTTTTTACTGGATTTTTGGAGATGCGATCGCGTTAGCGAGTCTTCGAGCGTCAGCGCTGCCGCCTACGGCAGATCGCCGCCAATACGGTTCGGTTAGTCATGTTCATCTCAAGGGAGATCCCCTAACACGAATTAAAAAGGGGGGCTTTGTCAGGGCAAACGCAAAAACTTCTTAGCTACAGTCAGCATCTTGAGCAGATTTTATAGAACCTAAGAGTGTTTTTACAATCACGCATCGCTTTACACCACTAGGTTGAGTAGGCGCACCAGCTTTTGGCAGAGCTACTGCCACAATTAAGCCTTTATCACCTAGCTTTGCAGTCTGCACAGCTGTTAAACTGTTATTCGTCGTCATCGGCTGCAAATTCAAAGCACCCAAATAATCAAAGGTAATTGTTTGTGGTTTGCTGGTGGTACTGAAGGTGGGAGTAGAGGCGTAAGTAACAGAACTGCTACTAGTGTTTTCATCAGTAATGTTTGTTCCAATCAGGATTTGTCCTGGTTTAATGTTTAAATCTCCAGCTAAATTTTTCCAATTGCTAGGAGTGGCATTGGTGCCATCAGAGTTTTTTGCAGGATAAATAGCAACCTGTGGAGTATTGCTTTGGGTTGTAAAGCTCACACTGTAACTGAGTTTTTGCCTTTTCGCTTCTCCCTGGGCTTCTTGGATTGCTGATAAGACACCATCTTTAGCTTTGTTTGCCTGCTGTCTGTTGACAAAGCCAATCCAACCGGGAGCAGCGATCGCAGACAAAATTCCAACCATAAGTACAACTACCAAAACCTCAATTAGGGTAAACCCAGCAATCTGTTGAGTAATGCGGCAAGAACGTTCTGGTTTGATAGTCAATATTTTTATAGGTAATTTCTGTAAGATTTTTAATAGACTTAAGCTATGCATAGCACCCTTACTTTAATTAACTTAACGAATTCAGGATTTATTTAGTAAACAAGAATCCTCGTCCTTTCACCTGTAAGCTGACTTGGGGAAAAAAAACTTTGTTATTCTGAATGTATTGAATTTTATTATCGTCATTTACAATGCGAGCAAGTGCGTTACCGCGTAAATGAACCTCTGCGGCAGTAATTGTCGCTGACGAATTTACACAGACATAGAAGCTACCCGTCTTGAGGTTGGCATCAGGAACAGAATCACCAGTTGCACCAGTAGCGTAGTTTGGCACTTGTGTCATACCTGTGGGACAATTTGGCGGTGCTACTACAGAATTTTGACTAACAGTGGTTTGATCGATGTAATCAACTAGAGGTAAAATTTGTTGAGTAGGAGTTGCTTTCTTCGTCCATTTATTCATCTTGTCCTGAAGAGTGCCTATACCAGTCAGCTCAAACGGCTGAAAACCAGTATCTATAGTGTTTGCTATCTCAGTGGGATTTTTTCCATAGCCATCACTAATTTGAAACCTACCAATACGAGCTGCTTTAGACCAGGTATTGTTAGAGTTATCACCTTTAATTAAGTAATAGGCAACCAAGGAGTAGACGAAGGTATCGTCGGCACCGCCACTACTACCCGCGCTAATAGCTTTGGCAATATATTGGCGTTTCCAAAATACAAGAACAGGGAAGTAAGATGTTGTCTGGTCATACTTAGGTAGTTGACTTCTAATTGCAGCAATTCCAGTAGCATCATAGATGTAAACTGCCTGCTCTAAATCCCGTTTAATGAAATCAAGCGCCACTCTAAGTTCTTGCTCGGAGTTGGCTTTGGCTTGCTCTTTACGATCGCTGTCCATCACGTTGATCATGAATCCTAGCAAAGGTGTGATCACAAGTAGAGCTAGGATCATACTTACCAGTAACTCGATCAGCGTAAAGCCACCCTGTTTCTGTTTCACTCTAGAACGTTTCAGGTAATTCCTTAAAAGCCATTTAAGTGGAATCATGATACTGCGTTTACCCTTTTGATTTGTGGATGTTTAGCATTGAGATTGAGGAGTAGGACTGGTAGTAGGAGTAGCAGTAGGGGTGGGAGTGGGAGTGGGAGTGGGAGTAGCAGTAGGTTGTTTCAGGCGATTGCAGAAATTATCAAAAGTTGTTGAACTATTGGAAATTTCTGTTGTTATTTCTAATAATGGCGATTTGCGATCGCCTGCCCCTCCGGTGAAAGTTGCTTGTTTCGTAACCTTTTTCAGGTTTACCCCGTCATTTGTAAACCCATCTGCTCTGTAAACACGCAAACCAAGACTGTAACCCTTGTTTGGATCGGTAGAATCAGTGGAGTTTGAGTTATACCGAAATACCTGAATCACAAAATCTTTGGTACTGTTGACGGTACAACTACCATCACCATCACCATCTATGCAGTACAAATCAGTTGAGGGGGATGAGCAGTAAGCGTTGGCGCTACAGGTCAAAGTTCCTAGCGAAGGAGTAGCGTAACTATCTAGAGTAATAGGAGTGCCGCCGGAAGTGCCGGTAGCAGGCGGAGCAGTAGTAATCGTTCCAGATCTAAGACCATCAATGTAGCTTTTGGCTGCGTCAGTTGCCGACTCAACGCGCCTTGACTGCACCCGTGTTGCCACAGATAAGACAATCACAGGTGCGATCGCTGCCAGCAAAAAGGCAGCCACGAGAAGTGCCACCAATGATTCAATGATGGTGAAACCTGACTGACTGGATAGGGATGCTTGCTGCTGTTTAGGGTTAATCATATCTCAGCGACCAAATCACCGCGATTGTAGGCGAACTAACACTAGCTAAAATCTCTAAGACGCATTACGACAGGAAGTCGGGCGTTGATCGTTACTAATGGCGTAGTTGAAATTACTGCCATTGAAATCAGTACCATATTTAGTTGAAGGTGCTGTACCGAAGTTGCCCGCATAGTTACTAGGTTGGGCAGCACATAACAAGGTTTGCACCCAAGCATCGTCTCGCCCTACTTCCCTATAAAACTCATTAGGGTCTCCTGCAGATGGTGATGTAAAGCGCTGAGAAAATAAGTCAGGCAACTGCGTCAGTAAGGCTACATCAAAACCCCACGCACGGTTAGGCTGGATATAAAAGGGTGTACGACCGTAGTTGCCATCATTGTTTACAGCGATTCGATAGGCTTGCGGGTATCCAAAATTTGTTGTGGAAGCGCTGTAACCTGTTGATATATTCCCATATGAAGTATTAAATGTTGACCAAGGTGCTGTAGCAAAAGAGCTGCGTTTATATTGAATGAATGCTCCAGAGATTTTGTGGGTATAAGAATTATCTGTCCCATCAGATTTTCTGTAACTCCATCTCTCTAAATAACGCACAAAATTTTCTAAACCGCCATTTGTCTCAGATGGTCTTCCTGGGGTGTCGCCTTGAACAAATGCGAGATTTGTTTCTGCTTGGAACTGTGTTAGGTCGTCGGCATTACTAACTTTTTGCAGCCAATTATTGTTTCGGAAATTGTTATTGCTACATCCATCTTTTATGTTTGAGCAGGACACATCTACAATATCCCCATTGCTGTTATAAGTATCAAACGGATATTGAATTTGCAGCACTGGTATCAATAAAGGCTGATCTGTTGCTCTACTATTAGTAAGTCCACTATTAGCAATCCATAAAGGATAGTTAGAACCATAATTGGCTGTAAGATTCTTATTTGTCTTAAACCACAAAGTACTCTGGTTTAGCCTAGGTCGGTTAGTAGAACTGTAAACTGGGTATGTACCTGTACCACTGGTTCTCATGGCATAGTATGCTACGAGTCCTGCATCATCGTCGGTTGTAGTAGAAGGACTGTCACCACCACGAATCCCTAAAGCGACGGGACTACCACTATCTAAGATTAAGTTACCACTGGTATCACGTAGGAAAGCAACTCGGCGGGGATAGCGTCGATCTCCTGTATTCAAGGCAGGTCTTGCAGTAGTACCTGCTCCTAATTTATTAACAAAGGTTGTTAATATAGATTTTGTTCCAGAATTTGTTGCCTTATAACTCCAATCAACACTGCTGCCACCACTCGCATAACCAACACTCCAATCACTAGATTGACACGCAGAAACTGCTGGCTTGCGACAGATTTCCATGACATATTCTGGAAATGACGTTCGACGCTGAATTGGCGTTACAAAGTTGTTGAAATAGGAACTTTTTATGGATGTACCACTAAAATAACCAGTTGAGCTTCCACTATCGTCACCTTTCCAAGGGAAACTAGTGACGAAGTTGTTATCCCAGAAGCCATTCAGTCTATGAGCAACAACGCTCGGTATGTTTGACTCTTGAATGGTGACGGCAGTATCAGTCGTGTTACCATTATTATTCAAATCAACTCCCAATGTTGTTTCATTCATAGTGATAACGTTAGTATCAGTCATGTTACCGTTACCATTTAAGTCAAGCTGAATTACCCTTTCATCCAATCCTGGTGATATTGCAGTTGTTTCAATGCCATTTAGTTGGTTTAAGTCATACCCTAAAGGAGCTACATTGTCTCTCAGATCGTAGTCACCCTCATTACGAAAACCTTCGGTGAAATTGCTTGACAAGATGGTAATGGCATCGGCAATAACAGTAGCAGGTCGCCATGTTTCACCATTGTTGCAACCAGTGAACTGACCACTACGGCAGGCGAAGTCGGTGTTAAGTACATTACGCGATTGTGTACCTGTAAGAGAGTAAAAGTTCGACCAGTCGTCTTTCAAATTGTTTGTGAACTCTTGTTGCGAGTGCCTATTAAAATCCCCTTTAATATAAACTGGCAAGTTAGTTGCCAAAATTAGACCTTTCTCCTCTGGCTTATAAGTAGAGTTACGGCTGATGTCACTACCATTAATTAGCATGATGCCATTAGGACGGCGCTTAGGGTCTAACGTAAAGTCGGTAGCGCTGAGAAGGCTTGTTAAATTACTTTGGTCGGGCAATGCATCATCACGAGTTGCATAGATAATTCCACTATTAGGAAACAGAAATTCTCCTGTTCCAATTGATTTTTTTCGCAATAAATCTAGATCTAATACTGTAGAACGAATTTCTAACGGTTGACGCAGTTCCACATCCTGATTATACGTAGTAGTAGAGTTTGTGTCAGGTTTATCAATTGCTTTAATCTGCCTTGCATCGAGAAAAGCAATTTCCCTAATAGCACCATGAGGAATGACAGTATTCTTCGGCGTCTTAGTAGTTACATTTGAGTCTAAAAGTTCTAGGGCGCAAATTGCAGAGTCAAGGGCAGATTTCTCAGAAAGCGTAAGGTTACCACTGCCTTTGGCAAGAGCCGCTTTGAGACGTTCATTCACAAACTGCCCATTAGGATATTTGAGAGAGGCTTGATAGGTCAGTACGGCGGAATAATCAGTCTTGCTTTTAGAGGGAGGATCGTAGACAACACCATTGTTGGAGTAACCTGGATTAGTTGTATCCACCGTGCCAGTCGTATCTGTTAACCTACTAACATCTGGTAGACCCGCTTTGTTTCTAGCTGTGGTAATGTTGGTAGGGTCATAGAAACTGCTAACGCAGGCGATCGGTGTTTGAGGATTGGTACTAGGAGTTTTTGGGTTGAAAGAGCTTTGTGTGTAATGGTAAACCGCTGTAGCCCGCATTTGCAGAAAAGGTGTTTTGATATTAGGTAACACCTGAGCAGCATTGGTAGAGTTAACTACTGCCATTGAGTCTGACCAGACTTGAGTCAAAGCAGTGGAAAAGTCTGTAGTAGCCGGAGTATCATCTTTAGATAAGTAAATACCTGCACCTGTGATTACACGCAAACCGCCAACTACATCAAGAGTACCTTGAGCATTTTGTGCAGCGCTGCTCTCCCAGAAGTCATCCCGATTTGTAATCCCTAAATCGTCTAACTGGTGGACTTGAGGAAAGCGCCTACGTGTACTACTACTCGTTACCTTATCACCAGCTGTATCCCACACCCTACCAGAAATTTGCTGACCACCATCTTGCCCATCTTGCTGACTGACAAACTTATTACCGTTCCACCAGAACTCTGGTAGGTTATTACCAACTAAAAGGCGATCGCCAATGTTTTTTTCTGTAGCATTGTCCAGTGATTCTGGGGAATTGGTTCCTGTAGCTGATAGGTAAATTTTATCAGTGGAATTAGTATAAATTGGCAGTTCGGTATAACCTGAATGACTTGACGGCACTTGAGCGGTAGTGGCGTTAGGATCATACGGAAACATCCACTTGTCTGGTGGTCGCATACTGTCGCCACTACCCTGAAGAACGTTACTGGTAGTGTAGTCTGTTGTAGTATTTTTTAAAGCTTTAGCTATTTCTTGACCAAAACCAATCTCAGCATATGGAACACGTCGTGTATGCTTTCTGAAGTAAATGTCTAGTTGCGCTCTCTTGACAGCCGTTGCATCCAGACTAGCGTCAGCGTTTGTAATTGCTGTTGTGACTTCCAGGGGAAGAGTAGTGGCGCTCATCCCCGCATCCACAAGGAGTTTAATCCGCATCTCATATGCCAAGTTGTTGTAGCCTACGTCGCTTCCAAACTTGGTTGTAGTTTTGTTAGTGGTGTTAATGTAGTGACTTTGATCGGGGGGGGAAGAAGATCCTTGGTATAAATCTACTGTTACACCAGAACGAGTATCAGTATTAATATCACTAGTTTTGGTGACAGGACCATTGGCAACATTACCACCGACAATAATTTTACTGTTTGCTGCATTATAGTAACAGGATGCAGGACTGCTCACTTGATAGAAGCTAACTGGACTATTACTATACGATTGTCCAGTTAACAAGTTAGCATTGGTAGTAACCCGTCCATTTAAACGCAGTCCACCTCCAGGGGAAATTTGCAAATCATCGTTATACAGTACTGCATTGTTGCTAATGGGAACACGCTCTCTGTCTTGCTGATACTCCAAAGCTGCAAAGCCTTTATTACCTGTAAGAGTCTGATATTTATTAAGAATCTGCCCCGTTGTATCCGTGACAGGTACTGTAATAGGGACAGTAGTCGTATAAACAAAAATACTTTTTTTCAGGGTTCCACCTCTTTTAAACCAACCATCTGAACCAACCAATTGAGCGCTGGTAGTAGCTCCTGGATTACATTGACTACCTTTGTTATTTTCATTCATGGGTGGTGTTCTTGCCTCTAGAGGACTTCTTGGTCTGTCAGAAATAGGCGCTCGAAAGTAGATTCCATATAATGTGTAGCTATCAAATTTGCCGTCATTGTTGGTGTCAACTGGATATTTCCAGGCAGTAGTTAGAGTTTCATTTTTATCTAAAGGGCTGAGGTCGGTTGTAATGTTGCCATCTCCGTTAATGTCAAAAACAAGTTTTAGTTCTGTTTCATCACCAAACGTAAAGTCGTTAATGTGGTCGTAGAACAGTTGGTAAAGTGAAAGGTCTGATGGTGTGGAACGCGGCAATCTCGGGTCTTGGAATAATTTGTTTATTTTTGCTTTTGCTCTTTCAAGAGCCGGTGCTGCTGCGTTCAGTACTGCCTCATTCACCCGGACGTTACTCGCATTTTTGGAACGATCAAAAGACCGAAACATAATTGCAGTAGTTAGCAGCACAACTACCAGCGTTACCATTATCACGGTTGGCAAGACAAAACCAGCATTTACATTTGCTCGTCGTCTCTTGGGGACAAACAAAGTCCGCAATAGCCAAATAATTTGCTTTTTAATTGCTAATAGAAACTTTTTGCTTCGTTGTTTATAAAATTTATGTATTTTCTTGACTAGCTGGCGATTGTGAGACATAGATGCTTTCCTGTCAAGTTTTTTGATGTGGATATTTCATTTTTTTGTTATTGGGAAATACGCCGATCAAGCAATTTTTAGGCGTTGGCATGGTCATTATTTGTGTAACTAATACACCATTTTTTATTAACTTATAAATGCAGTAGCAACTCAAAAGATTTTTTTGAGTTAGAGCATTAAAAAAAATCTGATTTTGAAAATATACGTGAAGTATAAATTATTTAATTGCTAGCAAAAAAAATATAAAATCCATATCTTCACTTGAAATTTGCAAAAATTTATTTTGTCCAAACTTACATCTTGCACCACCGCCAGAAACCGGGTTTCTTGCAAATCGGTAAAACTGAAACCCTCGACTTTTCGTTTACTTACATCTTGCACCTGGGTGAAAAACCGGGTTTCTTGAGAATGACTAATGGTCAAACCCTTGATTTAAGGTTGAGAAACCCGGTTTTTTTGGTCTTGTTGAGAATGGTGCAAGATATGAGTTTAGAAACCCGGTTTCTCTAACCTTGTTGAGAATGGTGCAAGATATCAGCAAAGGTAACTTCATAAAGATGTTTATAGGGAAGTAAACTTATAGTACCCACCTATCATCGAAAACATATCAGTTGGTCGAAAATTAATATAATGAATTGCGCAAAATGAGGACTAATGTTAGCCAACCTCAGGAATTTCAGTAGAGACGCGAAATTTCGCGTCTCTACATAGGTTAACAGTAGGTAAACAACTACTGAACCGTATTGAGCTAGCAACTAGTTATAAAAAGAGGCTCTGCCTCTGGTGACCAAAAGCAGCGCCCGATCGTAAAGTATTCCTGCATGCAAGTTAATGTCAATCAGTAGATTTGTGTTTCTTCAATGGTCAGTCCCAGCATAGCTTTCACCTCTTCACGGCTTAAATGGGAATTATAAACGGCGATCGCGTGGGACTACCTGACGGTGTTCTGAATAGCGGTTTACTGGACAGCTGATACATTGTCAGGGCGGGGGGACCCCGCCCCTACGGTTGGATTGTGGTTTACCCGATCGTGGTGGTGTAAATGGGAAAATTTGTAAATGGCGATCGCGTGTGCCTACCTAACTGTGTTCTACTGTGCAGCTTGCTGGACAGCTTCTACATCGACATGAAGCTGTTGAGCAATCTGCTCCACGCTCATCCCTGTTTTAAGTAACAGGGGCACAGTTGCTCTTAACATTTCAGCTTTCTGTTCTTCTCGACCTTGTTCTCGACCCTCTTCTCGACCTTGTTCTCGACCTTGTTCTCGACCCTCTTCTCGACCCTCTGCTTTCGCGTCCTGATAAAACCTGGTTTGCTCTAAAGTTATACCCAACATAGCTTCTACCTCTTCACGACTAAAGGATGAAAATTTGTAAACGGCAATGGTTGTAATTATTTCTATTATCTCGTTCCTGACAAGAGTCGTAGATTCTGATTGTTGTACCCGCTCAATTAACAGACGAGCTTGCTCTACCATCGCTTCATCTGGCGCTAGAGTCAACTGTATTAAATTGATGCCTATTGGCTGCTGACTGGGAGCGCCCAACTCGTCGAGGTAAATTCGCTGCACTTGGTCGCTGTTAAGAAACATACGATGAGTTTTTTGATCGCTTGGTTCCAGAGAGCGGTCGGGGAAAATTACCACACAGAACCAATCATCGTATTGAAACCGATTCCGGTTCAAATACATCATCGACTCGGTAAAGAACCGATAGTAGAGGGCTTCATCTTTCTGGAATTGAACCTCAGCGAAAAAAACAATTCTCGGTGTTGCACCTTCTGGAGGTAAAAAGACCCCATCAATGCGAAAAGCGGTTTCTTTAACTTCAACCGACTCAAATCGGTAATTTTGCGCTTGTTTCGGAGGGTTATCAACGAGTTCAAAAAGTAACCCAGGAAAGCGCTTAAAAATTTGGTAATAAATGGAGTCGCGTTTCACCAATTCATCCTTAAGGTGCGAGGTTTTCCACTGTCTACTTGCTCGTTAAGAGCACTGATGGAGCACCAACTTCCGGAATTTTAGCGCCCCAATAGCACCGCTTTAGATCAAATCAGAGAAATTTTAGACTATCTGGTGAGGCAACAAAACGGGAACAGGAATGGTAAGCAACGGCGATCGCGTGTGCCTACTTCTACGTGTTCTGAATAGCGGCTTACTGGACAGCTTCGACAGCGACATGAAGCTGTTGACTACATTGTCAGGACGCGGAAACCGCGCCCCTACGGTTAGATTGTGGTTTACCCGATCGTGGTGCTGTAAATGGGAAAATTTGTAAATGGCGATCGCGTGTGCCTACTTCTACGTGTTCTGAATAACGGCTTGCTGGACAGCTTCGACATCGACATGAAGCTGTTGAGCAATCTGCTCCACGCTCATGCCTGTTTTAAGTAACAGGGGCACAGTTGCTCTTAACATTTCAGCTTTCTGTTCTTCTCGACCTTGTTCTCGACCCTCTTCTCGACCCTCTGCTTTCGCATCCTGATAAATCCTGGTTTGCTCTAAACTTATACCCAACATAGCTTCTACCTCTTCACGGGTAAATTTGGAAAATTTGTAAACGGCAATGGTTGTAATTACTTCTATTATCTCGTTCCTGGCAAGAGTAGTAGATTCTGAGTGTTGTACCCGCTCAATTAACAGACGAGCAAGCTCTGCCATCGCTTCATCTGGCGCAATTGTCAACTGCATTAAATTGATACCTATAGGCTGCTGATTGGGCGGGCCTAACTGTTGGAGTCGATGGAGGGTACTACCCCTCGCACCTCTCCGTTCAATCTGGACGTGCGTATTTCTACGCATCCAGCTTTCGATGTCCTTTTACATAAAGGTTCCTTAGCTTGCTCCCCCATTCCTCGCGATAATGAAAGTCATTTTCATTATGCTTTTAGTTAACGGGTTTTCGCGCACAGAGTTATGGGCTGGTTTCCCTCTATCTTTTGCTCATGTGGATGTAGTCATGACAACTCTCGTGGATTACAACTAGGTTGTTGTGTTTCCAGTTACCGTGATTTCCGTCAATGTGGTGTAGGTGTGCGAGTTCTGAGCTTGTAAACTTTAAACCACATTGCCCACATGTATGGTTCTGCCGTTTTAGAATCTCAGAGGTCCTACCGTCGTACAGTTTACTGTTACGTTCGCTCCAGTAAACTAAATCTCCGTCGTAAGGCGACTTACGTCCAAGGACTTTGATATGACGGTTTGAGGAGTATTTGACACTTGGGAATGCCTTTTTCACCAGTTCTTCTGCTGTATGGCGGTTCTGTTTTGTCTCTGTATTGAACACTTTAAATGCTCTATGGCTTAGGAACCACAGTGAGAATCTGGAACTGCTCAGATCGCAATACTTGTGGTAATTTCTCCAACCTCTAACAATTGGGGCTAATTTCTTAGCCTTAACATTAGCTCCATAATTCGAGCTGTTAACGATTTTCTTGACCTTCTTACGGAACGCTTTGAAGTTTTCCACTGAGGGAACACATTTGAACTTTCCGTTTTGTTGGACTGAAAAGTTCCAACCCAGAAAATCAAAACCATCTGTCGATGCGGTTAGTTTTGTCTTTTTCTCGCTTACTTTTAGACCTCTTACTGCTAAGAACTGACTGATTTTATCTAGTAACTCGTTTTCATCTTCTCCAGGTTTGAGGAAAAATACCATGTCGTCAGCATATCGAATACAGGGGTAGATGATGTATTCCTTAGAGGTTTTGTCAGTTATCCTGAATCCTTTTATGTGACTAGCATTTAGTTCCTCTATCCCGTTAAGAGCTATATTGGCAAGTATTGGGCTAACCACACCACCCTGACATGTACCTTGTTCGGGGAATTTTGGATTTATTCCTGCTTTAAGGCATCGGAATATCCCGGATTTCAGCGACTTTGGTGCTATGAGATTATCCATGATGGTGGAGTGATTTATCCGGTCGAAACATTTTTCAATGTCTAGCTCAAGGATTCTTTTGTTGATACCATTAGCACCAGAGTTTAGATTTGAATAAACCTGCTTTTGGGCATCGTGGGCAGAGCGCCCGGTTCTGAATCCGTAGCTGTGTTCATGGAATGTTGCTTCGTGTGCTGGTTCTAGGGCGAATTTTGCTAGACATTGCCAGCATCTGTCCGCAATAGTGGGAACCTTCAAGTATCTGGTAGAACCGTCTTTTTTAGGTATTGGTATCATTCGCAATTTGTTGTGATACCAAGAGTGCTGTTTGAGAACTAGTTCTAAATCGAATCTTTCCTCAAATTTTAGGGCGGTTTTACCGTCTACTCCGGCAGTCTTTTTACCAGCCCAATCGCTGAGTTACTTGACGTATAGCCAGAAACCTAGCTGCGCGAGACTTCAGAATAAGCTTTTGAATCTGACGTGCCTTACGCATGTCACCAACTCGAACAGCTTTGAACACTCTCTTTTGTAGGCGGAATAGCTCTAGTCGGAATTTCTTCCAAGGGAGAGCTTTCCAGAGTTCACTGATATTTCTATCGTGTCTAACCATGCTCTAACTCCATTGAATGTTTTCTGAGCACCTCGAAGCAGTTACGCTTCGTCCTACTCGGTATAGAAGGTTTCCGTATCTCGTCTTACCTACTGGGGTTTTCGACCTTTCCCCAGACTTCTACACCGTTTTTACTCGTTCCGTCCTTCCGATTGATTGATGGTTTAGGGCAGTCCAATTTGCCTATCCTTTCCTCAGAGATTGTGGCTATCTTGACGGAATGCCACGAGGATATAGAGGATGAAGTCTACAATTTTATTCAGGTTGTAGCTTTTTATTAAGACACTTTTCTAGGACTTATTTACCCATACCACCCCCCCATTAACGCCAGTGTGATGCACCTGAGTCACCTCTGATTGCGTCCTGTTCCCAGCTTCAGCCTGTGTAATTCCGAGTACACTCACTGTGGGCAGATAGGGAGTCACTTGTCTCCTCAAGGGTGGGACTAGCCAAACTAGGTTACTCGGCATTACCCACATCAAAAGAACAGTTATACACTCTGCTCGTGACTTTCAAAATGTACTCTGGTCATACCCCTCTAGTTTCTAGAGGCTCCTGCCAGAAACGAGCCGCACCGTCAAGATAAATTTGCTGCACTTGGTCGCTCTGCAGAAATATTCGATGAGTTGTTGTATCGCTTGGTTCCAAACTACGTGATGGAAAAATTACCACTGCTCCCCAGTCATCATATTGAGACTGATTCCGGTACAAATACATCATCAACTCAGTAAAGAACCGATGGTAGAGAGCTTCATCTTTTTGAAACTGATGGAGCGCGCCAACTTCAGGCATTTTAGCGCACCATTTAGCTGGGAATCCGTGCGCCTATAGCGTGAAAAATATATACGTAGTGTAAGGTGGGCATTGCCCACCAGATCCGGGTTTTGGTGGGCAATGCCCTGCCTACGTGTATTTCAACAATCAAATAGGAATCCTATATTCCTGTTAGTAATGATTAAGGTTTATACCAGCTTCTTTTGCCATAGCGTCCAACCCTTTGACTTCTAGGGTTTTGATTGCCTTGGTAGACAGCTTCAGTTTCACCCAGCGATTACCTTGGGGCCACCAAACCCGCTTATTTTGCAGGTTAACTTGCTGAAGGCGCTTGGTACGACGGTGGGAGTGGGAAATTGCAAAGGCGTTATTTGCCTTTTTACCAGTTAGTTCACAGCGACGAGACATAGTAATAATCTCCAGATGGGAATTTGAATACAACCTTCATATTTTAGTGATAATCTTCGCGTTTCGGACGGTGAACCCTCTGTCCGTAAGCAAGCCATCCACCCCTCGCAATTTAGTATCCCATGTTGAGTTCTTGCGCTTGAGCAGCAAGCTCTTCAAGGGTTTGCATTCGTGCTGCGTCAATTCGGTTTTTGTAGTTAATCACATCTTGGGTCAAGACTCGGTAACGTGTACCAACTTTCTGGTAAGAAATTTCTTCTGACTCCAGTAACCGTACAAAATAAGGATGAGAGACTTGAAGAATATCAGCCGCCTCTTGTGTGGTGAGTTCCATAAATAGTGCTAAAACATTCTTGTGCTAAAAAGTATCTTAAAGTCGCGATCGCAATCATTGACAGACTTCCCACTCCGAAACTTATATGGGCACAATAGAGCTAAAGGCACTCTGAAAACACTATGACTTCTCAGCCAACTGGAGTTGAAAACTGATGCCGGATGAACCACCTGTAGATCTCTTTTTGACCCAACTATGCGAAGGATACACTGAGGCAGAAGTTACTGAAATCGAGCAATACATGGCTGAGTGGGATGCTTCTACCTATATCAGTGTAGCTCAGAGTGTTTTAGACCATGCTTCCAGAAAAGAATTTGACCCATTAAACTATCTGCGAAAAGCTTACAACTTCAATAATAAAAGAGCAGTAAGAGTTCCGAAAACTGGATATCGTCGGGATGGTTCAGCGGTCTATCGCAAAGGAAATGAATATTTGATTGTACGACCCAATCAATTTGGTGTTGAAAAAATAGTTACATATGGAGTTAACAATGACTGAAGCAACTCTCAACACTCAAAACTCTGAAATCACAAGAAACTATATCATTCATATCTTAGAGAAGTTAACTCTCGATTATCAAAACACCAAAGGAGAGCGAAAAGAAATTGCTTCTCTATTTCCTACTGATGATGATGAATTTACTCTTTTAGAGGAAATCGAATTGTTAACAGCGGATATCCGAGGCTATGCTAGTCAAATTCAAGCACGAGGTTGGATTGAAAATCAACAGCAGGCAATTCAGCGATTGCAAACCATGCGCGTATTCGATATTCCCGCGCTTGCTCAATTTTACTTCGCCACCAATAACAGAGACTACGACCAAATAAAAGCTTATATACAGACTTTGGATTACTTGCGCTTGCTGATTCTTGAATATTTGCTCTCAATACCGTTTAGTTAAGAATAATTGTTGGTATTCTTCTATCCACTCTCGATGTTTTTTAGTAAGTCGTGTGTTTTCGTCAACCCACCAAACCCAGATATGAGTATCGAGTACAATCATTGCAGGAATTCCCAATCTTCCAACGCGACTGGTTCTGTGGGGTCATCGTAGCGAATGACTTTACCGCGCAAAGGATAAAGATTTGTATCTAGTTGGGTTTTCAGCGCTGCTTGGCGCTGGAGAGTTTGAATAATCACTTCTACAGCGTCCCCAGCATGAAAAGGTAAACCCCGTAGCGTCAGAGTTCCATCTTCAGTTAAAACAGTTTCTACCTTGTGAGCGTTCATTTTTTGACTCCGCTACGTATTGGATTATAGGTGAGGCAGAGCTTCACTGTAGGCAATACGGTTCAGTTAAGATAATGTACCTACCGTTAACCTGTGTAGAGACGCGACGCCAGGAGCCACTGCGCGGGAAACACTCATGAGAGCGCTGGCTCAACTTTCGCGTCTCTACAAGCGCCTAAAATTCCCATCATTCAACCCTTACTGAACCGTATTGTCACTGTAGGCATTCCCAGGCAGTAGCCCAGCAACGAAAAATACTCCCCCCTCTCCTTGTTAGGAGAGGGGGGTTGGGGGGTGAGGTTTTACTTCACAGCTTCTTCCGTCAGCTTAGTAAGCACCTCATTGGATCGCTCAACAAAAGCTTTCATGCCTTCAGCATCAAACCCTTTCTGAGACATCAGCGCCAAATCATATACATGTTGGCAAATCATATTCACCAAAAGACCTGTAGGCGACTGACCACCACCTTGAATGATACTACCTTGACTGAGATTTGCCAGATGTTGAATCAACGGGTGGGCAGTATTCACCAACAAAATGTGGTCTTCAGGAAATTCTGTCATTTGTTGCTGCATCATGGCGTTCATGTCACGCAGGCGGCGCAGAATCTCTGGCAAAAGCACCATTGCTGGTGGTGTCCCTTGCGGATCGTCGGATTTCAAAGCTTCTGTACGGATATTTAGCCTAGGTTTGTTGAGGGCTTTCTCAAATAGTTCTTTGATCACCTCACTCCGAGTTTTATTCGTCTTCGGGTCAACAATTTCCCCAGCTTTGTCTTTATCCAGCAGGGTATTGTCCAAGTCAGAATCTACCCGCGTAAACTTGACATCCGTATATTCCCGTTCCAAGAAATTGATGAAGTGAGTGTCAATGAAGGAGTCCATAAACAGAACTTCCAACCCTTGGTTTTTGTGCAGTTCTACATAGGTAGCTTGCGACACTTCATCAGTGCAGTAGAAGACGCGGTTTTTATGGTGTTCTTGGTTGCGTTCTAGGTACTCTTTAAGGGTGGTATAGGGGGAGTGGGGAGT
>CAXTSI010000074.1:0-8172 GCA_964246695.1 uncultured bacterium
AGGCGGCTCTACTGGTGGTAGTGGCACAACAGGCGGCTCTACTGGTGGCGGTGGCACAACAGGCGGCTCTACTGGTGGTAGTGGCACAACAGGTGGCTCGACTGGTGGCTCGACTGGCGGTAGTGGCACAACAGGCGGCAGTGGTTCCACAGGCGGCTCCAGTAAAAAGCGGCACAAGCGAAGCCACACTGGAACGCATCAAAATAGTGGTTCCAACACAACAAGCGGGCAAAATACTAGTAAAGGTGTCAGAGGACTGTGGTAAATTCTCAAGGAATTTCCTAAGCAAACTTTGACAATGTTCTTTAGATTACTAAAATTACTTCTAATACCTAGTGATGAGAATTCACTGGTTATTAGGAGTAATTTTTATATAGACTAATTTAAAGATAGATGTTTAAATAAACTTAAATACTTAATAGTTGATGAAAAAAATTAAATTCGGAAAATGTTCAAGCAATCAATCAGGTTATTTATTATAACTTATGCATTTTGGTTATCTTATAATCAGAATATATCATTAGCTTCTGATTTAATTGTAAATTCTAATCAATCATCCGACAATTCAGTTAATAAATCGGCTGACCAGAGCGAAGATTTAGTTACTCAACCTATTCGCTTAAAAATCAGTCTTAGCCGCCATCAAGTAACTGTATATGAAGGCAAACTTCCAATTAAAAGCTATCCGATCGCAGTCGGTCGCCGAGGCTGGGAAACGCCAATAGGGAATTTCCAAGTAACTGAAATGTTGGAAAATCCAACTTGGATAAACCCTTTAACAGATAAGTCCATCCCAGGAGGAACCCCTGAAAATCCTCTTGGTCATTACTGGATTGGATTTTGGACAGACGGTAGAAATTCGATTGGCTTTCACAGTGCGCCTAATCCTGAGTCAGTAGGCAAAGCCGCCTCACACGGTTGTATTCGGATGTACAGCAAGGATGTTGAGGATTTATTCCATAAGGTGAGTGTTGGAACACCAGTCTCTGTGGTGCGATAGCTTAAGAAAGCATTATTAGTCAGGATTTAAGTATGGAAAAGCGACGCTTAGGTAAATCGGACGTGCAAATCACACCCATCCTGATGGGAACTTGGCAAGCTGGTAAAAAAATGTGGGTGGGAATTGAAGATGCTGACTCGATTAAAGCCATCCGTGCCGCTTATGAAGCTGGGATCACCACAATTGATACTGCTGAGGTCTATGGTGACGGACACTCGGAGCAAATTGTTGCTGAAGCTGTATCTGATGTGCGTGATTCTGTGGAGTATGCTACAAAAGTTTTTGCCAACCATCTGAAGTACGATCGGGTGATTGAAGCTTGCGATCGCTCCCTGAAAAACCTCAAAACAGACCACATCGACCTTTACCAAATTCATTGGCCCTCAGGTTCGTTTAATAGTCAAATTGTCCCCATTGAGGAGACAATGAGCGCTTTAAACCACCTGAAAGAGCAAGGTAAAATTCGGGCGATCGGAGTTTCCAATTTCTCCCGCGCCCAACTAGAAGAAGCAGCAAAGTACGGACATATTGATAGCTTGCAACCGCCATATTCTCTCTTCTGGAGACAAGTAGAAAAGGATGCAGTACCTTATTGTATCGAAAATAATATTTCCATCCTTGCTTACTCACCTCTTGCTCAGGGATTGTTGACCGGAAAATTTGGTCCAGGTCATAAATTTGACCCACAAGATAACCGTGCTAAGAATAAGCTGTTTCAGGGAGAAAACTACGAACACGCCCAACAGGCTTTAGAAAAACTGCGTCCTATTGCCTTACGCCATAATTGTACCTTAGCCCAATTAGCGCTGGCATGGTTAATTGCTCAGCCTCAAACTCAGGCGATCGCAGGTGCGCGTCATCCCGAACAAACAACAGCAAACGCACAAGCAGCTTCTGTTCAACTATCTGCTGGTGAACTTCAAGAAATCGACGCCATTGGACGGATCGTCACCGACCATTTAGACGACAACGCAGTCATGTGGGAGTGGGGTTAATATTGGCAGAAATTTTCACAAGATCTGCACACTTATTGAGAAATTCAACAACTTGTAAACTTCCGTAAACAGAGGACTGCTACTTCTGATTTGAGTGATAACTTAATAAGTAGGACACCAAAAAGGCACAACCAAACCAAAGAGGGCAAATGACTTGATGTCCCCCGTCATCAGCCCAAGCAAATCCGAGCATAGCGATATTTAAGTGGCATAGAGCCGGAGTAAGAAGGCTTCGCCAAATCCCAAAGCGGAAAAACATAAATATGCGAGAGTTTGCTCACAGTCCTGTCCACCTTAGTTGTTAACTTTTTCTGTTTCTTAACTGTCACTCCTTGAACAGTAATAAGTTTAAAAAAACCTGGTTCCCTTGACCAGGTTTTGGCGTTTTGAGGCATGACCGAATAATTACTAATTCGTAATAACAATTTTTCTTTGAGTTACAAATTTGCCTAGTTTACAATCTTTCTTGACCTTCTAGATATATTTCTGTTATCCTTGTGCAAACGCATAATCGCGCTAATTCATCTGACTCCGATCGCCCAAGATTAAAATCACCTCAACCAACAAAGTGCCTAAATTGAGAGAAACTTAGCAACCGCGATCGCCCCAAAGTGCAATCAACCCGAATTTTCGTGTGTTCGCTTGCTGTTTGTTTGATGAATGTTCAGGAGTTCTCTGGCGAGCGATTACCATAGATGATATACTGTGAGACAAACACCATTTCTTCCTGACGGTGTCAGTCTTAAAGGATGTCTCAAAAGTCGGCTTTCTTAGGAGCAGGTGCACTGGCGGCGCACAACCTGTTATGAATGGAACAAACATCACCACTCCCCCTCTTCCCCCCACTACGCCCAACGGGAGCGCCAGTTGCCAGGGCGCGGGAAACCCGCCTCATGCGCACGCTCACTCACCAGTCGCCGTGAGCTGCGCTCAACACTCGTGTCGGCGCTGACGCTCCCCCATTCCCTACTCCCCACTCCCCATGTTTCTTGAGAGGCGCGATCGCGATGACACAAGCTACTCCGAAACTCCTGACATTTGATGAGTTCGTCACTCGGTATGGAGATAACGAGAGTTACGAATTGATTGATGGGGAACTCATTGATATGGAACCAACTGGGCCTCACGAAGAGGTAGCTGCTTTTGTACTGCGGAAAGTTAATGTTGAGATAGATCGGCTGAGTGTCCGTTGGTTTACACCTGCCCGTTGTTTAATCAAACCTCTGGGAACTTCAACAGCTTTCCGTCCTGACGTAGTGGTGCTAGACAAAGTGGCGATCGCTTCGGAACCCTTATGGCAAGATGAGCCTGTCATTACGTTGGGGACTTCCGTCAAACTTGTCGTGGAAGTCGTCAGTACTAACTGGCAAAATGACTACGCACGAAAAGTCGAAGACTACAGCACAATAGGCATTCCGGAATACTGGGTTGTGGATTATTTGGGCTTGGGGGGTCGAGATTATATTGGCAATCCAAAACAACCGACAATATCGATTTACCTGCTATCAGCTAGTGGGAATCAGTACCAGAAGCCTATTCAACTTCGGGGCGGCAATCGCATCATCTCCCCTACATTCAAGGAGTTACAGTTAACGGCTGAACAGCTTTTTGCAGCAGGAAATTAGGGGCGATTATGTGGCAGCATTATTGCACGATTTTAACTTATCACAAATGTTGCTGGACTAATAGAGTTTTTGTTTGCTGATTAATCCCCTGGTCACAGAGCATCTCAATCATCAGCCTACAAGCCACAAGCGTTCTTGATGCTTCGGCACTCATTGCTTATTTTCAAGGAGAACCTGGAGCCGCGATTGTGGCAACAGCCCTAATCCAAGGTTCAGTTATGAGCAGTATCAACTGGGCAGAAACTCTCACGAAATTGTTTCTGTATTATTGCGTTTACACTTCTACTTTTCGAGAATTGTAATTCAATTCATTCTCAATTGATGATTGGTTCTTGTCTCGATTCTGAAATTTATTCCATAACTCAAACAACCGATCTAAAGCGTCTCTCTCATCTACAGAATGAAACAGGACAAGGCTCGCCCATGATTGAGTGGTTTGAATATTATATCTTGACCTGAGCCAAGATAAAAATTCTTCAAATTCTTTATCTTGCTCAGTTTTGGGTAAACCTAGTTGATTTCTCGCTCCTTCGTATCCATAATAAAATGACTGAAAATCAAAGATTGAGTACCGACTTAAATAAAGAGTTGGTCTTTTCTTAATTTCTGGTAAAAGTTCTGAAAAACTTCTCATATAACATCTCCTCGTTGGTATTTCTTTTACTCCAATTCTTCAATAATTGTGAAATTTAGCCGATTGCCAGGGATAACAACTAAATCTTGGAGCCATAGCGTCATTGGTTTTCCTTCAGGATACAAGTTATCAAACACTTTTTCTAGGAAGTAGAGCATCTGTTTGATTTAGGCATCGGTGAGGCTAGAGCTTGCACAGCATGCAAAGATAGAGCTTTAGCACCATGCTGATCCCCGTAATGCATTAGATGTTTCCGGAAATTAACTATGCATTACCTGAAATCCTTGTAGAACGTCGCGCGTTCATACATTCTTTTTCGCAGATGTCTATTACCTGAGATCTTGCACCATTCTCTACAGGGGGAGAGAAACCGGTGAGAAGATCGCGCATGAGGCGGGTTTCCCACGCCCAGGCGACTGGCGAACCCGAAGGGGTTTCTAAACAATAAATTAACGGTTTCATCTTTACGGATTCGTAAGAAACCCGGTTTCTGGGGATGGTACAAGATGTAAGTAGTGTAACAAATGCGATCGCTTCGCTGCTGCGCGAATCCCAGATCGCACTCCCAACACCACCACTTTCCCTAACGCCGACAAATCAAGCCCAATCTAGGGAGCATTCACAGATAGTTAAGACTACAGGATTCCTCCAAGGCATATATCTGAGCAGACCTTTTCCATTATCTATATAGTATCCTGTCAACAGGAGAAAAGTCAACCAGCACCACTGCAATTTTTCATGAAATTTTTAACTACGAATTACGAATTACGTTAGCGTAAGCGTTGCGTTAGCCGGTACTCCGGCGGAGCGCGATCTTCGAGGCACGAGCGTCACTACGAATTATTTTGACGCGATCGCCATCATCGCATCTAGTTCTGTTGGAACTCTATTACTGGAACCAGCAAACCTACCTTCCATTGCAATGCAGCCACTATAAAATTGACAGCAACTAAAACCATTAGCTGTATATATCTGAGCGCACCTTTTCGATTCTCCATATACTACCCTGTCAACTAACCAAAAGTCAACCCTAAAATTAGGGACTGATGATATGGGATTAGATCGCGTTCGCTTAATTACTTATAAATAAAAGATAGGCTCTTAGTTGCACTGTCTAGCCTGCGGCATCCCCGAAGGGGTACGCTCAAGACTGTTTTGAGCGAAGACAGCGCAACTACGAACTTTATTATAAGTGTTCAACATGACATCTTGCACCTCGCCTGTAAAACGCCTTGAACTGAAGTTCAAGGCTCATAGCTCAAGTCCGTTTTAACGGACTGGAAACCTTACCAAGTCTGCTTAAGCAGACTTTAGCTCTTAGCCCCAGAATTTATTTCTTGGCGGACAAGAATGGAGATGCAAGATATGAGCAACCGAACTTGATATTATTCCTCGGTTCCAAATACAACACCTTCATACAGCAATTCAATAGGACATTCAAATTCAATACTTGATAGAGTAATAATATCTGTAGTCGTGTAGGGATAGTAAAGCCACATTCTACCCTCTCCCCGAGAGTAACGCTCGACGGAGATTTTTTCAGAGTCAATCAAGATATACTCTTGCAAAGTGGGGATTTTAAGATAATAAGTAAATTTCTCACCCCTGTCTTTGGCGCTTGTACCTGGTGAGAGGACTTCGACAATCAGTTTAGGAAATTGAATAAATTTGCGGGCGTTGAGGTCTTGAGGGTCGCAACTGACGATAACATCAGGATAGTAGTACTGGCTTTGGTAACTGACTTGCACTTTCACGTCTGACACATTCACCCGACAACCTCTGGAACGCAGATGAGGGTACAAGGCTCTGTAAAGATTTAGAGCAATGTCATTATGGGGAATTGTACCACCCGTCATGGCAAAAACTTCGCCGTTGAAATATTCGTAGCGAACGTCTTGCTGAGATTCCCATTCGAGATATTCCTCAATGGTCATTTTTTGCGGTTGTTGGGGGATGGCT
Source organism: uncultured bacterium (assembly GCA_964246695.1). GTDB lineage: Bacteria > Cyanobacteriota > Cyanobacteriia > Cyanobacteriales > Nostocaceae > Stigonema. The sequence goes on from CAXTSI010000074.1 coordinate 6,214, forward strand.
ACCATAATCTTTGAACACCAAGACTTTTTCTGGCTTGGTTTGATTGTAGCTAAGGTGAGGGTGACGCCGCCAAAGGCGACAAGGCAGAGGGCATTTATGAAATCCTCATAACGCGCACTCAGGGGCAACAACCACGGACGTAGCATTTCTTGTTAATAGCCCAACCTCAAACTCAGGCGATCGCAGGTGCGCGTCATTCCGAACAAACAACAGCAAACGCTCTTCTTCTGCAAAATTTTTTATTGAACAATGCGTGTCGATGGGCGGTAAACCATCTCACTCTTCAGGCTGCGGGGGTTTCAACATTCGCCAAATTTCCACATCAATCTGCGCTAAATATTCTGGTTCCAACTCACCAATTTTGCGAATAATTCGCTTGCGGTCGATTGCTCGCATCTGGAACACCATCGCCACTGAAGGAAAGGTCAAACCATTCAGCGCCGAGGGCTCAATCCTCACTGAAAACGGAAACCGCAATGCACCTAATGAAGACGTAACCGGAACAATCATCAACATCGGAGAAGCCGCAACATCTGTTTGCACCGCAATCGCTGGACGATTTCCCTTTTCCTCTCGCCGATCCGACTCTGGCAAACCAACCAGGAGAATATCTCCTCTCGCCATCTAATTTCCTAGCCTACGGTTCGCCGAAGCAGAGGCGTCTGCAGATGCCAGCATTGCTTCCATATTCACCCAATCCTCATCACTTGCCGCTTCCCAAGCCACAAACTCTTGCTCTAGTTCACAAGGTACTGGCATCAGCAAAGGAGTCAGCAGCGCTACAATCTCCCCACTTACAGAATGTCCGCGTGCCTGTGCCCGCTGAGCAATTGCCTGATACAACTCCATCGGCAATCTCACTTGAGTATCAATTGTCTGAGAAATATCCATAGAACTGGCAATGGTTCGACTGTTCACATTATGATATCAAATCCGGTTAAATGAACACACAAACAGTAGGGGCACAGGACTGCTTTGCCCCTACAAATACCATGTGCAATCAACCGGATTTGATATGACTCATCTTGTGCTGCTGAATCGTGGGTCATCGCCTCCTGAGAGGGCTGTCTCACCGTTCGCCCCTACATCATTTATGGAGATGTCTAATTGAAAACGGCTATCGCTACTTTCTCTGTTCGTGCTAAACCAAAGAGAATTCAAACGCCCCAATGTCAGACCTACCATCGCTCACACGAGGGTTCCCGCGCTGGTCGGTTTTCGGGTCAGTCGGCAGCACGGTTGGGTCACCTGCATTAATTGCTGGACTATCTGGGAGTAGGGCTATTGTCTGTGTCGAACCACCATTGAAATCCAAGGAAGCTAGCAGCGGGTTAATCGGTTTGTCGCTTGTGCCCACTATGTCTCCTGTGGCATCAAATCCGTTACTGCCTGTGCCGTCGCCAATCAGATTGTAGCGATTGCTTGTAAAGCTGCCCGCTACGTCACGGTTGATACCGTTCTCACTTAAGAGGTTAGAGGCGATAATCGTGTTCCGCAAGCTGACAGCGCCTGGAGGGTACACCGCAAAGGGAAGCATATACTCAGAAGCATTGAACATGCCCCCACCATTGGCGGCTTTGTTGAGAGTGAGGGTGCTGAACACCAGCGTTACTGTACCCTCGTTATATATGCCGCCGCCCTCAGAAGTTACCGAGTTACTGCTGATGGTGCTGTTGCTCACTGTCAAGATGCCACCGTTATCTATGCCGCCTCCCGATCCTATACTTACTAAGTTACCGCTAATGGTGCTGTTGCTCACCGTACTGGTGCCACCGTTAGATATAGCGCCTCCTGACCCCCTTCCCGAGTTACCACTCAGGGTGCTGTTGCTCACCGTCAAGATGCCACTGTTAGAGATGCCGCCGCCGCCAAGGAATCCTAAGTTGCCGCTAATGGTGCTGTTGATGAAAAAAACTGTAACGCAAATATTATTAATAAAGAATCCGCATAAAATAACTG
>CAXTSI010000074.1:8182-23554 GCA_964246695.1 uncultured bacterium
GGTGCTGTTGCTGACCAACACGTTCACGCCACAGATATTGATGCCGCCTCCCGATCCTCTCAGGGCTGAGTTACCGCTGATGGTGCTGTTGCTCATCGCCAGATTTGCGCCGTCAGAGTTATTGATACCGCCGCCGTTTCCTCTTGCCGAGTTACCGCTGATGGTGCTATTGCTCATCTCAACTGTGCCACTGTTATAGATGCCGCCGCCTCTGCCGCTTACTCCGCTACCGCTGATGGTGCTGTTGCTTAAGCGTACTGTGCCACTGTTACTGTTATAAATGCCGCCGCCGGCGTTTGCTGAGTTACCGCTGATGGTGCTGTTGTCGCTGACAACAACGATGCCATTGTTACTGTTATAGATGCCGCCGCCTTCACCTTCGTAGCTGCCGGTGATTGCCGTGTTGCGGCTGACGGTGCTGTTGCTGACAATTAGGGAAGCACCATTGTTATTAAAGATACCGCCACCTAGTTTAGCAGAGTTATTGCGAACAATGCTGTTGTCTAAGGTGAGGATACCAGAGTTCTGAATTCCACCACCTTCGTTATTCGTCACATTGCCATTGGCGACAATTAATCCAGACAACGTTACCGTTGCTCCTGTCTCAATCTCAAACACACGCGTTGCATTGTTGCCACTCACCGTCAGCAAGTCCCCACCTGTCAATGAGTCCCGAGGAGCGATGATGCTCAAGTTGCGGGTGATGTCTAGTTCTCCCTGGCTTAAGCTAATGGTCTGAACACTTGCAAACAGCGATCGGTCAAATACAATCAAGTCCTCTCCCGCATCGGCATTTGCCTGACTGATGGCTTCACGTAAGGTAGTCACACCATCGCTGTTATCCACTACATCGGCAATACTGTTCACCGTAATTATGGCACTGGGATTTACCTGTAAGGCTTCAACACCAAGCAGGTCTTGCACATTATCCGAGAATACAGGTTTTAGGGATGTAGATAACAGAGATTGAAAATTTGTTGTCTGGCTAGTTGGCAATAAATCCATATAACGAAATAACGAAGGTAGATGTGGTTTATGTAAGCTTTTGCAAAGGATGCTAATTCTCCATCTGCCCAAGCAAACATCATTGTCTAGGATAAGCCTTGAATGTAAAATTTAGATCATCAAAAAGTTATTAGAATGTTATTTTCGAGTTGAAATATACCAATCATATGTGTTCGCTCTTGTTGCCACTAACAAGGAGTTAGTATATTGTATAACTCAGTACATACGAGCATTGTTGTTACTGGTTTAGGCGTCGAGCCAGTCCATTAAATTACGAAAAATTTACTGGTTTGCTATTGCCAAATCGACTATGAGTATGAGTAAATAGAAGATATAAATCTTACAATTAAATAAGTCGGTAAAATAAATCATTATTGGTTCGGAATTGGGCTTCAGGGCGCTGAAGCGCAACTACAAGCCTTTAAAGTAATTTTTAAAAACTTTACATAGTTGGTATTATTCCTGCCGACCTACTTAACTAAAAAGTAAATATACTCACTTCAATCGTCTAACAATTATCTTACCTTCGCCATTACTTTGGGCAATTATTTTTTGCTTAAAGGTGGTAAGACCTTCCCGTGCGGCTCGTTCAGAGTACGCTTGACGGCGTAAGGATATTGAAGAGATTAATTGAGATTTCTAGAAGAATACTATAGCTGTTTAGAGCAAACAGAGGGGGAGCGCTGCAAGTTGCTACCACATGGGTTGCCTTAGCTAAGCCTATCTTTCGGCAGAGGTGCTGAAGGCTTTGGCTAGGTTGTAACTATCATGCACTTGTAGATGGCGTCTTGTCTGTTTAATGCTCTCAACAGTAGTAGGGCGGGGAAACCCCGCCCCTACATTGTGGTGAATTCAATTCAAAACTGTTGTAACTTGCGGTGAACAACTGCAAGCAGCATCTTTGGATAGAATTTTATATTTCTTTTTACTTCGATAGATTGAGAAATGTATCATTCCGCTGACTGATACGCAGTCCCTGACTACCACACTAGTATCGATGTATTACCACCGACACTGGTGATATCACTACTTGCTTGTATAACTCAATAACTGAATTTTACTATAGTGACTACCTTATCTTCCTCTACTTTAGAAATCCGAGAACCCCTAAGCGCACCAGCACCGACACTCGAAACCAACGTAACGAAAATTTCCAAGCAAGCTATTCGGACTAGCCTTCAGGCGTCCACCATCAGTGCGGTTTTCGTCACCATCTTTACTAACATTACTGGCGGCGTATTGCTGATAAATTTCTTACTCAATTTGGGTGCCACCCCAGTGGAAATTGGTATGGTGTCGTCAATTCCCATGCTGACGAATTTCCTGCAACCCCTGGGAGCTTATATCGCCGATCGCACGCAGAGCCGCAATTGGTATCTGCTGGCAATTTACGCTCCCGCTAGACTGCTGTGGCTGATTTTAGTGGCGGGCATTGGGTGGTTCAGTTGGTCTAATACTGACCCACATCAACTGATAACTTGGACACTGGCAATAATCCTGGGTAGTAATATTCTGGGGGCGTTGGGCTTATCCGCTTGGTTCAGCTGGATGGCGGTTTTAGTTCCTCATCGTTTGCGGGGACGGTATTTTGGCTTTCGCAGTAGTGCTGCTAGCTTGACTAATCTCATTAGTGTGCCATTACTCGGATTTGCCATCTCGGCTTGGCCTGGTGGCATAATCCAAGGTTTCGGTGTGCTGTTGTTGCTAGGAGTAGTCATCGGGCTAGTAAATTTGGGATGTCAATTTTGGATGGCAGATGTAAATCCGCAAAAAACCTACTCTGCTGAAGCTTTACCAAAACAAGAGGAGGATCGTAGCCAAAGAGAAAAAGTTGGCATGATTAAAGACACCAATTTCTTAAAGCTTCTGCTTTATTGTGGTCTGTGGACGTTTGCAGTCAACCTAAGCGCACCATTTTTTAATTTTTACATGCTGAACGATTTGGCTTTAGACTTCAACACAGTCACACTTTACACCAGTTTGCTAGCTGGGGCGAACTTACTCATGCTGGTGTTTTGGGGCAAGTTAGCTGACAAGTTAGGAAATCGTCCACTGCTGTTGTTTGCCGGCATTGCGATCGCAGTCATACCCTTATCCTGGCTTTTGGCTGGGACTGACTCAGTTTCTGTGTGGGTGTGGCTTGCGATCGTACACCTCGTTTGGGGCGGTTTCCAAGCAGCGATTGACTTGTGCTACAGCAATATTCAAATGTCCCTAGCACCAGTAAATCGTCCTTCTCAATATTTTGCTGTAGCTGCGGCTGTGACTGGTGTTAGTGGTGGTTTGGGTGCAACAGCTGGCGGCTTCTTAGCAGGGCTAGATATTATCGGTGGCTTACCCGGATTATTTGCCCTTTCAGCTGTTTTACGATTAATCGCTCTGTTACCCCTGGTATTTGTCGCCGAACCGCACAGTCAGCCTGTTGTTCAAGTGTTGCAAAATATCTTACGCTTCAAGCATCGACCTGTACTAGTTTCTACCGTGGAAATTGCATCTTTTGCCGATTAACTGCATCACTGAACAGATTCGTAGGGTGGGCAGTGCCCACCCTACTATTATGAAATCCGACGGCAATTACGCAACGCCGAAAGGGCGTCGAGTAAGTCTGTTAAGGAATAGAAAATAAACTTATTTTCTATTAGACATCTCTAGAAATTAATTGTGCGTTGTTTACAACCCTTGTAGAACGCCGCGCGTTCATACATTGTTTTTTGGAGAAGTCTATTGCCTAATCGATTATAGTTATGAGTTAATAGAGAATATAATCTTACAACAAAAGAAAAAATAACTGTAGTCACTTCAGTTGCCCAGAACTTTCCTTACCTTCGCCATGACTTTGGGCAATTGCTTTTTCATTCAAGGAGGCAAAACATTTCTGAATAACTTACCTCCCCCTAGTTTAGAAATATTAGAACCCCTGAAAGCATCAGCATCGGTACTCAAGAGCGATCCACCATCGAATTACACCAGTTTGGTAGCTGGGGCGAACTTAGTCATGCTGGTGTTTTGGGGCAAGTTAGCCGACAGAGTTGGAAATCGTCCGTTGCTGTTGTTAGTGGGCATTGTGATGGCAGTCATACCCTTGTGCTGGCTGTTGATTGGGACTGACTCAGTTTCTTTGTGGATGTGGCTACCCCTCATACACCTCCTATCGGGAGGTTTCGGTGCTGGAAATGACTTGTGTTACAACAATATTCAAATGTCGATGGCACCTGTAAATCGTCCTTCTCAATATTTTGCGATCGCCGCTGCTGTTACTGGTGTCAGCGGTGGGTTGGGTGCAACAGCTGGCGGCTTCTTAGCTGGGCTAGATATTATCGGTGGCTTGCGCGGATTATTTGCCCTTTCAGCTGTTTTGCGATTAATTGCTCTGTTGCCTTTGGTATTTGTTCTTGAACCGCGCAGTCAACGTGTTGTTCAAGTGTTGCGAAATCTCTTCGGCTTCCAGCCTCAACCTGCGCTAGTTTCTGCTGTGGAAATTGCCGATCCTGCGGATTGACCAAAAAGGAACCACTCAGGTGTGGGCGGGGGAACCCCGCCCCTACGTTGTCAATTTTTAATTCCTGTGGTGGCAATACCGCGAATAAACTGACGCTGACCGATGAGAAATAGTAACATGACTGGTACTGTGGCGATCGTCACTGCTGCCATCATTAAAGGCCAATTATTCGTGAACTGTTCCTGAAACTCTGCCAACGCGAGTTGCACTGTTCTTAATTCCGGTCGCGTTGTAAACACCAAAGGCTTAAACAAATCGTTCCATTCACCGATAAAGGTGAACAAAAACAGCGTCACTAAAGCCGGACGGGCTAGAGGTAACATGACTCGCCACAAAATTTGCAGTCTGTTTGCCCCATCTAATGCTGCTGCTTCCTCTAATTCCACCGGAATGGTTTGGAAATACTGCCGTAGCAAGAAAATTCCGAAACCGTTAACAGCGGTGGGTAAAATCAGCGCCCAGTAAGTGTTAATTGCGTGTCCCCACTTTAACACCAAAAAGACGGGAATCACCAATAGCTGAAAGGGAATCACCAACGTCGCTATGACAATCAGCAGCAGTACTTGTCGTCCCCTAAATTCTAGCCGTGCTAGAGCGTAACCTGCCAATGCGGAAGTTAGAATCTGAAATGCTGTGACAGCAAGTGCAACCAAGGTAGAATTAGCAAATGCCAGTAAAAACTTACCTCGTTGCCACGCATCGCGGTAGTTAGCTAAAGACCAACCATTTTTGGACACAACTTCAGGAGTAGCCCCAGGAGGTGCAAAGGATGTGAGAAAGACTACAAGCAGAGGTAGCAGGACGATAACCGCCAACAGCAGTAGCACTCCTGTGCTTAAAAAATTGAGGTATTTGAGATTCAAGCTTGGTTTTGACATCAATTTCCTCTCTTTACATCGCCCCAGCAACAGTTAATCTACTAACATAGTGACTTGTTAAGTTAAATTAAACCATAGTTACCGTTGCCCAAAATTCATCTGGTCAACTTAATTTTGTATCAAATGATTCACATTACCGGATTGAACATACAATGCAGCAGCTGCCAACCAAATCTGAAATCGATTATCAAAGTGAAAAATACAAAGACGCCTATAGCCGCATTAATGCAATTGTGATTGAAGGGGAACAAGAAGCCCATGAAAATTACATCAAACTTGCTGAACTGCTGCCGGAACATCAGGATGAACTGATTCGTCTATCCAAAATGGAAAGTCGTCACAAAAAAGGATTTGAAGCTTGTGGGCGCAATCTTCAAGTTACACCGGACCTGCAATTTGCCAAGGAATTTTTTGCTCAGTTGCACGATAATTTTCAGATAGCGGCAAGTGAGGCAAAAGTTGTGACTTGCTTGCTGATTCAGTCTTTGATTATTGAATGTTTTGCCATAGCGGCATACAACATTTACATCCCAGTCGCTGATGATTTTGCCCGCAAAATTACTGAAGGCGTGGTAAAAGATGAATACAGCCATCTTAACTTTGGCGAAGTTTGGTTGCAAGAACACTTTGCAGAATCCAAAGCTGAATTAGAACAAGCAAACCGTCAAAACCTCCCTGTGGTTTGGAAAATGCTCAACAAAGTTGATGAAGATGCTCGCACTTTGTTAATGGAAAAAGAAGCTTTGGTGGAAGACTTCATGATCCAGTACGGAGAAGCCCTTAGCAACATCGGTTTCACCACCCGTGACATCATGCGCCTGTCAGCCTACGGACTTACAGCAGCATAGGAAAATGAAAGACTGGCTAATGGCTAATGGCTAATGGCTAATGGCTGACAACAATTAGCAATTAGCAATTAGCAATTAGCCATTAGCAATTCCCGCACATTTATCGCTACCCCTTAAATTGAAGAAGGGCTCGCCTCATAAAATAGTTCATGTTTGGTCTAATTGGACATCTTACAAGTTTAGAACACGCTCAAGCGGTCGCTAGAGAATTGGGCTACCCAGAATATGCCGATCAAGGGCTAGATTTTTGGTGCAGTGCACCGCCCCAAATTGTCGATAACATTACTGTTACCAGTGTTACCGGGCAGAAAATTGAAGGGCGATATGTAGAATCTTGCTTTTTGCCAGAAATGCTGGCAACTCGTCGCATCAAGGCAGCCACGCGCAAAATCCTCAACGCTATGGCTCACGCTCAAAAGCATGGCATAAATATCACGGCTTTAGGTGGATTTTCCTCGATTATTTTTGAAAACTTTAACTTGGAGCAGTTTAGGCAAGTCCGCAACATTAAACTAGAGTTTGAACACTTCACCACAGGCAATACTCACACTGCCTACATTATTTGCCGGCAGGTAGAACAAGCGTCGAAGCAAATAGGAATTGAACTATCAAAAGCGACTGTTGCTGTGTGTGGGGCTACTGGAGATATTGGCAGTGCTGTCTGTCGTTGGTTAGATGCTAGAACAGATGTCAAAGAACTCCTGCTGATAGCACGGAACCAAGAACGCCTCCAAGATTTGCAAAGCCAACTAGGGCGCGGAAAAATTATGGCTTTGTCAGAAGCTCTGCCCGAAGCTGATATTGTAGTTTGGGTGGCAAGTATGGCTAAAGGTGTGGAAATTGATCCCACTGTTTTAAAGCAACCTTGTCTACTCATTGATGGTGGCTATCCAAAAAACCTGGCAACCAAAATTCAGCGCCCCGGTTTGTATGTGCTTAACGGTGGCATTGTGGAACATTCTCTAGACATTGAGTGGAAAATTATGCAAATCGTTAATATGGACGTTCCAGCACGCCAGTTGTTTGCTTGTTTTGCTGAATCAATGCTGCTGGAATTTGAGAAGTTATACACTAACTTTTCTTGGGGACGCAATCAGATTACCGTAGAAAAAATGGAGCAGATTGGTCTTGTGTCGGTCAAACACGGATTTAGACCCCTTTTAGTATAGGTAATGGCTAATGGCTAATGGCTAATAGCTAATGGCTAATAGAAAAAACAATTAGCAATTAGCAATTAGCAATTAGCAATTAGCAATCCCCATTCCCCACTCCCTATTCCCTATTCCCCATTCCCCATCTATGGTTACTACTGAGCGTAAACCGCTACTGTTGGATTTTGAAAAGCCGCTAGCAGAACTCGCAAACCGAATTGATCAGATTCGGCAACTAGCAGAAGAAAATGGCGTCGATGTTTCTAGTGAAATTCGTAAATTAGAAGCACGCGCTATGCAATTGCGTGAGGAAATTTTCAGTAGTCTATCACCGTCTCAGCGACTGCAAGTTGCTCGTCATCCTCGCCGACCTAGTACTCTTGATTACATTCAGTCAATTAGTGATGAATGGATGGAGTTGCATGGCGATCGCTGTGGATATGACGATCGAGCTTTAATTGGTGGTGTGGGTCGTTTGGGTGGACAACCTGTGGTCATGCTAGGTCATCAAAAAGGTCGCGATACCAAAGACAATATTGCCCGTAACTTTGGTATGGCTACCCCTAGTGGCTATCGTAAGGCACTGCGGTTGATGGATCACGCCAACAAATTTGGCATGCCGATTTTAACTTTTATCGATACCCCAGGAGCTTTGGCTACGGTGGAAGCCGATAAAGGTGCAGGAGAAGCGATCGCCTATAATTTGCGGGAGATGTTCTGCCTAGATGTACCAATTATCTGCACAGTCATCGGTGAAGGTGGTTCTGGCGGCGCACTGGGTATTGGCGTTGGCGATCGCCTGTTGATGTTTGAACATGCAGTTTATACCGTTGCTACCCCCGAAGCCTGTGCCGCCATCTTGTGGAAAGATACTAGCAAGGCTCCTCAAGCTGCCGTTGCCCTCAAAATCATTTCACACGATCTGAAAAACTTGGGCATTATTGACCAGATATTACCTGAACCTGTTGGTGGTGCTCATAGCGACCCCCTGAAAGCGGCTACCACTCTCAAGCAAACCCTGTTAGACAACTTGGAGGAACTTAAAACCTTAACTGCTCAAGAACGACGCCAACTGCGTTATGAAAAATTCCGCAAAATTGGTGTTTTCACTGAAGTTGCTCACTAACAAAACTTGAGATGATTCATTAGCAAAGCGGCAGTGTTATAATACCTATAGCTGTTAAAGAATTTTCACAATTTTTTTACCAGTTATAGGTTTTTGTGTGCGTATTTAGTCATTTGTACTTTGTCAATGACAAAATATCTATCGCCTATAATCATTGATTAATGATTAATTCATCAAATATCAGGGTTATTTTTTTTTTAAAAAAAATAACATGATAGCGAGTTTAATAATTTATTATAGCAGTTGTTGAACAAAAAAAATCATTTGATTCTTAGGTTTTTTTAATCTATCCCAGCCAAGAAACTTCAATAATTAGGTGGCGATCCGATCAAAGCAGAGCTAAAAAATTGGGAGAAAGCATTTTGGTAGAGCAGAAACGACGGGCTTTAATTACCGGGGCAAGCAGTGGAATTGGCAAAGCAACAACTTTAGCGTTTGCGAAAGCCGGAATAGATGTGGCCCTAGTGAGCCGTTCTGTTGATAAATTAACGGCAGTTTGTGAAGCCGCAAAGCACACTGGGGTAAAAGCAAAAGCTTATTGTGTGGATCTAGCTTGTGTCTCGCAAGTCAAAGAAAAGATGCAGGCGATCGCCCTTGATGGGGACATAGATATTCTGGTAAATAATGCGGGCATGGGATACACCGCAACGTTGAGCGAAACACCCTTGTCTGACTGGCAACGTGTGATAGATTTAAATCTCACCAGCGTGTTTCAATGTATTATGGGGATTTTGCCAAGAATGCGCGATCGCGGCACAGGTATAATTATCAACGTCGCCTCTATTGCCGGCAAGCAAGTATTTCCTAATTGGGGAGCTTACAGCATCAGCAAAGCTGCTCTGATTGCCCTTTCTCAAACCCTTGCACAAGAAGAACGCGCCCACGGCATACGTGTTACTACTATCTGTCCTGGCGCCGTCAATACGGGACTCTGGGAGACAGAAACCGTCAAAGTTAATTTTGACCGTTCAAGTATGTTAACCCCAGAAATTGTTGCTCAGTCAATTCTCTACACTGCACTGTTACCACAACAGGCAGTTATTGATGAATTAACTCTGATGCCTAGCGCTGGCGCCCTATGAAATTAAAAATTAAAAATTAAAAATTAAAAATGCGAGTTGATTCATTTTTAATTTTTAATTTTACATTTTTAATTTTCTCTACTGACTCTTTCAACCACTGCAACTTAAATCAAGACTGAGATCATGACTATTGCTCGTGACAACGGTTCCAATTGCTCTCAATCGCCGCTAATTCCCGACTTGGCAGAAGCCATCAAAACAAGACCAGATCGCAACACTCATAACGGGCGACAAGCTGATTTTCACCCACCAGAAGAAGAACACATAGAGCAGATGATGGATGCTGTGCGGACACTATTAGTGGGTGTTGGGGAAGATCCACTCCGCGAAGGACTCCTGAAAACACCCAAGCGGGTGGCGGAAGCAATGCAGTTTCTTACCAGTGGCTACAATCAATCTTTAGAAGAAATCCTTAACGATGCCATCTTTAATGAAGGTCATAACGAGATGGTGTTAGTTCGGGATATAGATATGTTTAGCCTGTGCGAACACCATATGTTACCGTTTATGGGCAAAGCTCACGTTGCATATATCCCTAACCAAAAAGTTGTGGGACTGAGTAAGCTGGCGCGAATTGTCGAGATGTATTCTCGCCGCTTACAAGTGCAGGAGAGGCTTACCCGCCAAATTGCCGAAGCAGTTCAGACAATTCTAGAACCGCAAGGAGTTGCGGTTGTCATCGAAGCTACCCATATGTGCATGGCGATGCGAGGTGTGCAAAAACCCGGTTCCTGGACTGTCACCAGTGCAATGGTGGGTGTGTTTCAAGATGATCAGAAAACCCGCGAAGAATTTTTCAGCTTAATTCGCCACAAGGCAGCATTTTTTTAGGGAGTGGGGAATAATTAAAAATGCAAAATTAAAAATTAAAAATGAAGAATTTCTATTTTTAATTTTTAATTTTTAATTTTTAATTTTTAATTTTTAATTCCCTACTCCCCAATTTCTCAAACAACTTAGCAACCTTATCCAAATCTTTATCTCCTGGGGCACGTTCTACACCACTGGATAAATCAATACCACTAGGTTTAACCTGACTTAGGGCTTCCACGATATTATCTGGAGTTAGTCCTCCCGCCAAAAACCAAGGACAACTAGGGTTAAATTGCTGTAATAAAGTCCAATCTAAAGTTTTGCCTGTACCACCCAGTTGCTGCGGATGGTAGGCATCTAGCAGTAACGTATCCACGCAGGTTGTATAAGTAGCCGCTTTATCAAGATCCTCAAAACTGCGTATTCTTAAAGCTTTAATAATTTCTACATTGGGCAGAGATTGGCGCAACGAGTGGCAATACTCTAGGGATTCATCTCCGTGCAGCTGAACGCCAGTCAATCCAGAATCAGCCACTGTTTGAGCAATTTTCTCAATAGTAGTGTTGGCAAAAACTCCAATTTTGTCAATTTTTTCGGGTAGTTGTTGCACCACTGCCTGAATTTGTGCTACTTGGACGTAGCGAGGTGAGGTAGGCACACAAATAAATCCCAATGCTGTGGCACCGAGAGAGGTAATTGCTGTAGACTGCTGTGGTTGAGTGATGCCGCAAATCTTAATTCGCATAAAAATTTAAATATATTGTTACAATATTCATAATAATTCTAAAGTATTGAAACAATTTTAGGTTTTTTTTCTGTAAATTTTATAATTTTTATGTCACTCTAACTTGGGGGAGAAATTTTAACCTCCCTTAAGAAGGAAGATTCCGTAACTTTCTTCGGCAGAGTATGGAAGTGGCTGTAGAAATGTGATTTATTGCGTTTCTACACCCAAGTCAATTTATTTATGTAAGAGAAAAAACCGTGATTTCATCTATCTTATTAGCAGTTCAATCTACTGTTCCCAACACTGGCGCTGAATGGAACTCGTCGGGAACGCCAATTATCATTGGCGCTAGTGTATTAGCTCTTTTGATTATTCCCCGGATAGTTCGCTATCCCCAAGTTGGTACTAAGATGCCCCTACCTTTCCCCGCGCTGTTTAATAATCCCAGCGTCGGTACATTCCTCGCTGCAATGAGTACAGGTCACCTGATTGGCATTGGTGCCGTTTTAGGATTGACAAATCTGGGCGTTTTATAGATTTAATTTCTTAAGCTATCACATACTGAGGCACTCAAGAGGCGGTAGACCATACCTTTCAGGCTTATCCTGAAGAGTATGGTCTACCGCCTCAGTTTATTAATTCTCAAATTGCCGTAGGGGCGCTGCTGTCGTTCGCCCTGACTGTAATTGTCTATCCTAGAAATTAGAGTATCTCACTCGAGAAGAATGCGAATTTTCCGATGTCAGCAAAGCAATGTTGATCCAGTCAAACTATACATGTATAAAAAATAACGTGTTTCCGTGAGTGTGTACTACTAAAAATATTTAATTTTAGGTTAATGTCATGCAAACAAATTGGAAAATCGGGTCTTTATTCGGAATTCCGCTGTTCTTAGACCCTTTGTGGTTTATAATTTTAGGATTAGCAACCCTCAACTTTGGTGTAGCTTACCAAGCATGGGGAATTGTTCTGGCTTGGAGTGCTGGGATAGTGATGGCACTTCTACTGTTTGGTTCGGTGTTGTTACACGAATTGGGTCATAGCTTGGTAGCGCGTAAGCAAGGCATTAAAGTTAACTCAATAACCCTGTTTCTGTTTGGCGGCATTGCTGCTATTGAAGAAGAATCCAAAACTCCCGGCGAAGCGTTTCAGGTAGCGATCGCAGGTCCAGCAGTTAGTATTGCACTGTTTTTAGTACTCCTCCTGCTGGCTAATATTTTGCCGGACGCCAGTCCAGCTAATATGATGGTCAGCGATTTAGCGCGAATTAACGTGGTTTTGGCACTATTTAACCTGATTCCTGGCTTACCTCTAGATGGGGGACAAGTTTTAAAAGCAGCACTGTGGAAAGCAACAGGAAACCGCTTTCAAGCTGTACGGTTAGCAGCAAAGGCAGGGCAAATTTTAGGTTACGGTGCGATGGTTTTGGGCTTGGTAGTCGATTACAGGACAGGTGAATTAGTCACAGGTTTGTGGATTTCTCTGTTGGGTTGGTTTGGCGTCCGCAACGCCAGCAGCTATGACCGCGTGACCATTTTACAAGAAACCTTACTAGAGTTAGTTGCCGCCAATGCCATGACCCGCGACTTTCGTGTAGTCGATGCTGACCAGACCTTGCGTTCCTTTGCTGACTTATACTTATTGGAATCTACCACCCCACAGGTTTATTTTGCCGAAAGTAATGGACGTTACCAAGGCATAGTTTCCATAGATGATTTACGGGTGGTGGAACGGAGTCAATGGGAAACCCAAACCCTGCAAACAATTGTGCATCCCCTGACAGAAATTCCCACTGTTACTGAGTCAACTTCCTTCGTTGAGGTGATTAACAAGCTGGAAAATGAGCAGTTACCGCGCATTACCGTGCTGAGTCCTGCTGGATCTGTCTCTGGTATGATTGACCGGGGAGACATTGTGCAAGCAGTAGCACAAAAGTTAAATTTGCGGATAACTGATGCTGAAATTAAGCGAATTAAAGAGTCGGGTAGTTATCCACCAAGTTTACAATTAGGAGCGATCGCAAAATCAACTGCCAAGTAGGATAACTAAAACGCACAAAATCTTACAATGCGATCGCATTTCCAAAAGTTTGAGTTAGCGTATGGGGATCACCTCAGGCATGATTGCCCCACGGGTGTATGACCGACTGAGATTCACATCACTTAGGTCTACAGCACTCAGGTTGGCTTGAGCCAAGTGGGTTTCAGTTAAATTTGCTCCTTTCAGGGTGGCACCAGTGAGATTCGCTCGACTCAAATTTGCTTGAGTCAGGTTAGCACCACTCAGGTTAGCACCACTCAGGTTGGCGTCACTCAAGTTGACACTCTTGAGATTTGCCGCAATCAAGTTCAGATCCCTAAAGTCTCTTTGCCCTGCTGCATATCGGCTTAAAAGCTCCTTAGTTTGCATAGCTTTTTTGGTTTTCATTTTTTAGTACTTTGCTCTCTCACTATTTGGGTATATAAAGTAGCTAGTAAGGCAACGAGCCCCTACGCATTTCTCCTCACTCTTTGCCGTCAGGGTGAGGTTTATCAGCAGGTTAGAAACGTGCTACAGCCAGCCTCAACCTCATATTAAGCGCTTTATGTGTAAAACACGCACTAGAACTAGTACGACGAGCCGCCGTCTAACTAGGTTCTAGCTTTATTAACTTTGAGGCTACGACCCATCCACTCAGTGCCTAAGAGCGCCTGAATCGCTGCTGCTTCTTCAGCGGCTGTTCCCATTTCTACAAAAGCAAAACCTCTCTTCTCTCCAGTTTCCCGGTTTATAGATACTTGAACTTTCTTAACAGATCCATATTCTGAAAATACCTGTTTAAGGTCATCTTCTTCAACCTCATAAGATAGATTTCCGACATAAATTGACATAGAACATCTCCTAAATCAAAGGGTGTAGAGATGTAGATTCGGAGAGGCGTCTATAGTGTCAGTCACATAGCCGAAAATTATTCTCACCGATCTAAATATAACATATTGATTCGATCTCCGGTCGCGCATACGCGAAGATTCAGGCACTTAAGTATAGATATAATCACGAATTACGAATTATTTAGTCGTGTATAGTTCCATTAGGCATTGTTGCCCCCCGCAAAGAGGCATCACTCAGGTTGGTTCTACGCAGGTATACCCCCCGCAGGTACGACCCACTTAAATCTGCCCGACTCAAGTTTGCTCCAATCATAAAGGCTGAAAGGTTAAATTGACTCAGGTAAGCCCCGCGAAGGTCAGCGTTAATGAGGCTGGCGTCACGCAAATATGCCCCACTCAAGTCTGCACCTCGCATATCAGCCAAATTCAGGTTAGCTTGACTCAAGTCTGTCTGACTCAGATCTGTAGAGATCAGCTTAGCCCTACTCAGGTTGGCTGAGTGCAAGTTGATTCCTTGTAAGATTTTCCAACTTAAATCTACCCCACTTAAATCGGCTCCATGAAAATCTCTTTCTCCTACAGCATAGCGATTTAGCAGTTCATTAGCATTCATATTATCTGCCTCTTAAATACGTTGGTAAATTATTTTGTAGACCCAGGTTTGAATATGCGATTTTTGCATCCCATTTTTTTGTCGATCGGCTTTAATTGACGTAACATAATATTATGTTGTTTCTGAAATAATATATAAAGCAGTCAAACTCAGAATTGAGGTAATAGAAAGAGCTTACAAATTTTCCCTATGGAAATTTAAAAACTATATATTCTTGAGGGAGATGAAACAACAATTTTGAGCTTTATCTGTCTATTGCTGTCTGTATTGAGGCAGAAATATAAAGCTTTAGATTAGAAGTGAGTCGTTGATCCCTTGATGATTCTTGTAGATTTTTAACTGTTTTTCAGCTATAGTTAATCTTAAGCGATCGCAGACAAGCTTATTTTGACAGGTTTTTTGGCATCTGAGTGTTCTGTTGTACTCAAATGCGCGTTGTTTTACTAAGATAGCCATTTGCTTAAACTTGTTTCAACTATCTCACTATATACTAAGTTTTTTTAAATAATCGAGTTAGATATCAAATTTTTGGCAGACTGACCGGAACGCACCTTATCCTCCTCAGGGCGCTTGTGGCAGTGCCCAACGCCCAACGGGAGCGCAGTCCCCAGGGCGCGGGAAACCCGCCGAAGCTGACATATGGAAGAAACATATTTTAATGTTCCCCGTTCCCTGTTAAGAGTTCCCTGTGTTTCTTAGGAGCGACCGACAGGCGGCGTGCCACCCGCTATGAATGGAACAAACACCACCACTCCCCCTC
>CAXTSI010000075.1:0-23544 GCA_964246695.1 uncultured bacterium
CCAACAACTAACAACTAACAACTAACAACTAACAACCAACAACCAACAACCAACATTACTGCTGTAAACCATACTTAACAATTAGCAGACAATTTCTCCCATCCGCTGCACGTTCGTAGACAACGCGGTCAGCTAAGCGCCGTAAAAGAAACCACCCATATCCTCCTACTTGCAGAGTACCTGGCTCTGGCTCTGCGATCGCATTCGGATCAAAAGGTTTTCCGTGGTCCCAGATTCTCATCTCCAATCTGTCAATCCACAAAGAAACGTCAATTTCAATGGTTGTCTCTGGGGGTAAAGCATAATGAGCATGACGAACGGCGTTGGTAAAGCCTTCTGCTAAGGCTAAGTTGAGGCGATAAATTTGGCTTTCTGACCAATCAAATTGAGACAAATGTTCCTGACAAAAATTTTCAAACCATTGTTGCACCCGGTTTAGAAGCTTAAGTTCGCTCTTCACCGTCAGATGGTCTTGCTGCACTATGCTAAGCATTGACCCATGACTTGAATATTAAGTGGGCGAAAAGTTGTTTATATCTGTTTTAATCTACAGATTTAAGATTTGGCAATAGGGTAGGTGCAACCTAAAAGATGAAAATTGACGCCTGTAGATTTTTCTCGAAAGTACTTTGGCGCGAAGTCAAATTTCGGTAGCTTTTACCGCTCACAACTTCGGTACTTACTGAGAATCTCACAGGCGTCAAAGCAGTTGGTAATGACTGACTTAGAACAGTCCTAAGGTGAAGGATTTATCTATGGGGAAGGTAGCACCAATACCCAGCCATAAGGTGATCAGGGTGCCAAGAAGGAACACCGTAGTCGCCACTGGACGGCGGAAGGGATTTTGGAACTTATTAACGTTCTCAATAAAGGGAACGAGTATGAGACCTAGGGGTACAGAAGCCATCAATAGGACCCCTAAGAGTTTGTTCGGAACTGAGCGCAAAATCTGGAAGACAGGATATAAATACCACTCAGGCAAAATTTCCAATGGTGTAGCAAAGGGGTTTGCTGGTTCTCCACTCATAACGGGGTCTAGCACAGCTAGAGCTACAATACAAGCGAACGATCCCATGATCACAATTGGGAAGACGTACAGCAAGTCATTAGGCCAAGCTGGTTCACCGTAGTAGTTGTGACCCATGCCTTTAGCGAGTTTGGCTCTTAACAGTGGATCGGTGAGATCCGGTTTTTTCAGTGTTGCCATTTTTAAATGTGTGAGAATTGCTTAAGTTGAGTTAAAGCATTTGCGAAAGCCATCTAGCTTTCAGCTTCAGACAAAGCGTGTTTGTTTATTTCTTATTTGTCACGATCTAATTTGCCATAAGTTTAAAACAAACCACTCCATCTAGGAGCTGAAAGCACATGCCTAAAAGCTCATAGCTTAAATTACAAAGGACCAGAAATCCCTTGCTTGCGGATCATCAAGAAGTGCAGCAGCATGAAGACAGCAATTAGCCAAGGCAGCACAAATGTGTGAGCGCTGTAGTAGCGAGTCAGGGTTCCTTGACCTACGCTAGAACCGCCACGCAGGAGATCGGAAATCAGGGTACCAACTACAGGAATTGCCTCTGGTACACCGCTAACGATTTTCACAGCCCAGTAGCCAACTTGGTCCCAAGGCAAAGAGTAGCCTGTCACGCCAAAGGAAACGGTAATCACAGCCAGGATAACACCAGTCACCCAGGTCAGTTCGCGAGGTTTTTTGAATCCACCAGTGAGGTAAACCCGGAAGGTGTGCAAAATCATCATCAGCACCATCATGCTGGCAGACCAGCGGTGAATGGAGCGAATCAGCCAGCCGAAATTCACTTCATTCATCAAGTACTCCACAGAGGCGAAAGCTTCTGTAACAGTAGGCTTGTAGTAGAATGTCATGGCAAATCCAGTGGCAAACTGGATCAGAAAGCAAGTTAGTGTGATTCCACCGAGGCAGTAGAAGATATTGACGTGAGGAGGGACGTACTTGCTGGTAACGTCTTCAGCAAGTGCTTGAATCTCCAAGCGCTCCTCAAACCAGTCATAAGCGTTAGCCATACAATCTCAAGTTCCTAGAAATTGATCGCGGTTGATGAAACTCCCAAATACCGATTTGGGTATCCTAGCTCATAGCAATTTACTCGTTCACTTATGAGCCTTCAGAATGTTAATAATTTAAACAAAACTTAACATTCTGGACGGAGAAAATGTATTGCGTTCTCTTTGCACCCAAACACCAAGCATGGAGGACACAAAGTAGATCTTATCGTTTGTTGAGTGGGATTTGCACGCGACATTAGTTGGCTGAACCACTAGAGATCGCAATGCACCACTTCTATAAAAAAAGTAACATAATCGAGAGATAGATTTCATTAACAAATAACGTAGCTGGGATCGAGCTTCGGCAATTTGGTTTGAGAATGAAAGAGAAAAGGGCAACAGATGCATACAAAAGTTTTTCGGTTGGGATTGTCAGTGCTATTGGCGTTTTGGGTCAGCTTTGGCAGCTTTTGCCAACCTGCGACGGCTTTGACCGATGAGCAAAAGTTAGTAACGGAAGTATGGCGAATTGTTAATCGCACTTATTTAGACGACACATTTAATCATCAAAACTGGACGGCGGTGCGGCAAAAAACTTTGGAAAAGCCGATCAAAGACCAGCAAGCAGCCTATACATCAATATCCGGGATGCTCAAGACCCTTGACGACCCTTTTACCCGCTTTCTAGACCAGGAGCAGTATCGAAGTTTGCAGGTGAATACTTCTGGAGAGCTAACAGGAGTGGGATTGCAAATTGCCCTGAATCCCCAAACTGGTAAGCTGGAAGTCGTGGCTCCTATAGCAGGTTCACCAGCAGAAAAGGCAGGTATTAAATCGCGCGATCGCATACTGAAAATTGAGGGCTTCTCTACAGAAAAACTCACTCTAGACGAAGCTGCTGCTAGAATGCGCGGACCAATTGGTAGTAATGTCACCCTAGTGATTGAACGAGAATCTGAGGGAGAAAAGGAAATTCAATTGAAGCGCGATCGCATTGCGCTTAATCCCGTCGTGGCAGAATTGCATTCTTCTCCCGAAAAAATGCCCATTGGCTACATTCGCCTGACTCAATTTAATGCCAACGCCCCGATGGAGCTAGCACACGCCATTTCTAGTCTAGAAAAAAAAGGCGCTGCTGCCTATATTCTCGATTTGCGCAATAATCCTGGCGGGTTGCTGCAAGCGGGAATTGAAATTGCCCGTTTGTGGTTAAAATCTGGTACTATCGTCTACACTGTGAATCGGTATGGAATCCAGGGCAGCTTTGAAGCATCTGGTTCAGCGCTGACAGATGATCCTCTGGTTATTTTGGTTAATCAAGGAACTGCTAGTGCAAGTGAGATTCTTGCTGGCGCTTTGCAAGATAACAGGCGTGCGCAGCTCGTGGGAGAAACCACCTTTGGCAAAGGCTTAATCCAGTCTTTATTTGAGTTGTCGAATGGTTCTGGCTTGGCTGTGACAATTGCTAAGTACGAAACCCCCAACCACCGAGATATTAATAAACTAGGTATTCAGCCAGATAAAGTGATTCCCTCCGATCTGAGAACTCGCGAACAGATTGGCACAAAAGCTGATGCCCAATATCAAGCAGCGGTGGAATTGTTGGGTAAAAAGTTGGTAGTGGCGAACAATTAAAAATTAAAAATGCAAAATTAAAAATTTCCGAGTCATCCTCTTTAATTTTTAATTTTTAATTTTTAATTTGTAAATCAAAGCTGGCTAAACGTTGGTAAGCTTGATCTATAAAGCGCTTTCCTCTAAGAAAGCCTGTATTGGCGCCGGGACAAATGTACTGGAGAGTTTCTGGTGTGAAGCTTTTTAGCAGAAACTGGAGACTTTTGATTTGTCGGTGCCAATGAAAGGTTTTGGCTGTTCGTAATGGTACTGGTTCACCCTGTAGGTTGGGAACTAAATGACGTCCTGAAAATAGTACACCCCCAAAGTCACTGTAGTAAAGACAAGACGATCCAGGAGAGTGACCGGGTGTCCAAATTAATTTTGCTAGAGAATCTAGGCTGAATTCCTGACTAAAGGTAGTTACGCTTAATCCAGGTAATAGATAAGCTTCTTGCTCTTGAATCAGAACCTCACAGTTGAAGGTTTGCTGAATTTCTGCTGTCAAGCCAATAGCACCCCGATGAGTGAGAAATAACTGGCGCACACCTCCCTGGGAATGTAAAAAATCTTGATTTGTCTTTTCAATTGCCGGAGAGTCGATCAAGATATTGCCTTCGTTTCTTACAATGAAATAAGCGGTACCTCCTAATGTGTCCCGATTTGGTGGAAATGCAAAAATGGTATCTGTCGCGAAGTCTGAACGCTGATTTTCGGCGTGACTCACTTCGTTACACAGGACTATCCGTGGTGGCTTAGTTGTAGAACTTGAGTCTGGCGGTAAAGGACACATGATAAAAAACCATTGTTCTCCTAAAAAATTGGCGTCTAGGGTTTTGTGTTCGTGTGCTGTAAAGCTCTTGACTACAAGCACTCTGACTCTGATTTTCCTAAATAAATAAACATAGCATGACTTTTTCTTTTTGGGTTCTTCTTTTACTGGGACTAGTTACTTACCTAATGGTGCAGCGCAGTGTCGCTCAAATCACCCGGACGCCTGTGTGGCTATTATGGCTAGTATTGATGACACCAGCACTATTATGGACAGTTTGGACAGCAAAAAATGGATGGCTTCAACCTCCACCACACTGGCTGATCGTCTGGCCGTTAGTCCTCTGTCCTGTGTTATACTGGCTTTTGTTTCAGTGGGGGCGTTACTCACTTCAGGGGACACAGGCTGAACCCCAAGCCGTCAAATCACAACAGTCAACTATACATCCTACCCCAGAGCCTGATTCAGTGCGTCCCATTGAACCAACAGAAGAAACCCAATTGCGAAATTGTTTTCCTTGGTCTATATACTACATCCAAAACATTGAGTATAGACCTCAAGCTGTCATTTGTCGGGGTCAGTTAAGAACTACAGCCACAAACGCCTACGAAAAAATTAAGGAAAATATTGAAGCGCAGTTTGGCGATCGCTTCTTGCTAATCTTTCAAGAAGGTTTCAATGGCAAACCTTTCTTTATCCTTGTTCCTAATTCTCAATTTGCCAAAGCTAACGCCCGTAAGCAAGACCAGTTAACGCGACCAGGGTTAGCGCTGCTGCTGTTAGCAGCTACGTTGGTAACTACTACCTGGGTGGGAGCAGAAATTGCTGGTGTTACTCCTACTACATTACAATCTAACCCAGCGGTACTTCTGAAGGGATTGCCTTATGCCTTAGGGCTGATATTCATTTTGGGTATTCACGAACTTGGTCACTATTTTACGGCGAGGTACTACAAAATTCGTGCAACGCTGCCATACTTTATTCCCATACCCTTTTTCTTGGGAACATTTGGTGCATTTATTCAGATGCGCAGTCCTGTACCTAACCGCAAAGCTTTATTTGACGTGAGTATCGCTGGACCAATTGCTGGCTTTTTAGCGACCCTACCTTTATTAATCTGGGGTTTGGCTCATTCGCGAGTGATTCCTCTGCCTGAAAAAACAGGACTATTGAACCCCGATGCCTTCAATCCTCAACATTCTATATTACTAGCGCTGCTCTCAAAGTTAGCGCTGGGTGTTCATTTGATGCCAAAATCAGCAATTGATTTGCATCCAGTGGCAGTAGCAGGTTTTTTGGGACTGATCGTCACCGCTTTGAATTTGATGCCAGTGGGACAACTGGATGGGGGTCACATTGTCCATGCGATGTTCGGGCAAAAAACCGCAATCTTAATTGGTCAAATTGCTCGCTTGTTACTGCTGCTACTTTCTTTAGTGCAGCGAGAATTTTTTATGTGGGCAATTATCTTATTATTCATTCCACTCATTGATGAACCTGCTTTGAATGATGTCTCAGACCTGAATAACGGACGTGACATTTGGGGTTTACTGGCAATGAGTTTGTTGGTGATTATTGTGCTACCATTACCGCAGGCGATCGCTCAGTTGTTGCGCATTTGATGTCGGTTTGAGTTGACCTAAATTGCTACTATAGTTTGTAAGAATGCGATCTCCTTACCCTTATGCCTTCTCCATTTCCGGGGATGAATCCCTATCTAGAATATCCTGAACTCTGGCCTGAAGTTCACAGTCGGTTGATTGTAGCGATCGCTGATGCACTTGCTCCTCACGTGCTACCCAAGTACCGAGTAGCGATTGAACAACGAGTCTATAAAATGACGGATGAAAATTCCGTGTTGGTTGGTATTCCTGATGTCGTTGTCGGGCGAAATCTCAATACTGAAAAACAGCAGACTAACATTGCAGTTGCTTCGCCAACCAAGCCTGTCACTGTAACTGTCCCGATGCTAGAAGAGGTGCGGGAAGGATATCTAGAGGTGCGAGAGGTGGGAACAGGAGAAGTTGTGACGGTAATAGAAGTTCTCTCACCTAAAAACAAGCGTTCTGGAGAAGGACGAGACGCATACGAGAGCAAGCGTCAAAAAATACTAAGTAGATCCTCCCATCTTGTAGAGATTGACTTGCTGCGAAGAGGACAACCCATGCCTATTTTAAGTAATAATATTCAGGCAAGTTATCGAATTTTGGTGAGTCGGAGCAATTATCGACCCACATCTGAGTTGTACCCCTTTGAACTGCAAGAACCGATTCCCACCTTCCTATTACCCCTACGTCGTGGTGATACGGAGCCATCGGTAGACTTGCAAACTTTGCTACATGGGGTATACGATCGCGCTGGGCTTGATTTGGCAATAGACTATAACCGCGAACCAGTTCCCCCATTGTCAGAAGCTGATGCGGCTTGGGCAAATGAACTGCTGCAACAACAAGGTCTACGATTCGTAAAATGACAGTTTCGCCCCCTTACCACGCGGTCAATTCTACGACCTGAAACGACCGAATTCATTAAAAATTATTTCTAAGTTTTTAATTTTTAATTTTTAATTTTTAATTCAAAAAATGGTCAGGTGCGCTTTCAATCCTTTGAATCGGTAGTCTGACTGTAAACGTCGCACCTTGCCCCTCACCTTGGCTTTCTGCATAAACTCTGCCGCCATGCAGTTCGACAATTTGACGGACGATCGCCAACCCTAAGCCCAAACCTCCAAAGCGGCGAGTGGTGGACACATCTTCTTGCCGAAAATACTCAAACAGATAAGGTAAGAATTCTGGCTTAATCCCTTTCCCAGTATCCGTGACAGTTAGTTTGACAAAAGAAGAGCGGTGAGAAACTTCTTCTATCAGTTTCACCATGATTTGTCCACCTTCGTCCGTAAATTTGACTGCATTAGACAGTAGATTCCATACAACCTGATGCAATCGAGCGGCATCTCCGAGTATGGATTCAACCTCCAACTCCAAAATTGTTTGAATTTGAATTTGCTTGGCTTCTGCGCTTAGGCGCACTGTTTCCAATGCCGAAGAAATGACAAACAGTAGGTTAACAGGAGCGGAATTGAGGAGCAGTTTGCCACTCACGATCCGGGAAACGTCAAGCAAATCATCAATCAATTGCGCTTGCAGTTTGGCATTGCGTTCGATAACTGCTAAGGCTTCTTTGGCTCGAATGGGATCAAACTGACGGTTTTGCAGTAGCTTCGTCCAACCTAAAATCGGGTTGAGGGGCGTTCGCAATTCGTGAGATAGTACTGCTAAAAACTCATCTTTAACGCGGTTGGCGCGTTCGGCTGATTCTCGTGCCGCTTGCTCTTGTTGCAGCAGAGTCTCACGTTCAGTGATGTCGCGGGTTATACCTGCTACCATTTCCACCACACCAGTGGCAGCGAAAATTGGCACGAAAATATATTCGTAGGCTCTTGTCGCGAACTTGCTCGTAAACGGCGTTTTATCCTTGAGCGGTTGGCGTGTCTGAATTACTAACTGAATCTGATTTTGAAGTTTGATGGCTAAATCTACTGGGTAATCTAATTCAAGAAAGTTTTTGCCGATAACTTCAGCAGCAGTTTTTTGCCAAAGGTCGAGCAACGGCTTGTTGACATCAATGAACCGCCCTGACAAATCGAATATGTAAATAAAGTCTGGCACGGAAGATATCACCGCGTCGAACTTTTGAAGTTGCTGTTCGAGTTCAGCGGACTTTTGCCGCAAGGCGGCTTCTGCCTGTTTACGTTCAGCCAGTTCAGCTTGAGATCGCTGATAAAGTTCTGCCTGTTGCAAGGCAATGCCTAACTGAGTAGCCAATTCTTTGAGTAAGTCGATTTCTAAGGCAAGCCATTGACGAGGTGCAGCACAATGATGAGCAATTAGCATTCCCCACAATTGGTTTCCTTGCAAAATTGGGACAACTAAATTTGCCCGCACCTGCAAGCCTACCAGTAACTCAACGTGGCATCTATCGATACTGCCATCGTGAATATCAGGCTTGACGGTGACCAACCCTTGGCGGAAGGGTTCAACATAGCTTTTGTTAAAGCACGGATCGTAGAATGAAGTGGCTAGGAGGGAAGTCCATCGATCGCCAACCGACTCGGTCGTAATCGTACCCGATCCGTCTGCCTGTAGGCGAAAAATGAGAACGCGATCGGTTTGCAGAAACTGCCGCACCTCCTGTACAGTTGTCTGCAAAATTTCATCGAGATCGAGCGTTTGATGAATTTGTCGGGTAATCTGCGATACCACACGTTCGCGGTCAATCCGCTGTTGCAGTTGGGTGCGTAACCGCACAGACTCGATCGCCCCATGAATGGCAAGATGCAACCGATCTGGCGTAATTTGCCCTTTGACGAGATAGTCTTGTGCACCTGCTTTAATGGCTTTGACTGCGATCGCTTCATTTCCGAGTCCCGTCAACATGACAACGGGTAAGCACGGCGGTTGCAAGGGGGAGGGCAATTGAGCCAAAAACTCTAGCCCATCGAGATCGGGTAGTCGATAATCCAGCAACAAAACATCTGGGTGATGCTGTTGCCACAGCGCCAAACCCTGCCGACCCAGAGAAGCTTCCAGAATGGTGTAGGAATACGCTTCATCTTTCAGCAGATACCGCCGATAGAGTTCAAAGTCTTCTGGGCTATCATCAATAATGAGAATCGTGCATTGGGGTTGGCTCATAGCTCATCCTCCAAATTCTCAGGTAGGACGGTGACTTCAAACCAGTATTCTACCAACAACTGGATGTTTCGCTTCAGTTGAGTAAAATTGATCGGCTTGATGATGTAACTGTTCGCACCGTATTGATAACAAACTTCAATATCTTTGGGGTTATTAGAAGTAGTGAATACAACGACAGGAATCTTCTTCAAGCTGTCGTCAAGCTTAATTCGCCGCAGCACTTCCCTTCCATCCGTTTTGGGCAGGTTTAAATCTAGCACAATTAGGCTAGGACGTGGAGCAGTATTGGGATCGGTGTACTTGCCAGTGTGGTAGAGAAATGCTAGCGCCTGTTCACCATTCACACAACGTTGAACGGGAATGATGATTGGAGAACGCCGCAGAAACCGTTGCAGGGCTTCAAAGTCTTCGTTGCTGTCCTCCACAACCAGTAGCAGAGAGTTTTGTTGAAGGGGCATAGGTGAGTGGATCATTGCTTCGCCTCCGAGGTCAGCGTAAAATAGAATGTGCTGCCCTGTTCAGGTGTCGATTCTACCCATATCTTGCCGCCATGTCGTTCGACAATTTTGCGGGCAATGGTTAACCCAGCTCCAGTGCCGCCGCCAAACTCGTCGCGTCCATGCAATCGCCGGAAGATTTGAAAGATCTGCTTGAGATACTCGAATGCAATCCCGATGCCGTTGTCACGGACATAGAAGGTGAGAGGGGGATGCAATGACGTTTCCTCTTCGATGTAGCCAATTTCTACCCACTTTTCGGGTTTATCGTTGTACTTGATGGCGTTGCTGATCAAATTGGTGAATAATTCATTGATCTGGGCACGATCGCATTCAATCACAGGCAGGAGTCGAGGAATGCGAAATTCGATCGTGTTTTCTGGTCGGGCAATAGTGATAGTGGCGATGACCTGGTGGATCAAATGGTCCAAATTCACTGGCTGCCTGATCAATTCAGCGCGTCCTAGTCGAGAGAAGTGCAGGAGTGAGTTGATCAAGTCCTCCATGCGTTGACTCAGACGCACGAGGGTTTGCAGCTTTGCTATGCCATCTCCATCTAGCACTGCGCCGTAATCTTCTATGAGGAAATTGGCGTAGTTATGAATGCCCCGCAACGGTTCTTTGAGGTCATGAGAGGCAATGTAGGCAAAGGAATCGAGTTCTTCATTACTGCGTTGCAGTTCAATATTCATTGATGCCAGTTCGTCTGCCTGCCGCAGCACAATGCCAACAATCAGGCTTCGCAGTTCGGCAACGATTTCAAGTTCATCAGGTTTCCAAGGCAACGAACAGCCACTAACGGTTTCCTGCCAGAGTTCAAAAGACTTGCGGGGAGACAGCCGCAGTGTGCCATTTTTTTGAACTTCAACAGGTTTGTTAGGGTTACCACCCCAGCTAACCGTTTGCAGCACCTCTGGACGAAACCAGAGGATGTAGTTTTGATGAACTTGAGAAATCTCTAGCGCCAATAAACCACTAGCGATCGCCTTAAACGACGCTGCTTCGGGATAAAGGCTGGACAACGACTGAGTGTGAAATAGATTGTGGTGTAGATGGGGTTTGAGCCAGTTGAACAGAGGTGGGATTGCTGCTTCAGGAGGGGTCAAGCCGATAGAAACACAGCGAGATCCCATACAAATCACCGCCCCCGTTGCGCTGACCAGATTCAGTAGATTCGATTCGAGTTGAACTAACCCATCCATCAAATTTTGAGACTGCGACAGCGATTCCACGAATCTGGTTTGCAGCAACTTTAATGCCATTTTGTAGTCCAGGTCTTCATTGGCTGCCTTGTTTGCCAGTTCCACCGACATCACCTGTCCAATAAACTCACAAGCCGTGCGGATACTGTAAGGCACATACTTGGGTGACGAGTGATGGCAAGCAATTAAGCCCCAGAGTTGCCGATCTTGAATCAGAGAAATAGACATGGAAACGGTCACGCCCATGTTTTGCAGGTACTCCTGGTGAATTGGAGAAACGCTTCGCAACACTGACAAACTTAAATCGAGCGGTTCCCCAGTTAAGGGATTTTCTGGCGGAGTGAGTGCCACAGGCTGATAGTTAGCGTTGGGAATCAATCGCAGCCAGTTGAGGGTGTAGAGATGTCGGGCTTGTTGAGGGATGTCGCTGGATGGATAGCGCAAATTTAGATAGGGCGTTTCGCGATCTGTATCCTCGGCGATGACGCTCCCGGCGCCATCCGTGTCAAACTGGTAGACCATAACGCGATCGAATCCCGTAATTTTTCGCACTTCCTGAACCACCACCTGACTCATTTCTCGCCTGGTAGGCGCTTTTTGAATTTTGTTAATCGTCCCTCGCACCTGCCGATAAAAATCAAAAAAGTCAGGCTTACCTGAGGTGGTCTTCTGTTCCAACTCCAGCAGCACCAAGCCATCAAATTGATGCACAATGCCGTCAAACCGAAGCAATTGACTCTTACCTTTGATGTAAATGTCTAGGGGATTGATGCTTTCAAAGTCTCCCGACAGACATTCTTCGAGCGCAACTATTTGCTCGGAATCGAGCAAGTCTGATAACGGTTGATCCAACAACTCCTGCGGTTGGCGATCGAGCAATTCTTTGGTGTTGTTACTGACTTGGATAATTTCTAGGGTAGAAGCCTGGAGAACTAAAAGAACACCATGAGGCTGGATCAATCCTGGAATGTGAATCGGTTCGCGATCGCAATTGGTTAAATCAACCGTCTGCTCAGTCATAAATTCGGCTTGAATAGCATGTAAAAATTCTTTCTAGTTGTTCGTTTACGTAATGGTTACAAAAACAGGGAACAGGGAACAGGGAACAGGGAACAGGGAACAGGGAACAGGGAACAGGGAAAGAAAAAAACTACATAGGTGGGTTTCAAGCCCACTTGTAAAAAAAGATGTTTTTCGTTCTGGCGTAAGCGCTTTGAAATTCGGTGTCCTTGTTTCAATCCCACGGATGGGCGCCGTGGGATGCACTGTTCCCCGTTAAGAGTTCCCCGTTAAGAGTTCCCTGTTCCCTCTGAAGATTGAATGAGGATTCAAGGATGGAATCAGGCGAACGATCGCCTCCACTAATACCTCTGGATCTACAGGTTTATTGCAATGATCTTGGAAGCCAGCCTGTAACGATCTTGCTCGATCGGCAGGGCTGGCATAGGCAGTAATGGCGATCGCTGGGATTTGCCCTGTATCCAGTTGCCGAATTTGGTGCAGCAACTCATATCCATCCATTTCTGGCATGGCAATATCGCATAGAAGTATATCCGGTTGAAATTGGGGTAGCCGTTCCAACATCATGGTCGCTGTCTTAGCGGATGCGACCACTGCACCAAATTCTTCTAATGTGAACCCGATCATTTCCAGACTATCGGGTTCGTCATCTACCACCAGAATCCGAATTCCTGCTAAGGGAAGGGATGAGAAATCGGAGATCGGGGATGAATCAGGTTGGCGATCATTTTTGTGTCTTTCATCTTCCGCTTTTAGCAGCGGGAGCATGACGGTGAAGGTGGCTCCTTGCCCTACACCAGCGCTGGCGGCAGTAATTGTGCCACCATGTAATTCAACCAAGTGTTTGACGATCGCCAGCCCCAACCCCAGTCCATCTTTGGAGCCTGTATTTTTTTGACCCTGTTGGAATCGTTCAAAAATCTGGGGCAAGAACTCCGGATCGATACCTTTTCCGGTATCACAGACTTGCAGGCAAGCTTGAGTGTCGGTCGCTTTTAGCACCACCTCGACTCGCCCTTTTACGGGAGTGAACTTAATTGCATTAGTGAGTAAGTTGAGCGCAATTTGTTGAAGGCGGTTAAAATCTCCCGACAGCGGCGCTACTGGTTGAATGCGCGTTTCTAGCTGGATTTGTTTTGCGGTTGCGATCGGGCGTACCACTTGCAGCGCTACCTCGATCGCATTCACCAAGCTCACTGGAGTCAGCGTCAGGTTGAAGCTGCCGTGAATCATGCGGGAAATGTCGAGCAAATCATCGATCATTTGTACCTGTGAGTGGGTGTTGCGGACGATTGTTTCCAGTGCCTTGCCTGTGGTGGCAGCATCAAAGGTGCGGCTTTGCAGCAATTTCGCCCAACCCATCACTGAGTTGAGGGGCGATCGCAACTCATGGGCAACAACCGCAATAAACTCATCTTTACTGCGGTTGGCGGCTTCGGCTGCGGCATGAGCGGCTTGTGCCCGTTGCTCCGCTTGTTTGAGTTCGCGTTCGTGACGAACGCGAGCGCTGATATCTCGTCCTTCGGCAATCAGCAGCATCACTTGACCGCTGCCATCGAAAACAGGCTTAATCGAAAAATCTGTGGTTGTGGTGCCACCCGTCGCGTTGGTAAAATTCACCTCATAGCGGATAATTTCGACCTTGGCTGCTGCCGCGATCGCCGCTCTAATTTGCGACTGTAATTGCTGAGAATGATTCCACCACGGGGTTTCCCAAAACCATTGACCCACAATATCGGATTGCTGAGCACCAATTGAATCTAATGCAGCTTGATTGATCTCCAGCACAATTCCATCTAAGCTTAATAGCCCCATGAGCTGGAAAGAAGTGTTAAAAATCTCTCGAAAACGCTGTTCGCTTGCCAGCAGAGCCGCTTCTGTGCGTTTGCGATCGGTAATATCCCGAAAGTAAACGCCTAAGCCATCCGCCGAAGGATAGGCATGAATCTCAAACCACTCCTCAGTTGGTTCGTACAGCAGATCAAAATGCACCGCCACCTGTTCGGTCACAGCCCGTCGATATTCCTGCTCAACGATTTGCCCCATCGTCGAGGGAAAGATTTCCCAATGGCTTCTGCCCAAAACTTCTTCTCTTTCCAGCGCCACCAATTGGCGAATTACCTGAGTTGCCGCCTGATTTGCGTAGACAATCCTCCAGTCGCGATCGAGGGTGACATAAGCATCGGTCATGCTCTCCCAGATGGCTGTAATCTTTTGATTCGCTTCACACAGCACTAGTTCGGCTTGTTTTCGTGCTGTCACATCCCGCCAGGAAACGACAAACCCATCCCCTAGTTTGCTGGCATGGATATCAAACGCTCTGGTCAGAAGTTGCTTACCAAAAATATCCGAGTAAACTAAACTTTCTTTAATTAGTGGTTTTCCCGTTTCCACCAATTGACAATATTCCGCAAACAAGCCTGTCTCCCGATGAGCAGGCAGCAACTCACACAAGCCTTTACCGATATCTACCTGCGTCATCCGATTAGCTTCTAGGGCAGACGCATTCAGATAGTCAATCCGAAAATCGGTAATTTGCCCATTGCCCTCTCGGATAGCAGAATAGATGCCAACACAATCCAGCATATTCTCGACTGACACCCGAAAGCGGTCTTCGCTTTGTTGAAGCTGAAGTCGCAAGCGAGCATTTTCGATCGCGCTTCGCACCGTCAACTGCAACCGTGCTGGTGTCAGACTACATTTCACCAAATAATCCTCTGCACCCAGCTTCATGGCTTGGACGGCGATCTTTTCGTCGCCTTCCCCAGTCACCATCACCACTGGCGGAATTTGTCCCTGAGTTTGAGTGTGTAGTGTCGTCAGAAACTCTAGCCCGTTTGCATCTGGAAGCACGTAATCGAGCAGTATCATGTCGATTGCCTGCGTCCGGCACAATTCCAACCCGAACCCGGCTGAACTCGCTTCCAGCACATGATAAGTGCAGATTGAATCAGCAAGTAGATAGCGCCGATACAGTTCCCGGTCTGGTGAAAAGTCTTCAACGATCAGTACCGTACAGGTGGAGGAAGTCATAGAGTATCATTATTCCCATAAGTATACTCTACATCCTGCCAGGAGGAATATCAATGTCTTCTACTTCACATTCTGCAATCAGATCATCTATACTTTTAGGAAAATCCCCATCTGCAACTTTTTTTGAAAAAACTTGATAACAATCGTTCTTATCCCCTTCCTGACGAGGAAAGCCTAACCAAAGAATAATAATTATTTTGTGTTCCTTAAATGCTCTAAAGAATAATCTATAACGAGCAGGTAGTCCCATTTTCTTGAGACGACCATATTTTTGTAATGGTTTTTGTAAAAGGAATTGCGAAGCAAAAGGGTCTTGAGGGATTTTTTCTTTGATTCCAATATCCAATGCCTTTAATAATTTTACATCTGAATGTTTAATAAACTCTTCCTTCGATAACTTTGTTTTTAGAACACGAACACGATTAGACAATTCTACCCACTGCTTATTAAACAATGGGTAGACAAAAATTGTCCATCCATTACAAGTGAACGAACTCATGATTCTACAACTACATCAGCAAGTAGATCATCCATTTCATCACTCATTTCCTTGGTATAAGGAACAAGCTGAGAAGGATTTTTAATTGCATCATTCATAATTGAGTCAAGGAAAAGACTCAACATAATAGCTTCGTCTTCATCTGCCTCATCAACAGCATCAGTATTTAATCGAACTAAGAACGTATTTTCAGATAATACTTCGATCTGACCGGAAGCATTCACTAAATGAGGGAAGTCCTTAGAAAAGGCGCGAGGTAAACGAAAACCATCTTGAGTACCTATTTTGGCATGAGCTATGGGATAAGTTTTATCAGCCATTTAACTAGCTTTATTAGTTTTTTGGTTTATTATTATAAATGTTATAACATAAATTAGTGATTTTCTTGAGTATATATAGCAATCTTATTACATAGGTGAAAATTCCAGAAATACATGTAGGGTGGGCACTGCCCACCAAAAGCCAGATGTGGTGGGCAGTGCCCAACGCCACTCCTCTCAACGCGGGGAACCCGCGCACGAGGGTGGCTCCCCTACACCACTTAAAATTTTTCACAAATCATTTAGGACTGCTATATCCTTATTAAGGAATCAATGTTTATCAATGTTTGTCAATATCCAACTATAGCAAAAGCTTTAATTGCCGTGAGCGCACAAAAAAGACAGGCAAGATGCCTGTCCTACAAAACAATGTTTAATCAAACCAAGACTTAGATATTCATTTCGGCAGCTTGAACTTTCTCAACTTGCTTCTTCTTCAAAACGAGCATAACTTGAGCTAACATCACAAGAGCGGTGAATGCAATCATCCATTTAACTCTGCTGGCATCTTGCAGTACAATTTCTGTGTCAGCTTGACCGAAGCCACCAACGTTGGGGTTATTGGTCAAAGCATCTCCAGTCTTGACTGCTTGTCCTTCAGAAACAATCAGTTCTGGTCCATTGGGAATGGTATCAGATACCATTTCACCAGATTCAGTTTGGATGTTGACTACGTATTTGACATTACCGTCTTCATCTTCGGTTTTGTCAATCTTGTTGATGGTACCAGTGGCGGAAGCGTTGTAAACGGTGTTGTTGCTCTTTTCGCCAGTGGGGTAAACTTGTCCCCGTCCCCGGTTAGCACCTAGGTGAACCCCATATTTGCCGAAGTGGATGTTCTTGTCAGTGGCGGGGTTGGGAGAAAGAATGGGGAAGACGATTTCCTGATACTCTTCACCCGGTAACGGTCCCACGAGCAAGATGTTTTCTTTTTCTTCGCTATAGGGTTGGTAGTATAGACCCTCGATTTCTTTCTTCGTCTCCTCGTCCAGCCGATCCTCAGGAGCAATTTTGAAGCCTTCTGGTAGCATCAGTACAGCACCGACGTTCAAGCCGACTTTAGAACCATCAGCACCCACCTGTTGCAAGCTGGTGTCGTAGGGAATTTTGACTACGGCTTTAAAAACCGTGTCAGGTAGTACTGATTGGGGAACTTCTACTTCGGAAGGCTTTGCTGCTAGGTGACAGTTAGCACACACAATCCTCCCAGTCGGTTCGCGGGGAGTTTCAGGATAGGTTTGCTGTGCCCAAAAAGGATATGCTGCAGCAGATTGGGGAAGGGCTAGATCGCTGGTGAAGAAAAATGTCACAGTAGCGATCGCTATGAGCAATGTTTTTACAATCACCCTAGCACTGCGAGTTAACCTCGCTGTTGTACAAGCTTTTCTCATCTTTAATAAAGACAACAATTCTCGAAATGAACGTCAAATAAATTGAGTTATGAGTAATTAACTCCTAACTCCTAACTCCTAACTCCTAACTCCTTAACTCCACCAAGGTGCTTCACCGGTACGGAAGTCAGTTTCAGTCCATGGGGTGAGGACAATTTTGTCTTCTTGTGCCTTAGTGTGAGCCAAAGGTAAAGATAGCGGTGCTGGACCCCGGACAACTTTACCAGTAGCGTCGTACTGGGAACCATGACAGGGACACTTAAACTTTTGCTCAGCAATATTCCACGGAACAACACAACCTAAGTGGGTGCAGACGGCGTTAATACCGTAATCAGCGATCGCCTCTTTGCTTTCGACAACAATATAGGTAGGGTCACCTTTAAGTCCTTGAGCGAGAACGCGATCGCCGACATTATGGCTTTCTAAAAACTGACTCACACTAACATCATTGCCCAGAGCATCTTTTGCGGTCGCACCGGCGCCAGCAGCGCCACTAGCAGGGGGAATAAAATACTTGACAACGGGATACAATGCTCCCAGAGCTACTCCGGTTACAGTCCCAAAAGTGAGAAGGTTCATGAATTGACGACGCCCCATATCGGGTACGTCTGCTGATTCAGAAAATTGAGCCATAATTCAGACGTTCTTTGTATATTTTGTTAACAATTTTGACTTGAGTTCTAATATTTGAGAAACTCTTGTCTAGTGATGCTACGACCCACAATCATGCCAAAATTTTCTCCTCAAAGACATTTCTAGCATCTTTGGTGGTATTACATTTCTTTATCTTCCTATCATACTTGAGTAACGGAACTTAACATCATAACTAAATGTAAAATATAGTTGAGAAAAACCATGACAGGACAGGAATTACATCAACTGTTGCTTGATAAGTGGGGACGCTCATATGATGTGCGTTTACGCCGGACACAGGGCAAAATATTTCTACAAGTCATGTGGAAATACTTAGAGCAAGCTTCTTTCCCTTTGAGTGAGAGAGAGTACCAAGAGCATCTCGGTAGTATCGCTAATTATCTTAATGCTATGGGGGGAACAATACAGGTGCAAATATTTATTACACAAACAAAGGAGCGCCCCAGACTTGGTAAAGCTGTTAGCATTCCTTTAGATTTGGGTGAACGTGCAGCAGAATGGTTGGTCGAGTAGTCCCCTTGGGGGAATTAAAAATTAAAAATGCAAAATTAAAAATTACTATTTTTAATTTTTAATTTTTAATTGGAGCGAAGCGACTGTTATTTACCGATTAACTTAACCAAACCAATACCACTATAGTAAAGTCCCAGCACGGCTCCCGCCAAAAGACATTGGGTGAGGGGGTCTGTAGAAGGTGTGAGAATAGCTCCTAAAACCACTGCTCCCACAATTACGTAGCGCCAACCAGAAAACATTTTTTCTGACGAGACAATTCCTAAAGCGCCAAGCAGTAGTTGGATGATGGGAATTTGAAATGCTAACCCAACACTGAAGAGCATTAACAACACCAATTCAAAATATTTGTCAATCGACCACAGTTGCTCTACTACGTCTGCACCGTAGCTAATGAAGAATTTCAAAGCAGCTGGTATTAACAGCAAGTAGGCAAATCCTATCCCCACTCCGAAAAGAATACTCGACCCCAAAACCACAGGTCCAAGTAAGCGGCGTTCGCGGCGAGTCAATCCTGGAAGAACGAACTGGATAATTTGGTAAAGCACGAAGGGACTAGAAAGGAGCAAACCACTATAGCCTGCAACTTTTATGGAGACAAAGAAATACTCTCCAGGAGCGAGTTGAAGAAATTTTACTCCCTGCGCTGGCACTTCTAGTAGCTGGACAATCGGTTTAACAATAACAAAGCAGCCGACAACGCCTATTACCACGGCAATTAGCGAATAAAAAATTCGCCGTCGCAACTCCTCTAGGTGGTCGAAAATGGACATTTCGACCTCACCTGGTAACTCATCGAGAGGATCAATTTCCGGGTTGTCGTATCCTTCCATATCGATAGCGGGAGACTTTGAGGTGTCTACTTCTTGAGAAGGCGTCATGAGTTAGCTAGTGGGCATTACCTGTTAACCTATTGTATATGGTAAAATCCCAACACCAACACAACTATTCGGTTAAGAGAGTTACTAACCCACAGACTTAGAGCCTGTGGGCTATATAAACAAGGCTGTAACTAGGATACTAAAATTGTTCAGCATGCAACAGCATACTTTGTTCATGTAGCCGCACCCTTGGAGGGTGTCAGGTACAATGGGGAGATGCTCCCTTCGGTTGTTGCTAAATATCCGATACAATGAGGAGATGCTTCCTTCTGTTAAGTTTTAAGTAGTACTGAGGATCAAAAAGGCGGATATTTCCAGTTTGACACCTGCTTCCTGATGTATTGGCTTAAGAGCCTATGTTTAATGGTGGCGTTAATGGCGTTGGCGTCATCGCAATTTTGGAAACATTGAACTGTGCGATCGCACTCAAGGTTCCATCGTTCGTATTTACGGAGTAAATACTATTAGGTGTGACATACCTGAGGGCACCAAACACTAAAAGTTGATTTGTTGCAGAGCAAACTAAGCTTTGCAAACCATTATTCCAAGGTTTACCGTTCAAGCTCAATGCCGGCAGAGGTATAAGTTGTTTTTGTTGCTGATCTAACCTCACTAGCGTTGTGTCGCCTTGCACCCCAATGGTGGTTGTGTAGATTGTTCCATCCTGGCACCGAGTCAGATTACCGAACCGCTGGTTATCGGGCAGACTAACTTTACTGCTGGTAGTAATCTGACCTGTTGTGATGTCAATATCCACGAGCCTCACCGGTGGCGTGCTGTTCTTTTTCAGGACTAGACCGAGAAGCCCACCGTCACTGGTACTTACCAAACTATCAATCTTTTCCTGCACACTAAGTCCTGATAAGGACACGTTGATTGGAGACTGATTCAGCAGTGTGAGGCGAGTGGGATTGGTTTCGTTCTGGGCGCCACTGGCGGGGGTAATGGTCACGACAAATGTGCCATCGGCTAAGGCAGCAAAACCGCCTACTGTCTCGTTAGTCTGCAGGATAGGTGTAATCCCATCCCCAAGAAACTGAAAGGTTTTCACGGTCAGAATCTCACCAGTCGCCACATCTACTGACTGTAAAATTAATCCGATCGGGATGCTAGCTGTGGTGTTGGATGGGGTGGTATTGGTGACTTCGGGGACACCAGCAGGGCTAGGTGTGGTGTTGGTGGTCAGAGGACCAGAAGTTAATCCATAGATAATTGAGCTAGGGGCACTTGGCGCTGTTTGTGCCGAGGTTTTTTTGGCGAGGGAGCTGAACACAGCGACTCCAGTTACTGTTGCTGTGCTGGCGAGTGCCAGTTGACCAAATCTTCGACGTGTTATTCCGTTCATAATTGTTAAGGAGCAGAGTACTTTGATCTTATGAGCAAAAAGGTAAAGTGTCAGCGTCCGTAGTGCTTATTGAGGGATTTGAATCCACGTTGACACTGACGGTATCCCATTGTTGTCAGTAATAAAAAGCATGTACCAGCCGACTGGTGCTAGGTTGTTGTTGTCCGGTACTGTGACTGTGACAGAAGTATTATCACTAGAGGCGATGGGCAAGTCCACTAGCCGTTGTTCTGTATCGTAGGTATGAGTGGTAGCCATTGGTTTAATCAAATGAACCCATTTGATGTTCGCGGCTTGGGATGTCTGGATCGTGAATGTCTGACCGTAGGATAATATTGCGGGAGCGCTGTCAATCACTGGGCGTGGTTGCG
Organism: uncultured bacterium; assembly: GCA_964246695.1. Taxonomy (GTDB): domain Bacteria; phylum Cyanobacteriota; class Cyanobacteriia; order Cyanobacteriales; family Nostocaceae; genus Stigonema. The sequence continues at coordinate 20,826 of CAXTSI010000075.1, forward strand.
ACACGTATGCCGGATTGTAAATTTCCAGCCTCAGTTCATTCACAGTTCGCTGCGGGTTACCCCCAGCTGTGGCGACTCGACCATCTGGCAGGAGCAACGCCACTGAGTGATAAACACGGTCTGTGACATTTGGTATCGCTACAGCTGTCCAGGTATCCGTGGCGGGATTGTAGATCTCTGCTGGCAGATTTCCTTTCGTTACGTCCTCCTCCCCTTGACTCCCATTACAAACAAACACCGTGCGGTCGGGTAACAAAACGGCATTGTGGTGCATGCGACCGTAATTGAGAGCAGCAGCTGCTGTGTAAGTTGGGTTACTCACCGTGAAATCCACGATATTGACCCTGTTCGTTCCCGTCCCCGAAGCATCCCCACCGCCGCAAACCATGACTCTCTGGCTTTGAGCTGGCGGTAGCAGCACACTAGCGGCTTGATTGCTAGCGTCGCTAGCTTGCAACCCACCCACCTCCGTTTCCACAATCGGGTCCGTGGATGGATCAAGACTAGGCAGAGTCAGTAGACGTGGGGACACGCCATTGTTGCCGCCCATGCCGACCCCTGAATAGAAAATTTGACCAGTACTAAGCAGAAAAAGGTGTGCGTATTGCGGGAAAGGACTAGTTGTTGGTGGAAACGCCTTCCAGCCTGGACCAAAGAAAAAGGAATAGATTTCCGGCTGGACGTTGAGGTTGCCATTTCCATCTAAACCCGACAGAGCAAACATGCGACCGCCACCCAGGGTTAACAAAGTACCATACCAACGACCGCCATTCATCGACGCTTGCTGTGTCAATTGCTGGGTACTCGGATCGAAGAAAAAAGTAGCCGACGAGCCATAGAAGGGGTCATATTGCAGGGTGCCCCCAACAATCATCAGGACACCTTCGGACCGGAATGACTGACCGGCACAGAATAGGTCAATAGCGTCTCCTAAAGCATCTGTTGGCGGCGGTTGATTCGTGAAAGTACCGCTATTCACGTCCCAGACAACGCTGTTATAGGGGGTATCTGACTTGCTCGCATCGTTGCCCGAACCACAGAAGAAGAATACCTGTCCAGTGTACAAGAGAGCGGCATGGACAGGCAGTATTGGACTGGTGTATGGCAATAATTGCCAACTGTCCACGGAAGTACTCTGGGCTATAAGTGCCTTAGAATCCTCTTGATTTAGGAGTACAAGAGTGTCATCGTTCTCAATCACCACTTCACTATTTCCTTTTGATATCATCAATTTACGTAAGTCAGATGTTCGGTCAATGGTTATCAGCAAAACACAGGGAATTTACTGCAAGTGTTTTACCAAATTTGAAAACATTTAGTACAATATCATAATTTTGTTGTGATTTAGATTAAAGACAGTTTAAAAACAGTTTATTTACATCAAGTAAAAATATTGAGTGCTTAACAGATGAATGTGACAAAAAACACAATTTGTCCGGATAAAATAATTATTACTACGTAAATTAATTGTACTTATAAATTAATTTCTTAATTTAAATAATAAATTAATTTATTATTTATGCGAACTTGGATTTGTCTAGTTCAATTGCAAATATGGTCGAGACGTTGTATGCATAAGCAGCATAAAAGCAACCGTTTCTAGGGATAATAGAAAGCTCGACAATTTGTTCTCTGAGATCTTGCATCATTCTCAACAAGGTAAGAGAAACCGGTGAGAAGATCGCGCATGAGGCGGGTTTCCGGCGCCCAGGCGACTGGCAATCTACTCACTCGGGGAGACGCTTCGCGAACGAAGCGTTAGCGATAGCGAAGCGATCTTCGGGTACACCAGCAGAGGCACGAGCGTCACCCGAAGGGGTTTCTGAACGATAAATTAAGCGTTTCAGCTTGAATTCTTTGCAAGAAACCCGGTATAAGAGCGCTGGTGCAAGATGTAAGTTCTGGTTTAATGCCAGTGGGTGCAGGAATTAAGAGCTTCTTAACGGATTCTAGTTCTGCCAACCCATTACCTAAAGGAATTCTAACGAATGGCTGTTCTAGGTGGAAAGTAAGAGCTTGCGCGGGGTAAGTGCAAGGATACAACTTGTCGATTTATTTTGTTTATTCTACAATACAAGCATACAATAGATCAATAAACAATCTTGGAATATGGCTAATTTTTCTCCTGATGAGTATAGACACGAGGGGAACGCGGTTGCATTACTGAACTACCACTTTGTATTTATCCCAAAGCGAAGAAAGAAAGTTTTGGTAGGAGCTATAGCAGAAAGGTTACAACAAATCATCTGTGACGTTTGCAATGAAAATAGATGGAAAATTGTGGCAATGGAAATTATGCCCGACCACGTGCATTTATTTATCAACGCAAAGCCGACAGACTGCCCGTCAACCATCATGAATCGTGTTAAAGGTCGGGCATCACATTTTTTACGTAAGGAGTTTCCAGAGCTATTGAAGCTACCAACACTTTGGACTCCTAGTTACTTTGTATCTACCGCTGGCAATATTTGTACAGAAACGGTAAAAAGATATATCGGACAGCAACGCGAATAGTTAATGTCGTTCAGGCGTAAACGACGAATAGTAGCTTTCATCCCGACGTAAACTTCGGCGTTTTCAGCCAACTTTCTGATAAATTGTCCTCGACCTCAAGTAAATTGATCCTGAATTCTGAGAAGTTAGTTGTTAATGGTGATGGGGATGTAGGAAAGTCGTTAACTAAGACTCTCAAGAAACACGGGGAGTGGGGAGTGGGGAG
>CAXTSI010000076.1:0-23504 GCA_964246695.1 uncultured bacterium
GCATTGCCCACCATATCCGGGTTTTGGTGGGCAATGCCCACCCTACATATATTTCAAAAATCAAATAGGAATCCTATAGCTAAACTTTTTTAAAGCTTTCAGATAATTTGCATGAATGCAAGTCACGCCAGACCTTCAAGCAGGTTTTCGATTTCTTGTAATGATTGCCAGCCGGCTTGCCACTGGGAGTTGTCTTGCAATAACTTAGCGTTAAGCCAGAACCGGACATTGGGGTCACAAGCAGCAACCATTTCGGCATACACCCACTTACCCTGATTTTTGCGGTTAACAACTTGGAAGTGTCTCCAGCCATCTACTTTTTGCTGTGCTGTCCATTTAGAACCAACTAAGTAAGGAAATTTTTGCTTTTTAGTCATTTGTCATTGGTCATTGGTCATTACTCCCATATTCCCTCACGGTTGATAATGATTTCTATTGTTTGTCCAGGCAAAATAAATGCAATACGGTTCAGTTAGTAGTGTTCACGGGCTGAAGATCCCCCCACTCACCACTCCTACGATACAATCAAGGCAAAGTGCCAGAGAAATACTATGTCCAACGCTGAAATTGAAGCCAGACTCGCAAATTTAGAAACGGAAGTGTCTCGCCTCAAAGCACAAATTCAGAACCCGGATCCAACCCCTTGGTGGGAATCGATTCTCGGCACCTTCGCCGACGATCCTGCCTATGACGAAGCCATGCGCCTCGGTCGGGAATATCGGGAATCCCTCCGATCAACTGCGGAGACCTCTGAAGACTAGCAATGTATATCCTCGATACGGATCACATCAGCGTTTTTGATCGTGGGGGGCAAGCCGCTCGACCCTTACTTGCCAAACTTGCGCTCATCCATCCCAACGAAGTTGCGACCACAATCATTACTTATGAAGAACAAATGCGGGGCTGGTTAAGCTACACCGCCAAAAGCAACCGGATCGCTGACCAAATTGCTGCTTACCGCAAACTAGAGCGTCATCTTGCCAACTATCGTAAGATTCAAGTCCTGAGTTTTGATGAGAAAGCTGGGGGCATCTTTCAAACCCTGCGAACCCAACATCCGCGTCTTGGTTCTATGGATTTGAAGATCGCCGCGATCGCACTATCCCATCAAGCCATTCTACTTACTCGAAATATCAAAGACTTCAGCCCAATCAGCACTCTTTCCATCGAAGATTGGACCATTTGATTGTCATCCGCAATATCAAAATTTGTGGTTTGGCGGATCGAACTTCTATGCTCCCTCAAACGCCCAATCAACCCGGACGATCGCACCGACCGACTAGTCAGGTGGGTGTTCATCCATAATGACAAGGACTCGACGCATATTAATCACACCCTCACGGTTGGTTTGGAGTTTGGCAACGGTTGCCCGTCCAATCGCCGTAATACCGAGCATTTGAGTTGTATCTTCGTTCCAAGTGAAATGCTGGTTCCAGTCTTGAAGCCGGGGATGAAAAAGAGGAGCAAGCTGTGCTGTGGCTGGGTCGGGTGCTTCGGTTTTGTTGTACTTGTAGTTGTTGCAAGTTTGGCAGGATAGAGCAAGATTGTCTGCGATTGTTTGACCACCCCGACTAACAGGTTGGATGTGGTCAATGACTAGCGGATCGATCGCATATTTTGCTTGGCTACGGCAATATTCACACAAACCACGGGCGCGGTCAAACACCAGTTGCTTTAGTGCTATGGGAACATATTCACTAGACATAAGTAACAGGCTGAATGCCTAGTGTTTCCATAAGTTCTGATAGAGAGACTTGGCGAAGTTGAGCGAGGTTGGCGAGGGCTTCGAGGCGTTGGGCGCCGAATTGTTCGATCTGATTGCTGAGTTGGATCAGGGTGTTGTATTCAGCGTCCGTGAGAGTTTCGGCTTCGAGTTTCGCGCGAAGCGTTTGGTACTTAAAGCGGAGTTCTGGGTCGATACCTTGGTTAATTTTGTGGAGCAGTTGAGCTTCTTCTAATGTCTGAACGTTCGCTTTGCGGTGGGCACGAAGGATGACGACCTGCTGGAGGAGCCGATCCAGATCTGAAGAGTTCAATTGATTAACTGCCAGGATGAGTTCGTCGAGGCTCATAGGGGCTTCCAAAGGATATTACGGAATCTTTTCTATTATAACCTGAGTTCGACGTCAAAAATAAGACTGAAAAGTAGACACAGTAACCTTTATAGCCTGAAAAGGTTTTCGTACTTAATGCAAATAAGTTTCAATAAATCCTCTGGGGGCGTGAATGGTGATGAAAGGGATGATAATGAATTCGTGACAGATTCATTACGCAAATGAGTACTAAAAAATTGTTAAAACGGGATAGGAGAGGAGGAAGACGCAGCAAATAAGCTAAGCAAAAACTCTACTGATAAACGAGTTCCTTTCACAGTCGGCTTACCCAGGAGAATTTTGGGTTCTGAATCAGAGAAAATTAATATATTTTTAACGTCTACTAGAAGGAGCTTAATAAAAGTTTATACATTAATTATGTATTCTCTCTGATATATTAATCAGGATAGCGATCGCATTGTGTTTCGCCTGTGAAAACGCCTTTTTCGAGTTAAAGCTAAGAAAATTTTCAGCACTTGCTAGCCGCGATCGGGTGAACGGCTTACTTTATGGTGAGCGAACTAGCCGTCTACCAAACATTAATAAGGAAAGCAATCATGGGTCTTTTTAATATGAGAAACACTGTTTCTAAAATGTTGGTTGTAGCAGCTATCGCCGCGTTTTGCTTGCCAACAGCCTCACTTGCCGCTAAACCCAAACCCGTTCGCGTAATTCTCGACCACGATGGTGCGTTTGAAGCCTCCTATGCAATCTTGGTCCTTGCCCTTGCCTCCAGTCAACCTGAACCGCCAGTCAAGCTAGTTGCAGTGACAACATCAGCCACTGGAGAAGCTTACTGCAACAATTCTAACGGCTATCCAGATTTGAAGCGAGATCTGCTAGGGAATTTTAGCCCTGAAGAGGGAGACGTTAATGGTTTAACGCAAAAGATTTTGTCGATCGCTCAGTATAATAAAGCAAAAATTTATTCTGGCTGTGACGAGAGCATTGCCGTAATTTCTGTTCCCAGTGAAGCTGATGACTATGGAAAACCGCTGCCAAGCGCGACGTTTACAAGTTTTCGCTTTCAGCTTCCGTACGGTGGAAAAAAGGCGTTTGAGCCTTGTTTATTTCACCAAGAGTTTAAGTTTTCTCAAAATGATGTTGTCTGTTGGAACGAGTTTAATCGGCCATTTCGGGATGAAACGTTCAAATACGTCCTGCCCACGGCTCAAAATACTCTAAACACGTATAAACTGCGAGAGCTAAGCCTGATCGACCGCAAGAAAAAGGCTTCTGATTTCCTCGCCGACTCGATGTGTGCAGCTTACGTAAAAGACGAACAGCTCACAGTTGTCAGCGTTGGACCGGCAACGAACCTGGCAAGAGCCTACAAAAAATCCGGTCAAGCTGGCGCTTTCGGCGAAACCAGCAGAGGGCGATCCTGACTTTAAAACAACGATTCAAAACTACGTAATCAGTCTCGCTTGTACGGCGAGACAGTGAGGATGTCTCGTACTACTGTTGGCAGTTTGGCTTATTGTTTACTTTTAACATTGAAGTTATATTGCTCAGGTTATTATACAGGCTCGCAAGGGTTTTTTGCGCCCACCCATTCCTGCTGTTTCTTAACTGGTTGCTGAAAGGGGGGAATGTGAAGAGTTACGAATTGTGATGTTATGGCAGTTGGCAGTGCTGTACGTTTGTTTTTAGCAGCCATAATTACCGACAGAAGTTTGGGCAAAGCAAGACAAACGATAGTATTAAGTAATGTTAATATTATTACATCTATCGTACTCATAGAAAATTTTCCTTTTGTTAAATTGGTGAAAATCTTTACGCTCCTACCTCTGATCGTCCGGTGATCAGCGGTTTGCGGTAGCGCTCTAACAACTTATTCCACTGCATGACAACAGTGCTTCCCTTCATTTCCTGTTGCTTTTCCCACATCGACAAAAAGTCAAGGCAGGAGTGATCGATGTAGCCTAGCATCTCCAAGTGGATATGAATTTCCTTTCCTGGAGAAATCTGCTCAAGGACTTTGGCAAGATAAGGCAGCCGGACAAATGTAGCTATCCCCTCAAGATACACGTCAATCCGCTGGTTGTTTTCATCAGGAATGACGTGGATATAAAGGCGGGAAACTTTATAGATGAGCTTGATCGTTGACAGCGCAAGACCGAGTAGCACACCAAAAAGTAAGTCATCAGCGATGATTCCGCCCAAGGTGGCAAAGTAGATGAACACAGGGATGCGCCCGTATTGTTGCAGCTTCCGGACATTCTCAACTTTCACCAGCTTATAGCCTGTAACCACCAGAATCGCCGCGAGACAGGAGGTGGGAATCAGATTCAGTAGCGAAGGTGCGGCGGCAACAATAGCCAACAGCCACACTCCGTGAAGAATCGTGGAGAGTCTGGTTTTTGCCCCTGCTTCCACGTTCACAGAACTGCGAGCAATCACACCCGTCATCGGCAATGCCCCCAAAGCGCCGCAAATCATGTTGCCAAAGCCTTGCGCTGCCAGTTCGCGGTCAAAATCAGTCTTTGATTCGTGCTGAAGTCTGTCAACCGCAACCGCCGAGAGCAGGCTTTCCGCACTGGCAATAAAAGCGATCGCCATCGCTTCCAAAAACACAGATGGCTTCAGCAAACCGATCAAGTTCTCTAGCTTTGGGATGTGAATCGTGCTGACAAGATTATCGGGTACATGGACGTATTGAACAGGCAACTTCATCATCGTGGCGATCGCCGTTGCCATCACTACAGCAATCAGGGAACCAGGTAGCAATCTTAATCTTTTTGGCTTGAACTTTTCCCAGAGGATCAGGGTGACAATGGTAATCAGCGCCACCATCCCTGCAATGAGATGGCTGCTGCCTTGGGGCGAAAAGATTACCTTGTAAAACTCGCTCGGTATGGAAATTAGGTTATTGATTCCGTGAGCGCTGGGCTTGCTATCAAACATTACGTGGAATTGAGAAGCAAAAATCAGCACACCAATGCCTGCCAGCATCCCATAAATCACTGCCGGAGATATGGCTCGGAAAACCTGTCCCACCTTGAACACACCTGCTAGTAACTGGAACAAACCCGCGAGCATCAGAATTGGTCCTAGCATTTCAATGCCATACTCATGAACCAGTTCCCAGATAATCACAGCCAGCCCAGCCGCCGATCCACTGACTTGCAATGGGGAACCAGCAATAGGACCGACAATAATTCCGCCAACTATTCCTGTGATTATTCCTAGTTCTGGAGGCACCCCTGAAGCGAGGGCAATTCCCATACACAGTGGCAGAGCGACGAGAAATACAACTACGGATGCCACTATGTCGTTGACGATCGACTGTTTTGGTTTAATATATAGAATTGTCATCTTTTTTTCATTCACGACGGAAGTATTTGCCGCCGCCTTATTTTTGTTTAGCTGAATCGGTATTTGGCTGCTCACTTAACTGACAGCCATCCGTATGACCCTGATTACTCAGGCTTATATTAATATTGATGAATAGTTATGGATTTTCTATGAACAATTGATGAGAAAAATTTCATGTTCGCAGCCGATAGCCCATGCCTCTGACTGTTTCGATCAAGTCGTGACCTAGCTTCTTTCGCAGGTAACCCACGCAGACATCAACGACATTAGAGCCGGGATCGTAGTTGTAGCCCCAAACATGACTCAGCAGCTGCTCTCGGCTCATCACTTGCCCTGGATGACGCACAAAGGTTTCAGCTAGGGTATATTCTCGTGCTGATAAGTTGACTGGGCGATCCCCAACCCAAACCTGACGTGTCAGCAAGTCAATAACTATTTTGCCCGCTCTGAGAAACATTTCTTCCTGTCGTTTGGGCAAGCGATTGTCGCGCAACCGCGCCCGCACCCGCGCTAGCAGTTCTTCAAACCGAAAGGGCTTTGTCACGTAGTCGTCAGCCCCACCCTCTAGTCCGGCGACTTTATCACTCACCTCGTCACGAGCGCTGAGGATCACGATCGGCAGATGTACACCCTGACCGCGTAATTCTTCCAACACTATCCAACCATCTTTGCCAGGGAGACCGATGTCAAGGATGAGCAGGTCGAAATCCCCGCTTTGAGCATAGCTCAACGCCTCATGACCGTCTTTGGCAACTGCGGTAGTGAACCCTGACGTCCGTAGCCCTTTTTCCAAGAAAGCGGCTATGCGCGGCTCGTCTTCGGCAATCAGAATCCGCTTAGTCAAACAAAACCTCCTAAGGTGGATCTAGTGGAATGACAATAGTGAATGTAGAACCCTCTCCTAGTCTACTTTTGAGTTCTACCCGACCGCCGTGGGCATTCGCGATCGCGCTGCAGATAGACAATCCCAACCCAGCCCCCTCAGAACGACGGCGACTATGGGAGCCACGGGCAAAGCGCTCGAAGATTCGCTTTTGGTCGGCAAGGGCAATGCCAACCCCTGTGTCACGCACCCAGAAATGGGCGTTACCCTTAGTTATATCTGAACCAAGGGTAATCACATCTCCATCACTCGTGTGCTGGGTAGCATTCTGAGCCAAGTTCATCATTGCTTGAGTTAGCCGATGGCGATCGGCGACAATTAGCCCCACACCTAAGTTCTCTAAACGCCAGTCTCGCTCAGCTAGGGCTCTGGCTTTGGTATACAGTTCCTCGGTCAGCGAGTTAATATCCACGATCTGTAGGTCTAAAAAATTGGGTTGCTCTGCCTTAGCTAATAATAGTAAGTCATCAACAAAGCGACTGATCCGATCCAGCTCATCAGTCACTAATTCCACTGTTTCACGTCGCTCTTGGGGATCGTCACCCAGCAATTCTAAATGACCTCGGATAATTGTAATCGGCGTTCGCAGTTCATGACTTGCGTCGTTAATAAAGTTTCGTTGACTGGCGAAAGCAGTCTGGAGACGGTCTAACATCTCATTGAACGTCATCGTGAGATCGGCAATTTGGTCTACTCCCTGCACGGGGATGCGTCGAGATAAATCAGACTCGTTAATCGAGTGGGCTGTTTCGGTGAGTAAGCGCAGGGGATCCAATAACCGTCCAGCCACTACCCAAGCCAGCACTGATGCCACCGCTAGAACAACTATTGTCACCTTGCTCATGACGACAACTGCCTGGTTCACCTGTTGATGAGCGCTTTTATTGGCGTAAGCGACTACGAAGACACCGTGAGTTTTCCCGAGGAGTATCGGCTCAGCTAGATAGTAGATAGTATCAGTTGAGGTTAATTTCTTGCTGATCTCGGTCTGGGTAAGTTTTTCCCAGTGTTTAAATTGGGTCGCATTCAGCTGTAGAGTAATTGGTAGGGCTTTAGGACTGGATTTGTACAATTTGCCATTCAACAGCGTTATGAAAAATGTGTCGTCGTGGGGAGTGTTGTGGGACAAAAAGACATCAAAGATAGCAGCGACATTATCCCCGAAGGGTTGAGCCGTGGTGAGGTTCCTCCCTTTTGTCAATCGTCTAAACTCCTCTACCTCGTGGATGAGAGACTTTTCTACCTGCTTTTGTAGTCTGACAAGGAGTACCTCACGGATTGCTAGAATAGATACCAGTGTGGAGCAAGCCATCAGCACGACGTACAAAACCAGAATGCGCGTGCGCACACCAAAGAAAATTCTGCGCCACCCTGGAAGTCGGATTTTCTTGATCACTTGAGCATTTTGCTCGCTGCGAGTGGAGAAGATTTTTAAATCCATGACCTCATTAAGACGTTAATGGCTATTGGCAGTTGTCACAATTGACACTTTTACCAGAGTAGCACTGCTTTTTGCAACAGAAGTTTAGAATGCTAATTGCTAATTGCTAATTGCTAATTGTTACCATTAGCTATTATCAGCCCTCACTCTAAAAAGAGCGCAATTTACGTTATTAAGAATTTGACGGCTAGGAAGCGATTACCTTTTATTAAAGAAAGCTCAAATTTTTCAAAAATAAAACATAGTTTTATTATTTGCAATATTAGCCAGTACGCTTGAGTCAGATTATGAGCGTGAGTAATGGCGATCGCGCCTAAAGAGCATACATAGCCCCTTTGTTCTACTCTTTCCCGTAGTCAATCAAATTATCAAGTGTAAAATTATGCAATTACCAGTTGTATCCCAGCTAACTAAGTTGGTAACTAGTTGTTTTACTATTGTACTGCTAACATCCCCACTTTGGTCGCACAAACCAGCGTATGCCCAGCAAGATCCCAAATTTCTACCCTTTTTTGATCGTGAAGATAACCCAGTTCCTGTTGGATTTCCACCCGGACAAAAGTTAGACATCACACCACCTCCCCCCCAACTAAATTCTTTTGATCGGAAGGTACTGCAAATTTGTGGTCCTATTGGTACAAGAGTCAGTCCTAGCAAATTTCAACAGCTTCTATCTTATTACCCAGACGTAGTACAAAAACTTCAGCAAGTGACTAATGGCGAAATACGTCCTAGTCGCAAAAATCAGGTAGATTTTCTAGAAGATGTCACAGATATTTGGTTTAAGAATAAGGGATTTGAACATATTTTTTGTGGTGAAATATATAATCCTAACAAAATAGGTGGCTTGCATTTTTACGGGAGATATTTAGAGCTACAAAATAAAGGAATTGGGGGACGCTTACCAAATAATATCGAACACCAGGAAGTTGTTCCTGGTGTTATTTACACGATGGGCATAATCCTAAAACAAGGTAATCAGATAGTCAGGGATGTTATCAAAGGCTATAGCTACATCAGTAATGCTGAACAAATGCTTCTAGATGCTTTCAAGATTTTTAAACTCCAAGGAAATAATGAGGGGCAGTGTATTTATCATGTGCGAGATTGGAAAACTGGAAAATCTTTTCCAGCTGTTTTCTGGAGAAAAGAAAAGGCGATAATTACTTTTTACCCCGATGCTACTCCTCATGGGACAAAATGTATGGGTTCACCAGATTAGATTAAACGATAAAATGTTATAGCAATCCTAAGTTAGATTCGCATTCTATGACAGTCTAATAGAAATGCACTCTTTGCGATCAACATTAATATGAGGACATAAGAACACTTGAACAACAAAAACACGATGCGGATTACACCTGACGGTCAGATTACCATCCCTCCTGAAATCCGAGAGGCGCTAAGCATTTCTGGCGACGTAGAATTAGCGTTTGAAATCGAAGGCGATCGTCTTTATCTCAAGAAAATACAACCTGCCGATAAAATCTTAACCTGGATTGACACCATGCGGGGTTGCGCTGCTGGAAACCTCACCACTGACCAAATCATGACCCTCACCCGCAGTGACGACAATCAATGACCTTCTTGGTAGACAGTAACGTTATCCTCGACATTCTTACCAACGATCCCAACTGGTTTGATTGGTCAGCCCTTCAACTGACAACCTATGCCCGTCAAGACCAACTTGCGATCAATCCCATTATCTATGCTGAGATTGCCGTCGGCTTTCCCAGAGAACAGGAACCGATCGCTGCATTACCGTCAGATCTATTTCAACGTCTCCCTTTACCTTGGGATGCGGCATTCAAAGCAGGTCAAAGTTTTCTTAACTACCGCCGTCGTGGTGGCGCAAGAACCTCCCCATTGCCTGATTTCTACATTGGTGCCCATGCAAGCATTGCTAATTTGCCTCTCATTACCCGCGATGTCAATCGCTATCGCACCTACTTTCCCAACGTTAGGCTCATTTCACCTGAATAGGCGTAAATATAGCTGACGCTGACACTCAAAGAAGTTGAGGAGGGAGGAAAGCCGCTTCTTTCCTTGGGTAGGCAGTGGATTTGCCTACCCCGCTAATACCGAGAATGGTGAAACCTGTGGCGTCCGCGGGCAGACGCCAAAAACGGACGGTAATACCACAGAGAAAAGACGTGAACACCGATCCAGTGACTTACCCGCCTCTTTTTACAATGACCTTATAAGAACAAACCATTATCTTGTTCACTTTATGCGCCCTGTGCACTTGCAGTGGTTCATTCCCTAAAAAGCCTATGCAACCAACAAATCCCAACCAATTTACAGAAAAAGCCTGGGAAGCGATCGCCCACACCCCAGATATTGTCAAACAATACCAACAACAGCAGATCGAAAGCGAACACCTGATGAAAGCACTGCTGGAACTTGAAGGACTAGCCAGCAGTATTTTAACCAAAGCAGGTGCAAATGGGCAAAAACTACGCGAGCGCACCGAACAATTCATCCAAAGTCAGCCAAAAATATCTGGTAGCAGCAGTTCCGTCTACTTAGGACGCAGCTTAGATACACTACTAGATCGAGCTGATGCATATCGCAAGGAATTTCAAGACGAATACATCTCCATTGAACACCTATTGCTTTCCTACGCTAAAGATGACCGCTTTGGCAAAAGTTTATTCCAAGAATTTGGATTAAACGAAGCAAAACTAAAGAATATTATTAAACAAATTCGTGGGAGTCAGAAAGTGACCGACCAAAATCCAGAAGGCAAATACGAAGCACTGGAAAAATATGGGCGCGACCTCACAGAAGCTGCCCGTCAAGGTAAACTTGACCCAGTGATTGGGCGTGATGATGAAATCCGCCGTACCATCCAAATTCTATCACGCCGCACTAAGAACAACCCCGTGCTCATTGGTGAACCCGGTGTTGGTAAAACTGCCATTGTCGAAGGACTAGCACAACGCATTATTGCTGGTGACGTACCCCAGTCTCTTAAAGACCGCAAGCTGATAGCTTTAGATATGGGTGCTTTGATTGCAGGAGCAAAATTCCGGGGTGAATTTGAAGAACGTCTGAAAGCAGTCTTAAAAGAAGTCACCGAATCCGGCGGCAATATTATTCTGTTTATTGATGAAATTCACACCGTTGTCGGTGCGGGTGCTACCCAAGGCGCGATGGATGCTAGCAACCTGCTAAAACCAATGTTAGCACGGGGCGAGTTGCGCTGTATCGGTGCGACAACTCTCGACGAGTACCGCAAGCATATCGAAAAAGATGCTGCTTTGGAAAGACGCTTCCAGCAGGTTTATGTAGATCAACCCAGTGTATCCGATACTATTTCTATTTTGCGCGGGTTGAAAGAGCGGTATGAGGTACATCACGGGGTGAAGATTTCCGATACTTCTTTAGTTGCAGCAGCAACATTGTCAAGTCGCTATATTAGCGATCGCTTCTTACCAGACAAAGCCATTGACTTGGTAGACGAAGCTGCAGCAAAATTGAAAATGGAGATTACCTCCAAACCCGAAGAACTCGACGAAATTGACCGCAAGATTCTACAGTTGGAAATGGAGAGGCTGTCACTGCAAAAAGAAAGTAATGCAGCTTCTCGTGAACGCTTAGAAAGACTAGAAAAAGAACTTGCAGATCTCAAAGAAGATCAAAGGGCACTAAATGCCCAATGGCAATCTGAAAAAGATGTGATCTCCAAAATTCAGTCTGTCAAAGAAGAGATAGACCGGGTTAACCTAGAGATTCAGCAAGCAGAACGCGACTACGATCTCAACCGCGCCGCTGAGTTGAAATACGGCAAATTAACCGATTTGCATCGCCGATTGGAAGCAGCCGAAACTGAACTAGCCCAAGCACAACATAGTGGAAAATCACTATTGCGAGAGGAAGTCACAGAAGCTGACATTGCGGAAGTTATTTCTAAGTGGACAGGGATACCCATCAGCAAGTTGGTGGAATCAGAGAAAGAAAAACTGCTACATTTAGAAGATGAACTGCACCACCGGGTAGTTGGACAAGATGAAGCGGTGACAGCTGTTGCTGATGCGATTCAACGTTCTCGCGCTGGACTTGCCGATCCCAATCGTCCGACTGCTAGCTTTATTTTCCTCGGTCCTACGGGTGTAGGTAAAACCGAACTGGCGAAAGCTTTGGCGGCGTATATGTTTGATACCGAAGATGCGCTGGTGCGGATTGATATGTCCGAGTACATGGAGAAACACGCTGTTTCCCGGCTGATTGGTGCGCCTCCGGGATACGTGGGTTATGAGGAAGGTGGACAACTCACTGAAGCGATTCGTCGTCGTCCCTACTCTGTGATTTTGTTTGACGAAATCGAAAAAGCGCATCCGGATGTATTTAACATCTTTCTGCAAATCCTTGATGATGGGCGTGTGACTGATGCCCAAGGTCATACGGTGGATTTCAAGAACACTATCATCATCATGACTAGCAACATCGGTTCGCAGTACATTCTCGATATAGCGGGGGATGACTCGCGCTATGACGAGATGCACCATCGGGTGATGGAGGCGATGCGCAGTAGCTTCCGTCCGGAGTTTCTCAACCGCGTTGACGAAACCATCATCTTCCACGCTTTGCAGAAAGGGGAATTGCGTCAGATTGTGCAGTTGCAAGTAGATAGACTGCGGCAAAGATTAAGCGATCGCAAGATGTCTCTCAAGCTTTCCAATACTGCTCTTGACTTTTTGTCCGATGTCGGTTACGATCCGATGTTTGGAGCGCGTCCATTAAAGCGAGCAATTCAACGGGAGTTAGAAACTCAGATTGCCAAGGCTATCTTGCGCGGTGAATTCAACGACGGTGACACCATTTTTGTCGATGTACAGAATGAGCGCCTTGCCTTTTCGCGCTTATCTGCAGAGTTGTTGACAACTTAATTTGTTTGATTTCCTGAACGCGCTTAGAAACCCGGTTTCTTCAAGAAACCGGGTTTCTTAACTTGAGATTTTGACTAAACCATGTAGCTCAACCGCAGTCAGCTTTCTTTTTTACTGGGAAAATCCTGCCCTATTATTAGAATTAGAAACTATTATTTTAAGAGCTACCGAACCTCCTTACAACGTCCAAATCCCAAGCGCATTATCCGAGATACTGCATCATGAACATTCATCTTGGTGAAACATTCGATAACTTTGTGGCAGAACTTATTGAAAGCGGACTGTACCAATCACAGAGCGAGGTGATTCGTGAGGGGCTTAGGCTGCTCAAAGAACGGGAAGACCTACGGAAGCTGAAACTTGAAACACTGCGCCGCGAAGTCCAGATAGGACTAGACCAGCTTGACCGAGGCGAAGGCATACCGTTCGATGTAGAGAAGATAAAAGCTGAGGGCAGGAAAAAACTAGCTCAAGAACGCAGCAATTGACGCATGGGACAGATTATTCAATCGCCTGAGGCTCAAGACGACCTCATTGAAATCTGGCTCTACATTGCAGAGGACAACCAAGTCGCCGCCAATCGACTGCTTGATACCATTGATGAAAAACTCAAACTTCTGTCGGATTCTCCTCAGATGGGACAAACCCGTGAAGAGCTAGCACTGTCGCTCAGAAGTTTCCCTGTTGGCAAGTATCTTCTCATTTATCGCCCAATTCCTGGGGGCATCGAGCTTGCTCGGGTAATTCATGGGGCAAGGGATATTGAAAGCCTTTTTTGAACTCACGTCGGCTCGTTCTTAAGCGCGAAAGGCGCGACAAATTAACTGTCAATCATAAATATCCTCATAGTATGGCACTACTTTACCGAGCAATGATAGAGGAAAATGGCTTCCCTAAGATTGGGCGATCGCCTCGAATGTTAGGAGTAAGATTAAGTATAGATATAGATGTGGAACAAATACCACTAGATTTGTTAGATGAGCAAGGCAGTCTGCGATCATCAGTAGAGCAGAGTAATTCGCCTACTATAGTTGAGGTAGCCATCAGAAATAATAAAGGAATGTCTACATCTTTATCAATCGCGGCACTTCCTGCTTTCCGTAAACCACAAGAGTTTGGTGGTACAGGGAAAGATCCATTATGGCAGATTGATGATTGTCAGATATTGGGGGAGATTGAGGCAGTGCAAGATAGTCCAACTCACGTTAGTATTATGCCAAGACGAACCATCCTTTTGGAAAAGTATGAGACTGCCATCGCTAACACACGAAATGATTGGGAGAAAGTGCTTTAAGGGATAAAATATTAAATAAAGAAATAATTAACTATGGCATGGATTTTTAGTTTGTCGGCTGAATGTGGCTCTTCTCAGTCAGATGCAGAGCGATTTGCGAAACACTTTCACCAAATTTATTGGCAACTTCCTAATGGAGTAGAGTCAAAATGTAACACAGGAGTTTTTCAAGACAGTGAAGATAACTGGTGGACTAGAGTTTGTCCGAGTGGCATCAGTCAAGTTGGCATTACCACTCCTGAAGATGCCTACCAAATGACTGAAATTGGCATACTTTTATATCAACATTTACAGTATGCTCCTGCATTTCGTTATGCTTTAGTAGGTCTAGAAGTTGATGAATTTAGAACCTACAGCGAACTGATATCAGAAAATAATCACGCCAATCTGAATTTTTCTGGGCTGGTGTTGAGTGAAACATTATGGCAACAGATGAATCATCTTATTGGCTTCAGGGTTTTTGCTCCTGGCTACTTCTGGAAACCATATGAGGGAGAAGTTTATAAACCTTTACTGGTATCTTCCGATTTAAGAGAAAAACTCAACGAATTGTTTGCTATCCAAGCCTAAAGTCCCTGACAATCGCTAAAATACTGACGATAAAACCAAGAGTCTGCGGGGTCGCTTCGTTGGTGGACATTAAGCTTTTTTGTGGGCATGGCTCGACAAATATAGCGACGAAGAGGAACGCAAAAGCTAAGCGTTGGCTACCGAACAACTGGTGGACATCACGATTAAGTAGGCGATCGCCACGATGGGTGTTAATTTAGTTGCTTGCTAATGCGAAAGGTGTTATTTTCGAGGTCGAATGCCACACATTTTGCGGTTGAAAACATTGAAATATCCAACGGAGAGTGGGGTTATTTATTGATTTACGCAATTTATTTTTAACAAATATCGTTAGACCCAAGCACTACTTTACCAAGCAATGATAGAGGAAAATGGCAAACCTAAGATTGGGCGATCGCCAAGTCTAGTCCCTTTCATCAAGATATGATGCCAAACTTGTATCGTTACTGCATAAATTGCAATTGTAATAATATCAAATAGCTTATGCTGCAAAGCAGGTTCAATTCTTGGGTCTTCAATTCCCATAAACTAATCCACGATTAACTACTCAATGCCAATACATATCACGGAATGAAAATCCTCCTTGAGCCTCTGTAGTCATCAATGTCAAACATAATCTCAATGAGCCGGTCAACGCAACGATTGCGATAATTAGGATCGATCAGGATTCGCTCAGCATTTCCAATTGTGACAACAGGCAAAGAAGTTGATGTACTTTCTTCACGCATCACTTGCTCTAGGGAATCTTTGCCTTTCATGCTGCGATTGGCTGTCAGCAGAATCATTTGGTTTGCCTGTGCAAATCGCCAAACTACCCGATCATTGCTAGTAATGGATAAGGAGGTTTCTTCAAATGTCATAAAGCGCATCGGGAGTAAATCCAGCCAACCTAGGTTAGCAATGTTACCTGATAGAATTAGAGCATGTCCTTCAAGATTGTGGTCTACCAGGAAAATCATGCTTGGGACTCAAGTTGAGCTTGATGCTGGGCTTTCTGTGCTTGAAGTTTTTCCCAAGCAGCCTCCATACCTGGTTTAGGTGGCTTTGCCGCAATTCGGGCAATTAGCTCACGATTTTGTTCTTCGTAATACTGTCGAAGTTCTTCAGATTCTTTGAGAACAAGTTCATATTCTGCTTCGACTTCAGTGCGATTTGCTTCAATATAGGACAATGCAGCATTAATCTGCTCATTGTTGAGATCAAATAGGGCACAGATAAACGAATGTGGGTACTGAGCTATCACGTAGTCCATTACGTCATACAGAGTGATGCGTGTCCCTGCTATCGTTAGTCCGCGTTCTGTACGGATAATAGTTGCTTTGCTATTTGATACCGAAGCCATGACTTTAGCCTAGGAGTGAAATTCCTCTATGGTATCTTATGAAAACTTCAGAAGGAACTCTTAACAGTGTATCCCACGGCGCCCATCCGTGGGATTGAAACAAGGACAAGGCATCTTTACGTTCGATGCTGACCCCGAAAAATGCCGCGCCGTATATATGAGCGCTCGAAAGCAGAGTGTCATAATAATTCGTAATTGATAATGACGCTCGTTCCGACGCCGGAGTACCGGCTAACGCAACGCTTACGCTAACGCTGACGCTCGAGTACTCGCTAACGCAACGCTTACGCTAACGTAATTCGTAATTATCTCATGCATAAATGCGAAACTCGCGCAAAGCTGAACATTCTATCCGGCAAACTTCGCGCTTTTGCTTGAAATAATGAAGCATGTGCATTTTTTACTTTCCCTAAATCAATTTACAGCAAATTTAATTTAAGTAGACCACAATATGAACGTAGGGGCGCGGTTTCCGCGCCCTTACAATGCGATCAATTCAATTGAAAACTGCTGTAGGGGAACATGTACCCTTAATTACGAATTACGAATTAGTAATTATTCGATCAGTCTGCAGCGCCCTTGAGTCTTGTCCTCAATGCGCTTTTGGCGATCGGCAATAATCGTTGCTAATTTCGGTCGTCCAGTCAGGGCGAGGCGCAAGTCTGCCCAAATTGTATAAAGCATATCAACGATGGGACCGATAATGGGCAATTTTGTAGCGGCATAAACCCATCCCATCCCAAGGGTTTCGTAAACTTGACGAAAAACCTCAACATTTTTGATCGGAGTGCCGTCAGGAAGTACAGCATGGATTCGCCCCATCGCCGTTTCATAGTCTACACCGCCATGCGATTCCGGGGTATAGTTATCGTCTGCAATATCCACAAACGCTATTAAACCTCGTCCTGCATCCCGTTTAATCAAGAAGTTGACTTCTCGTACACACAATGGACACTCACCATCATACAGCAGCTTAAGAAGCCATGAGGGCGTTGAGGACTTTGGTTGGGTAACTTCAACGGATTTGTGGAACTGAGTTTTTGACTCGGACATAGGTGAAGGTAAGAAAGCGTAGACAGATGACGGGATCGTATGCAATCGGGTATCACGACTTCACCTTTACCCCATACCCATTTGCATAGCTAACTGCGATTGTGCCCAAGATGCGTCAGCCTGCACTGTCCAGAAATTATTGAAGATTTTGTCAACTGTTTCTTTGTCAGGCTTTGGAAAGTCCAGGGGAGGCAGTTCGCGGCGCTCTGCTGGTTGAGCTAAGCCCTTAAGTACTTGCTCGAACCCAGCGGGAGTGTAACCGTTGAGTGCGTGGCACACCTCGCTTGTCACCTTGAAATGATGAACTGTACCGCGTGGAATCCAGATAGAGTCACCGCCGCGTGCGGTGAAACTCTCGTCACCAGCAGTCATGTTCATCTCGCCTTCAAAAACGTAGAACCACTCGTCAACGTTGTGGATATGTGGGACAAAAGCACCTGAGTCGCGACGCATAAATTGTTCCATTACTGAATACGCGCCCCCTGTATCGTTGCCGTCAACTAGCACATACCAGAGGATGTCAATCATCCAAAAGGCGGGAGCCGTATCGCGGTTGAGACGTAGTCCTTTATTTGGAATAGCGGAGTTGTTAATCATTGCCACCTCATTGATGTAATTTAAAAGTAATGGAAATTGGAACAGTAAGAAACAGTAAGGCATATTATATTACATATACAGCAGAGGCAACACAATTTTCTCAGTTTTTGCCTGTTGCAGAAGAGATGATTAAGTCATTTGAGATTAACGCTCCGACACCCGCAAAATTTTGAGTGTGCTGTTTGTGATATCATGTCTGGTTGAACACTTATCATAAGGTACGTAGTTGCGCTTTAGCGCTCAAGACAGTCATGGAGCGCTAAAGCGCAACTACAAACCTATTTTTATTTGTAAGTAATTATTACTGACTTGATCTGAATGGCGATGGCGATCGCCCCGTTGTTCAATGATGATTTCTGAAAGGGGCTTGTTGGTGGGAATAACAACCAATGCCCCATGCTCAGGAGTGTACCCAGTTTGCCCAGAGCTACTTAGTTTTGCAGAAAGCTCTTCATCTCCATGTCTCAGCTTCTTTATGTCTCCCCTTTTTTCCCTTACCCAGGCTAGAATAATTAACAAAATTAAACTTTGGTGCGATAAGTATGCATCCTTTATTGAAGGTGGAAATTTCTCAATTAACTTTTTAGTTCTATTAAAAATAGGATTTTTATGATTCAAGCCTTACCACAACTAGTCACATTTGATGAATTCATTGAATGGTATCCAGAGAATTCCGAACACAAATATGAATTACATGATGGAATAATTGTTGAAATGCCTAAGCCAACTGGACCACATTCAGAGGTAGCGGGATTTACTTCTGGCAAACTGTTTATAGAAATTGAGCGTTTGCAACTACCCTACTTCATTCCAAAAGAATGTGTTATTAAACCAAGAGACAATGGTGGTTATGAACCAGATGTTATTATTCTAGATAAACAACAGGTTTCTAACCATGAACCTCGATGGAAAAAAGAATCCATCATTACACGAGGTGATTCTATTCGTTTAATCGTTGAAGTTGTTTCTACCAATTGGTCGGATGACTACGCTTTGAAATTAGAAGAGTATGAGTCATTCGGAGTTGGTGAATACTGGATTGTGGATTACTTAGCTTTAGGCGGTAAACGATTTATCGGTAATCCTAAGCTACCTACTATTTCTATTTACTCATTAGTTAAAGGTGAGTATCAAGTTAACCAGTTTAGAGGTGGCGATCGCTTAATATCACCTTTATTCCCGGAATTGAATTTAACTGCAAAACAGATTTTTAAAGCTGGAGAGGCGTAGTAGTATCAAAGGTAAGTTAATAATCCTTGAGTTTTCATTCGCAAGTCCTCTATATATCCCTCCAGTGCTTGCAAGATATTTTCTTGGGTAGCCTTTTCGCCAGATCCGAAAATTGCCTTTAAAGCAGTATCATATTCCCTAGCTGGTAGCACTTTAGCTAGAACCTCATCAAATCCCTGTGTGTCAATTAGCTTCAAAATCAGTTGTTCCAAACAAATAACACGCCCAATCAACCTTTGTCTAATCTCAGCCAATTGAGGAGCAGTAGCTAAAGCAGTAAGACATCGCTTATCTCCTGTAGTTAAATAAAACGATTCCTCATACCTAGTGGCTGAAATTAAAATTAGCTCACCAGGATCAATCCCTTCAATCTGTAATTTTTTGAGTTCCTCACTAGGCTCAGGTTGGATTTTCGTGCATCTATCCACAATTAAAATCGCACTTTCTCGGATAGTTTGAGGATACTTTTGCACTACCCGGCGGCTTTTACGGAATACATATTTTGCATCTGATAAAACTCGCAGGTTTGTTTCAGTCACACCTATACTGCTTACTGCTTCTGAGAATAGACTGCAAGCCACTAACTTCAAAATAATATCATTATCCAAAAAACAAACTACTGGCAAATACTACTCCATAAGCGCTAATATTAGGTAATCCTGACTATCTTCATCCAATCTTTCTAAGTCCAGGTATTGTAAGGCATAGTGATTTATTGTTTTAGGAACATCGTCTCTCTCTGAAATGTTTTGAGCATAAGCAGCCAGTTGCTCTCCTCTGAAATCGTAGTGTGTTTGATCCCCTATGTCCGGCTTTCCTAACAAAAGTTCCGAAGCAAACTCTTTGGCTTCTATTTCTTCAATATCTAAACTTGCTAGTTCAATCTCCTCATCTACAATTGCAGAATTATTCACATGACCTTTAATAATCAGCCCCAATGCGTACGCCAAAATAAACAACAACTTAGTAGGTGAACACTGATTGAAACTAATAACAATTATTGGGCGTCCTTCAAAAAACGCTACCATGCCATTAAACTTATGCACTTCCGGGGCTAATGGAAACCCATTAAAGTGAACAACTGGAATTCCATAATTCCAGCACAATTTCAATAGCCCCTCTAGGTTGACAAACTGTTGATGTTTAAGAATTTCATCGCGCACAAGCTTTGAGTCAGTCGGCAATAACTTATACTTGGGTACACAGGCATAAGCAACCATTTCAGCAATACGTGTTGCCATACAGTATGCAACTAAAAGCTGTTGATTTGTAGTTCCTTGCTTTGTTTTAAACTTAGCCTGACATGATTGCTTAAAAACCGGAGTTGCTGAGGGTTCTAGTAAACAGGTGATGTCAAGGTTTAATCGACGCGAAACATAAGCAGCAGCCTCCACTACAGCCCCTGGCGTGGCTTCAAATTCTTCATCCCACCAATCAGGCAGTGCTTTCTCCCGAACAAACTTCTCCGGAAAGCCAACCTCTGACAAGCGCTTGTATAGTGTTATCATCTTTCTTGAAGTTTGTAACATGAAACACCTCTCACTAGCTTATCAAATTCATTATTAACTCTCGTAGCTCCCGACACACCCCGATACAGGAGAAATTATCTGGCGCGATCGCGTCAAGGTCAGCACTAAGCTAGCAAATATATTAGACAGGATGGTGCGCTATGACTTCCGTCAGCGCTACTATACAGCAGATGAAGCGTTGCAAGCTGTCAGAGGACTAGGATCACCACCTTGGAAAGCTTTGATTGGAGTCGGAATAGCAGCAGCAGTTGTCATGAGTATTTTTATCTCATATTTTATCTCAACAAAAGATAATTTTTTGATCTACAAAAGCTATGATAATCCTAGTTATGGGATAAAAATAAAATATCCTGAAACTTGGTCTATACAAAACTTAGAAAACCCTGTTACTGGGGAAGTGGTTACATTCTTGTCACCTAAACAAAGTCAAGCAAATAAATTTCAAGAAAATTTGACTATCAAGGTTTTGGAAAACTATTCAGGCACATTAGCGCAATCTACCAATTTATTTAAAACCGAAATCAATAAGCATGTGTCAGAGGCTAAAATTATTGAGCAAGGTTCAACAATTCTGGCAAATAAAGCAGCAAATCAATTAGTTTATACTGGTAAAAATGAGGGCAACAGTTTAAAAAATTTACAGGTTTGGACTTTAAAAGGTGATAGAGTATACATAATCACCTATACAGCAGCAATAGATGATTATGATCAGTTTATGCAAACAGCAGAGAAAATGATTAAATCATTTGAGATTTCTGCTCCCTAAAGCTTATGAGGAACGCGGACTAAATAAAATACAAAACTTCAGGTGTAGGTTGTGAAAGCCCTTGAGTCCGGCATCACCCCAAATTTCAGTTGCCGTACTTTCGGCTATATCGTACCCTACAAAATTTACTGCGGACAAGACTTCGGTTAACGTAGGCATCAGCATAGTTAGGATTAATCCGCAGGGCTTGGTTGTAATCCTCAATTGCCCCATTATTATCTCCCAAATCATCGCGGACAATACCCCGTTCATTGTAGGCAGCAGTATAGTTGGGGTTGAGGCAAATTGCTTCGTTGTAAGCAGCGATCGCACCTTGAAAGTCTTCTTTCTTATACTTATCCACACCCTGAATATAGAAGTCGTCAGCTTTTGGTGCTGTCGCTACAGCAGTGTTAGTCGGACGGACTCCCACATCTACCTCAACTTTTGCTGACAGTCTCTTGAAGGTATTGATGGGAATGCCCAAACTCAAGCCTGTTTTGAGATTGTTGGGATCTTTGTTTGTTCGACCATGAACTCCTACCAGTTCACCTTTTTCATTCATCACTGGACCACCGCTCATCCCCTGTTGGGTAATATTGTCATAGATCAAGGCATAGCCATCACGCTGCGAACCATTAGCAGTAATCTCCCCTGGAGCAAAATTTAAAACCGAGTTATTAATTGCTGGTGTCGGTGCAAGAAACCCAGCTACATAAGCCGTTGTAGCTAATGTGCTTTCGTCTATTCTAATCTCCCATAATGTTTACTTGACCTACCCTCTCTATTGGCACAGCCCAACTGAGGCGAATAATCCTTTGGTGCAAAGCTGGGTCAGCTTCGGAACCATCAGCAAGCACAGAGGGAACATCCCACAATGGATAGGCGTGCTTTCCATTCACACCCACAACCTGACCGCGACGGTTCAGCAGTGGTCCGCCACTCATGCCCTTTTCGATGTTATTGGTGTATCCAACTTGATAGCCACCTTTCAAAGCAAGTTGCAGCACTAGCGACACTTTACCAGTCGTGAAGGCAAAGCCTTTGTCTTTAGATCCCTCTCCTGTAGAGGGAAACCCAGCTGCAAACACCTCATCTCCCACCTCTGGTTTTGCGCCCAGAGATGGGACAGTATAGACACGAACACTGCTGCGAAACTGCAATAAAGCCAAATCGTTGCCTTGTAGAGACGCGATCTGTCGCGTCTCTACATTTTTGGCTGTATATATCTGACCATCGGGGGTTTGAATGCGATAGGGCTGGTTACCTGCAAGCAACACATGAGCATTTGTTAGGACTGTATAAACTGACCCTTGTTTTTGCAGTATAATTCCTGAGCCTAAAAAATCATGTGACATCACGCGCACCGTGATAGCTTGAGCTTGGTGGTTTAGCTGTTCTACAGATAGCTGAGTGGGCGGTTTTGACCGTTGCAAAAAGTTGCAATCAACACTGGTACATGGGCGAGAAAAACTGACGTTTGCTGCCCATGTTGAGAGCGTAATTGATAAACTGCCAAGACAGGCAAGCAATGTGAATTTACGCCAATCCATCTGATTTTCATACCCAGTTGCGTTGAAATGATGTAGGGTGCGATATAGCTGAAAGTACGGCATCACCTCTACTAAGCTTTCGCGTATTTAACTTGCGTTAACTGGGCGGGCTTTCCTGCCCACCCCACAAGATTTTTAATGAAATTTGGGTGTGCAAATTCAATAATTTTACAGCAGTTTTCAATTGAACCCGCGCCACATTGTAAGGGCGGGGATACCCCGCCCCTACGGTTATATTGTGGCTGTAAATGGGCGGGTAGGATGACATTGGTGTCAACTTAATCTCAAATGGGCGGTTAAAATCGCTGCACCCCTGCAAAACCAGACGAACGCAGGTTTCAAAACCTTTGATTTTCCATTAGTCCCACTCAACGAGGACTTTCATGGTGTGCCGCGAATTCCATTCGCCAGGGCTTAAGTTGACATGCATGGTACCCCACTTCCCATTCCCCACTCCCCACTCCCCACTCCCTACTTACGTGATGGTGCAAAGTATAGGTACGATTCGACATCAATATTTAGCGGGTCATGGCTTTTATCTCCGCCAACTTCGTCTATGCCGTTTCCATTTGCGGAATCACTGCTATAAAATAGTCTTCGTGCAGTAGCGTTGGGATCGCTGTCATGCTTGAGAGTGAATAACAAAGTGCTAAGTGTACAAGGAGCGTTTTTTTGAGTAGCAGCACAGACGACGGGTTGTCCGTTGAGCATACCTGCTTTAATATATCTCAGAGTACCGTTGTCAAAATTCCTCTGAAATCTTTGGGATACCTCTTCGCATCGTCGCTGAGGAGTCAACTTTTGGGAGAAGTATTTGTTGTCAAGCCAGCGAATCATTGGCACGTTCTTCCCGTCTTGAGTGCGCGCAAAGGTTACGGGTACACCGTCCTGATTTTGACCGCAGTAAAAAGGGCGTTGCAGAATAGAAATATGAATTAGGGCGATCGCTATGAAATGTCCAAGG
>CAXTSI010000077.1:0-23430 GCA_964246695.1 uncultured bacterium
TGTGCTCTTTATGTGCATCTTCGGGGTTTATGCCTATAGGTGCAAGATATAAGGTTAGTTCCCGTACCGAATCGGCAATCAGTAGCTTCATTTCCCATGCAGAAGGAGCAACTGGACTAGCCGAAATACCATTATGCTTAGTTTTACTGACGACCCCGTAAAATCTCTCGTTCTTTTCTGTGGTTAAGCAGATGGGTTGCCCTACAGAAAATTCCGACAAAATGTCAGTGACTCGTTGTAAATGATCATCAACGCTTGCGGCTCGTTCAGGGGTGATAGTTAATTTGTATTTGTAAGCTTTTTCTTCAAGACGAGGAATGTCTTGCCTGAGGTTGCTTTTAGAAATTTGAATTATTTCTGAAGAATAATCTGAATTAAGGCTTTCTACTTCAGGCAAACTTAGAGTCTGTCGAAGGGTATTGATTACTTGGAGTGTCGTATAGGGTTTGTGAGGGTTTTTAACATCAGCTATCTCCGCATAGATTGGGCCAGTGAAGGGCGATCCGCTCTTTACGTCAGCCGGTAGGACTTCCATACGAGCCAGCGTTCTGGCGTCCAGGTTTAGGGTGCTCGCTTCTAAAATAGATTCCCCGATCGCTTCCTGACGAGAAACATACTCTGTGTATTTTTGTTCTATGCTGTCGTAGATGGCTTCTTGTTCGGCGATCGGCAGCAAAGGGATTCTGCCAGTCACTTTGCTAATTGCATTTTCTGATGAGAAGAGGTCGTCAGTACTGCCCAGAGGAGAATCCAAGCGAGCATGTATCTCAGGATTAGCCTTCATGATTTCAGTTACAACGATGTCGCCATATTCATTCATGAAGTCAGGTGTATTGGCTATGGAAAATGCACTTTTTCTGGCGGCGGTTGTGTTTGCATTCAATGACGCCATTTTTTTAGCCAGAACAGCACCGGGGCGCTTCTCGGCAGGGACATCACCCATGAGCAGTGTAAAATTTGGCGGTACAACTTGCCCAGTTCTATGTACTCTCCCTAACATCTGCATGAAGGAATTTATATCTCTTTCTGGCTGCACAACGACCATGTGGCGTTGTCTGTGATCAGAAAATTTTTCAGAGGAATGCAATGATATACCAGTACTACCCGACCTATTGAGAATTATTACATCGAGGCGTCCTTGATTGAAGGATTTTACTGTCTGAACGACATTAGCTTTACTGCGCTCTTGGTTAGAGCGGCGCTGATAGGTTAAGCTGCCCTCCTGATCATAGAGGGCGATATGCTCTCGCCCAGTGACTTCGCCAACCCGATATCCTTCTTGATTTAAGCGAAACGTTATATAGTCGATTGGGCTTACGGGGATTCCTTCAAAATTGGTCTCATGGATCAAGTTTTGAATGGAATTGTATTTATTGGTTGCAGATGTACCTAATTCAGCGTCAGTTAGGCGATGTCTTTTCTTTTCTCCATAAGGATTGCCAATAATTACGTCCCGACTCCGATCTAGATAACGATGAAGGAGTGTGCCAAAATCAACATCCATTTTATCCCCTGGCTGCAAACCTTGGTCTTGCGCTTGACGTGCAATCAGACTTCCCATCGTATTTGATAAGGCAAGAACTGGTTTTTCTGGGTTTGGCTTTTTCAACAATTCCAGGGTTTTTTGAACTGTTTCCTCAGCTTTTAGGGCAAACAACATCTGGTCGATGACGTTATGCATGATACTTGTAAAGTTTGTAGATGTCGCACCAGCCCCTCCGGTTGAGTTATCCCCAAAACTCTTCTTTGCCTCAGATTTCAACTCCTTATCCATGCCTTTAACCACTTTATCTTTCATCTGGTCGAACTGCATAATTTCCGACATGATGAATGATATGTTTTCAGCAACATCCCGATTTACAGGGACGACAACAGGCTCAAAATTGACCCCTTCAAAAGACCGTTCCCGGCGAATATACTGCCCTGCTTCAGTTAGCATTGAGGCTAAGGTCTGTTGTAATGGGACACCGCCAGACGCAACCAGATCGGTGAGATTCTCCATGTTGCTGAGTGCCAGACGCATGTCGGTGCGAGAGTATAAATCCATCACTTGGGGATTCTTGGCATAAGTGGCGCTTGAATAGAGAACACCTTGCGATCGCTCTATCAGTTCCCTGGTAAAATCAGCCCTGTTGGCTACGCTAGAAGTTCTGATGATTTCGGTATTGCTGCTGCCACCCGCTTCATGGCTCTCGTCGAGAATAATCAGACTTTTTGGTGCAAATGTTCTGAGGAAAGTCCTGCGTTCCGGTTCTTTCCCTTTGACGGTCTGAAGTTGGTTGTAAGTTGTAAAAATTCCATCGTAGTTGCCTAGACTCCCTTGCTCCTGAAATGCTTTGATCACCTCACGGTGGGTTTTAGATTTGGTTTTTAACTCGCGCCCATCGGGTAAGGGGAGGGTTAAATTTTCGTCGGTAACCAATGGTCTAAAGTGAGGCATTCCGATGTCGCCCAAATCCTGGATCATATCTGCGTAAAGAGGGGGATTTTTGGTAATGAATATTGGGGTTCGGGCTGTAACTTTTCCGTAGCGAATAATGCCAGCAACAACACGCCCCTTACCTATGCCAGTCTGATCGCCCAAGATAAATCCAGAACCCTTTTCCAGGTTCGACACGGCCAGGGCGATCGCATCGACTTGTTCCGCACTAAAATACTTGTGTACCTCTTCCACTGTACCGTAGGCTAAACGGTCTGCAACATACTCATCCAGGGAACCAACAGTGCGTTCTAGCTTGAGCAGAGCTTGATTCAGCCCAGTTTGCATGTTTGCTGGAACTAAAGTTCCCAGTGAACGGGCTTGGCTTTTAGGCTGGTAGGCGAGTTGTTTGGGCTGTTCTACTTGAGCAGATAGTAAGTCGCTTCCTCCAACCAAGACTCCAGATTCGGCTGAACGTCTGGGGATTGGAACATCGCCAGTAGATCGGTTATCCTCTCCTTGTTTGTTTCCACTGACACTGAAAATTCTATCCCCTGGTACATCAGCAACGTTTGTATGATTCCGCTCTCGTAGACTATGAAATCTGACCACTGACTCTGCCATTTGTTCAGAGCTTCCCGTGAATTGTGCTGTGTCGGCCAGTACGGTCGCTTGCTGTATATTGAGAAACTCTTCATCTTCTGTTTGAGCAGCAGATGGGTGTCGTCCGCTGTCGTCTGCGCTTCTTCTATCCACTTGTCGATCAGCCAATTCAGTCGTTTGGTCATCAGATCCAGATATCCATTCTCGCTGAGGCTCGTCTGTTGGCTGGGTACTAGCACTGCCAGAACTCTCTCGTTCTGCGGTGATGCCCAAACGTTCGGATTCGGCTCGTAGAAATTCATTGAGATACTCCCCTAACTCGTCGAAGCTCTTGTAAATACGCGGAACATCTCTTGCAGGTAAGGAACGCTCAGATTTGCCTCTACCATTGACAACAACAATATCAATGGGAAATCCTGCTCCTTGCTTCCTGTACAAATTTCCAGCCACAGTGAAATGGTCTTCAACTTTGTAATGTTGGTAAAGCGTATAGTAAAAACCCCTGCTCTCACGGGTATTATACTGATCGCTGCGTTCGACCTGATCTGTTCCTAGCTTCCCACCCAAGATGAGAACTGCTCGCCCATCTGGTTTCATGGCCTGCAAGTTTTTCAGGGCGATCGCATGATCAATTTGACTTGTTCGATAATCTCCAAATTGAAACTGCCGCTTTTCCCCTACCGAATCATTCACTGTTCCGAAGGGCGGATTCATGATCACGATGTCGTGTAATTGTGCAGAGATAGTTGTACTCGCGTCATTCTCTGTGACAGCGTAACCTTGTCTTCGTAGGTCTTTTGCACGGTCAGGATTTAGCTCATTGACTGTCACTTGTTTTGGATCACTGCCCAGTAAGAGGACCCCATGTCCCGCCGATGGCTCATATATAGTCTGGTCGCTTGTAATTCTTGCCAGCACAGTTGCCAGATATGCGATCGGCACCGGAGTGCTGTACGCCTGCTCTGCTACGCTTGTTGATGATCGTACATTCAGGGCTGGCTGGCGATCGTGTAAATCAACAAGTTTTCTGAAAGCTTCAATTGGATTGCTCGACTCCCTAACTATATCTTGAGCTACACGGACTAGGGCAGCTTCAACGCTCTCATCAACCTCTTTACTCGACCTTGTGCCTGGTGCTGCCTCTCCAATAATTGTTTCGGCAAACTTTCTCGCGTCAGTAATTCTTGAAAAACTTTCGCCTGACCTGAAGTGTTTTGTAAAGGCATCGATGAGCGCGGACGTGACACTTCTCCACAAATCCAAAAAAAATATTATGTGCAATAAGCACAAACAATTGACAAACGCAATATATTTCGTCAATTGCTGAAGTTAAGGTTGAGTAAAAGAGTTACGTTATCGCCCTGTATGTTTTGACTTTCAATTTCGTTCAATAAATATATGACACACATCACTCAAAAGCGTAATTATCTTCTTGGCTGGGAAGGTGGTTCAAAAAACAGCCGTTGGGTAGGTATCCAGCGTAGCGTGGTTGGGGAGTCCAGAGGGGCGAAGCCCTTTTGGCGCAGTACATTCGATTGAATGAACAGCCGAGCAAGCTCGGTTGTTCATTCAAAGCGAAGCGGTCGAATGTATAACTGCGCTCTTACCGGCGCTGCGCACCTAGAGTTAGTCGGGGCTTAGACGCGCTTTCTCCGCCCAGCGCTACTGAGATATATTTTCGGTATAATACCATGAACAGGGCGCTGTGGTTGCCAAGAGTTTAACGAAAATTAAAAACCACCAGGGGGCAAATGACTGTAAAGCAGCTAAAGCAGAAGAGTAAAAAGGTTGCAGAACTCGAAGCACGTTTAGAACTGATCAAGCAGCAGGAGAACACTGTATCCCGAAAGGTTCTCAATCAACGTAACTACAAGCTGGGGGAGGTTGCTTTCCGGCTGTTGGCTTTGAGTGAGACTGAAACCCACCATGAAGGGTTAGACCTGCAAGCCTTCCGTAAAGTGGTCTTGGAAATCCTTGATCAGGAACTGAAGCAAAACTACGAGCGGGAATTGTTCGGGCTTCCTCTAATTTTGGACAATCGAGAAAGTGAAGCCAAGAAGCTGATTATTGAGGGTAATGTTCTTTTAAAGTGGTTGGAATGGGAAACAATTTTAAAAGAAGATTATGTTCAAGGGCTTAACGAATATCTGAAACGGAATAGCGATCGCGAACTTTTCGGGCTACCACCAATCAATGACCAAAATGTAGTCAAGGTTCTACCCAATCAAATTGCTGACGATATTGATTTGTCTGAATTATCAAAACAGCGTCGAAACCAGAAACTGATCCTCATGGGTCGTCTGCTTCGTCATTGGGTTCAGTCAGGAAAGGTTAGTCAAGATCAATATCTGGCCGGTGTAGGGGGCATATTGAATCAGTATAATGACAATAGCGATCGCGCCTTATTTGGACTGTCACCATTGCCATTACCAACACCTGCAACGAATAAGAAGAATGGAAACAATAAGCCCAAAGCTATAGAATCCGCCTTGTCGGGTGATATCAAGGTTTTAACCAAGCAAGAAGTTGAGGTGACCGATTTGGCGAAAGGGAAAGAGGGCAGGCTTCTTCCATTAGATGTGGAAGACCCAGACTTAAAAGCCGGGGCTTCAAGCCTGCCCTCTTTCCCAAAGCCGTCCTTGGTGAGGAACAATTCAAAAGGCAATAGCCCTGACGTTGTTTCGACAGACAAACCAAAACAAAAAGCAACAGCCTCGAAGGTGCTTAAGTCTACCCAGGTTTCAGAAAGCCAGTTCACTCAATGGTGATTCAACTTCTAGCGATGAACCTTCCGGGACTAACCATGAATTGCAATCATGAGTGTGACACATCATCTTCAATCCTGATACCCCCCGAACGTTGTTATCACATCGACGACACACATATTTAACCCGAGTTTGCTTAGCTGCTTTGCGATGTCCAGTCATTACAGTTTTCCAGGGGAAGGCATCTTCTGGAATATTCATCATTAACTGTTTAAACCTGCCATTAGGATCAACATAGTGCTGGACGCGAAAACCAGTCTTCTTTCCACCAGGCTGACCCGTATCGCTGGGTATTAGTCCGATCTCCTCCATCTTAATGGCCCATTCGGTATTACAATAGTCAGGTCTCATGGGTTTACCATGCTCGTGCTGCCAAAGACTGACCATCTGCCGGGCTAAGACTTCAAAGATTAACTGCTGCTGTCCCAGAAGTTCGGCGTTTAAGGCTATCTCATGTGAATCATCTGCTGCTTTATTCCATCTCTTAGGCGCAAAGTAGCCATTAGATTTCCCCCGTGCCGATAAGGTAATTAAACAATTCGGAAGGGTATTATCGAATAAAGAGTAGTTCAGGATGTCGAATGCAATTTGAAGCGCCTGCGACTGTTCAATAGTAGGAGTTACGCTCTCCATCGTTACTCTCCCTGCGATCGCTTGGTTGTACAACCAAGTTAGCTTTTTATTATTTTTTTAATAATACGGGATAGATATTAGTTGCATCCCTTTTATGTTCAGGTTGTCACCAAGTTGAGCGTACAAGGCAACCAATACATCGGCTAGGCCTTTTCTTTTTTTAATGATTGTTGCTTCCATGCTTCATC
Source organism: uncultured bacterium (assembly GCA_964246695.1). Classification (GTDB taxonomy): domain Bacteria; phylum Cyanobacteriota; class Cyanobacteriia; order Cyanobacteriales; family Nostocaceae; genus Stigonema. Next base: position 6,609 of record CAXTSI010000077.1, read on the forward strand.
TGTTGGTGAATCAATCATCCCCAGGCGATAAAAGATCTCCAGTTGATAGTCCCTAGCTCCTCTACAAATATGAGTTTGTTCTTTGCCATATACGCTTGGATGATGGCAAATTTGAGACGCTTCAGTAATCACTTGCGCCTGGATTTGGCTTACTAACTCAGGGCAGGGGTGTCTACCTTCATCATTTACCCTAAAAGGGCATGTTTTGCACTTCGCTGGCATCACAGGAAAATCGGTGATGTCGATTATTGGCTTTTTATTTTCCATTAATCTAATTCCTGAATAATACTATGACTATTTTTAATAATTTTTTATACTAACAGGTAGATAATTTGTTTCCTCAATTACCCTTTCAGAGTTTATCGTTCAAGCAAGATCAAGTTTCGACGAACAAGGAATTTCTTTCACTCTGTGGTTTAGGCGTTATTTTGAATGGCAGTTGTTATTTCAATAAAATCTTATTGAGGGTTTATTCTGGGGATATAACAAGTCGTTTATCTCAAAAGGACAGAGCCATTCCTATCGTCCATCCTTATATTCAACCCCTGTCAGATTTCCATTGGTTTCGAGAATTTTAATGTCTTCATTGTATAAGTATGTTTCCTCGTTTTAACCTTAAAGCTACTTAAATAAAAATTATTAAAATTGTCAATTCTTCGTTGAAGGATGAGGGGGTGGCGCTTGTGGCGATCGCATTCAATGTCATCGATATCTGCTTTCAGCTTACTAATCTCATTGGTCATTTTGTTCTCTCTTCGTTTTGCACTTGGAGATAACTTCATCCGCGTCTTGCAACCACAATCTAGCTTCCCGAGCTTCTATTTTTGCATTGTCGCAATCAGCCTCAAGCCCTGAAAGAACTTCTGCCCCTTTCTTCAGAATTCTCAGCAGATCATCTCGTTGTCCCTGTAACTGCTCAATTCTTATTGCTGCTGCTTTTGCTTCCGGCAGCGGCGTTACACCTATAACGTTTAAGCTATTAAGGGCTTCAATAAGCTGTTTATCTGTAAAATTGTGAACTTTTTTATTGGCCATTTTCTGTTCTTTCTTTATGTTCTCAACTAATCAAGCAAGCTTGATTTGATGTAAGAAGAGGGTAGGGGCTACGGTTGAGGTGATCGCAACCCCTACTTTATAATGAAATTTTTATAATTAATAATTCAAAGTTTCTAATGTTGATGTGAATATGAGGGTTCAATTTTCTCTTCCGGCAAAGCGGTACTAATATAATGCGAGATATTTAAGTTATAGTCGTTTGCCCTGATTTCATCCAGCAACACACGTTTAGAATAGCGATATTCTTCATTGCGGAATTGATACGTGGACACAATTTTTTCGACGTGTTCCGATAGCAGACGATTTTGCCGCTTGCCTTTCTCGAAGTACCTACTTGCATCAATAAGAAGAACATCATCAGGAATTTTGCATTTTTTCAGTACCAGAATGCATGTCGGGATGCCTGAAGAGTATAGTAAATTAGCCGGCAAACCAATAACTGAATCAATGTGACCGTCATTAAGTAGCTGGCGGCGGATGCGTTTTTCAACACCACCACGGAATAGTCCCCCCTGTGGCAGAATAATCGCCATTGTTCCTTCTGGCTTCAGATAATGAAACCCGTGAAGTATAAAGGCAAAATCCGCAACTGACTTGGGGGCTAAGCCATAATTCCTGAAACGCTCATCATTACCCAATGCCTCGGAGCGATCCCAACGATAGCTTAATGGTGGATTAGCTACAACCGCATCAAAATAGGTTTTTTTACCCGGATTATCTTCACGCAGCATATCCCAATCATTCATCAACGTGTCACCCCTAAAAATTTGAAATTCCGAAACCTTCACCCCGTGCATTAACATGTTCATGCGAGCCAGCTGATAAGTGGTGATATTTTTTTCCTGCCCGTAGATTTTGCCAATACCATTCGGACCAAACTGGTTACGGACATTCAGTAGTAAGGAGCCGGAACCGCAGGCAAAATCAAGCACGCTATCTAAGTAATTTTTCTTACCCTTGGCAGGTTCTTGGCTGTCTAGGGTGACGATCGCCGATAAAATACTTGAAATCTGCTGAGGGGTGTAAAACTCGTCGCCCTTATTGCCAGAATTGGCGGCAAACTGACTTATAAGATATTCACAGGCATCCCCTATCGCGTCCTGGTCGGTAGAAAAATTTTTCAAGCCTTCGGCAATTTTGGTGATAAACGTACACAGCTTGGCATTGCGGTCGGAGTAATTCCCGCCGAATTTTTCAGAATCCAGGTTGATTTCAGAGAACAGACCTTGGAACGTCCATTGAAAAGATTCGTTCGCGATATGTTTGAAACCCTTTTGCAGCGTATTCAATAAATCTTTATCATGAGTACGCGCCATTTCTGCAATGGTGACCCAAAGGTATTGAGGTTTGATGACATAATGCACACGGCGACGCATCAGATTTTCAAAGGCCTCAATGTCATCTTTATTTTCTTGATACCAAATCTGCAACGGCGTGGTGTTGGGCTTATTCTGTGTAATTGGGTAATCCGCCCCCAGTTCTTTTTTTGCTGTGGCTTCGTAATTGTCAGATAAGTAGCGCAAGAGCAGAAAAGACAGCATATAATCGCGGAAGTAATAAGCATTCATGAAGCCGCTTAGTTGGTCGGCAAGGTCCCAAAGAATTTTTCCCAGTTCATTTTGATTTTGTTTAGTCGTGTTCATAAAATCACTTTCGTTTTTGAAGGTTAGTATTTTAATTTCTCTATAAAATTAATTTACTAAGTTTTGAAATTGATATCAATTTCAAAACTTAGTACAAGTGATCTATATCACAAAATTTAATGAGGTTTTTTTATGCCTAGCATCCTTGTAAGAATAAATTGGACAAACCTTATTGACTTGATCGTTCAGGTCTCGCTACTCCAACTGGATGTGGTGAAGGTTTGTCCGATTTATTTTTTCACAACCCCCTAGCGGCGGCGCAAGGGCTAACGCTGGAAAAGAACAAATTTGAGGAATTAAGTCAATTGCGTCGTATGCCTGAAAGCTGGACTGCTGACGATGTAACGGAAGCGATTGAGGGGCGGGAAACAGTGCGGTAAGTGCGAACAGTTATGGAAAAATGGCTTGTCTAAGGTGATTCAGCAGAGAAACCAGATGCTATCTTCCTTTTGCAGGAACTAGAAACTTTACTGTTTATTGGAAGTGAGAAACTTTTTTCTCTTCTATATCTTGTGGTTTTAATCATAAAAGGATGCGTAGGTAGTGGTTGATACCAACTTTTGCGAAATTGTGTTCATTACATTTGGATAGCAAAAATTAGGGAGACTCCCGCGTACTTGGAGGGCGAGTCCTTGACCCATACGGCGACGCAGGTACTCCGCGATTGGCAATCAATGAATTTGAGGGTTTATTTTTTTCTTGGTTTGTGGTTTGGGTGTTGGCCCAGAAGTACCCTAATCACTGAAATCCACTTTAATCAAATAAATGTTTTTAAAAAAGAAGTACTGCCGCCAAAATTACGGCAGTTTAAAATGGTATTAAATTTCGGAAGCGGCTACAACAAATTTCACAATGTAATCAAACACAGATGCAAAGCTGTTTTAGGTTCATTTCAGGATCAGCGATCGCTAAAATTTATTTTCATCTTTTCAGCGTCATTAAATTGAAAGGCTGCCCTGCTCAGGGTAAACCTTCTTTGTCACCCCCTTAGGTGCAAACAATGCTAAGTAGTTGGAAACACAAGAGGGTCATGGTTTTACTCTTGTTTTCTTCGTATTGTTCGCTAATTAATTTTCTTAATATAACCTTCGCCATAATAATCCTCGTCGATATCAAATTCCCGACGAGAAATTTCCTTCGTTTTCGAGACATTAAAATGAAGATTATTCCTGATGTGTTTATCAAAAATAATTTCCAGTGTTTTCTCTAAAGCTTCTGCTTCCGTAAGATTCTTCTCTGGATCGTAAATCACCACGCCTGTTTCCGGTAATTCCCAGTATCCTTCCTGGTAATCGAAATGAGAAAGAAGCGTACCGATTATTTCCGCTATCCAGATCGTGCTGAGATAGCTCTCTTCTCCTGCATACGATCGGTTCCCGATTGTGGCCGTATACATTTGACTTTTTACGCCGCAAACTTTTGATGAAGGTTTCATAATTCTTACTCCTTTGTATATCATTTAACACACTTCAATATTTTTTAAAAATACAAACTATTTTATTAGCTTATAAATAAGTCAAACTAATTAATTCGACTATAAAATTTTAAACGAGATAGAAAGGGGATGCGGTTGTGGAGATCGTCAGCCCCTTCGATTTTAGAGGTTTTCACCTCTAGCCTTAGCGATCGCTGCGCGTGAATTGAATTTCAACCTTTCCCACGCACCTGCTAAAGGAGCATCGTCACCTGTTTGGTCAAGCATCTGTACGGCTTTTTCTAGCCAAGCCAGCAGGTCAGGCGCTGCTGCAATGAGGTGAGCATTTGCTTCTTTTTCCTTTTCTGGAACCATGAGGCGCGAGGAGATTGTGCATATGACATTAGACCTCTTACTTCTGTCTAAATCTTTGGATTCACTCCATACAGAACCGTTGTATGTTTTCCAGGGCGGTGGTGTGTGCATTTTAATTTCCTTTGGTTGTTTAAGTTTTAATGGTTTTGTGATTTATGCTTTTGTCTATATAATTAACTTACAAAATCTTGAAATTGATATCAATTTCAAAAATTGCTCAAATGTGATATTGATCACAAAAATCAGGGAGGCTTTTTATGCCTAGCGGCGGCGCAAGGGCTAATGCTGGAAAGAAAAAGAAATTTGGTGAATCAAGCCAAATGCTGCGCGTTCCTGGGAGCTGGACTGCTGACGATGTAACCGATGCTGTTAAAGCGCGGGAAACAGTAAAACAGATGCGAACAGTTGTAGAAAACTGGCGTGTTCAGGGTGATTCACCTGATAAGCCGGATGCTTCACACCTTTTGCAGGAACTTGAAACTTTGCTGTTCGCTGGAAGTGAATAATTATTTTTCTCTTTAACATTTTGTGGTAGTCTTAAAAAAAGTCTTTAATTGCTGACAGTTTAAAGCTATGAAAAAATTTTCAATATTTATCGATCAAGTGATCGCGTTTGGTAGTAGATTTGGCGGCAATTAAATTTACAAAATCAAATTCCTATCAAATATTTATAAATAATATCCTTTCATCTTCTCATAGAGTAGCGCTCCTACATTATGTGCTCGCCTGGGTCGATTGACGAAAAGGTTAAGGATGCACGGGGTTATTTCTCAACTTTCTGGATATGTTGTTTATTAAATTGTGAAAGAATTGCGGAACCCCCTCGCACCCTCTGGGCGTGTCCTTGCACCATTCCGCGACCAAGGTATCAATTGATAGGTAATCGATTATTTTGAGAGTTAATTTTTCTTAGTTTGTGGTTGAGGGATGATGTAGAAATACACTGATCGATGCAATCTATTCCAACAAAAATACTGTTTTCATTGAAAGGAAAAACTGCCGCCTGAGTGACGGCAGTATAAAGTGCTATTCGATTTCGGCAGGGGCTTTGCTAAATCCTTTGATATAGTCAACAGCTCGCTGAGCGTGGGAAGCTGCTGAGAAAATAGCTCGCTTATCCTCCTTTAACACCTTTAACCAGCTTTGTATATATGGGGCGTGGTCGTGTCCCTCACTGAGTTTTGTAGACTGGTCATTTTTATCCTGAAAGGATAAGTTACTCTGGGGCAAGGTAAAAATATTACTGGCTTTTACTGCTTTTTTGATAATCTGTTCTTCTAAGTAATCAATATGATCCCTTTGTAAGAGATATCCCTTGTTCGTAATAAAGATTGCTGTAGTCCACCAATCGATCGCTTGCCCTTGTTCCATAAACTCCTGGCTTTGGCAGGTGTAAAGGATTTTTTCTTCTCCGTCTTCACTGATGAGAATATAAAATCCGGGTTGTTCCGCTTCCTCTCTGGCTAAAGCTTTTTCTAGTTGTGGTCTTTTAAAAACCAAAATATGTTCTGTCCATTGAAAAGGGATTGTAACTGTAAGCATTCCTTCAGGATCGCAATCAACTAAGAATACTTCTATTGATAGGGGTTTATCGGCAATAGTCATAAGGTTTTCCTTTCTTGCGGGTAGGGTAAGGGGTTGCTCTTGTGGTGAAACAGCCTTAAAGAGGTAATAGCGTAATTTTAGGTTTCCGTTGTTTCTTATAGTGGAAACAAACGATCAGCCCATGATTCAATAAAAGATATTGTGATGCCTCTGTCTGGATCACTGTCTTTGTAAGCCGCCCATAAAACTTGAATTGCTTGTTCGTCGGTCAAGTCTTCGCGGATATCTTGCACAGACGTATAATGCCACACGTCTGCAATACAAGTATCAGGATCATAAAAGAACCCAATCACATAATCGACAATCTGTTCAACTAACCCATATTTGGGTTTTTTATCAATAAAACACTGGGTAATTGCCTGCGTTAAAAGGTCGCGTCTGTTGGTTCTAATAACAGTTTCTTTAGCGGATAAGTTCATAAAATAGCTTTCATTTTTGAAGGTTAGAATTTTATTTATTCGCAATAAAATCTGGTGCATCAGGATTCGTGAAATCAATTTCTTTCACCATTTTTTTGATGACACCACTGATATTCCCCCTTGCATACTTCCTGAAGCGTCCGGGTAAAACCGCTAAATGACCTGCTTCGTGGAGTATATCATTGATTGAAGCATTTACATCAACGATTAATTTTCCATTTTGAATGCGTATGTGATCGAAGTGTCCCTTGACGGATTCCTGTATTTCAACTTTAATCCCTATTAATATTAGGAAATCAAAGATTTATAACGAATTATTAATGATGCATTAGCGATTGCGTAAGCGGATTTTTATCATTTCTAATGAAAAGACGATCACCTGGTTTAATTATTTTCATGATTTTCCCTTTCATCGATTCCGGCAGAAGGTATTGCAACAATGTCCATAGGATGTTTTGTTTTGGGATCAATATAAGCTCCGTTGAGCCGCCAATACATTACATGGTTTAATTGTTTTCCTCTTATTCTCTTACTAATCTGGTCAATCCAAGCTTGCATACCATTACGGCATATAACCTCTAAGCCCGGTTCTAAGAAAACATGCCCCCTTTTGGCATATTGGGCGAAAAATTCAGCGACTATGTTCATCACTGCTCCTCTATCTAATAAATCTGGTGTTAAATCATTAAGTTGTAATTTTTTGTAAACGTAATAATATTGATACTTCAGCGATTGCAGAAGCGGCTAATTTACTCATTAATTTGCGCTTTGGCGTTTCTGGCTTCAATCCGTCGCTTGAACCTAACTACCGCATCTAAAGCTTCTTTTTCATTCTCGGCCTCTGGAACACCCGGCATAAGCCATTGATCCGGCTGCTTTTTCCCTTCCTCGTCGATTGGGTATGCTATTCGGCAGCGTACTTGAATGCTCTCAATAAATTCTTCTCCCTGCCCATTTGCAAATTCGATTGCACCCTCTGGTGTTTCGTGACCAAATTCGACAACCCCATTCCCCCAAACATAAGCTTTGATTGTTGTACTGTCTTGAATATTGTTGTTCATAAATTTCCTTTCAAATATAAAAAGTTATTTATAGTTATTTAAAGGGACTTAAACAAAGATTTTTTCACAAGTGCGATCGCTATCTCAATTCACATTTCAAATGCATTCTAATAAAATCTACTTATGGTTACAATGGATTAAATTTCTTGCATTGACTCTAAGCATTACTGCTTACTGAATAGGGGATACACGTCTACTTGTTTTATCTTTGTAAAGTGCTCGCTGCAAAGACCTAAGCAAAATATCGCTCTCCGTTGCGTTATCATATATTAAGCGCAAGCGGCGATCTGCTCTTCCATCTTCATGTTGAAACTGTTTACCAAGTGCCGCTACATAAACTTTTTGACCACCTAAAATGAAGAAATCGCCTAAATTAATTTCTGCATTATTGCGAAATTTGAAGGTTTTGCGAACTCCCAATTTCAGATCTTGCTGCACTTTGAGAAACATGGGCTTGAACACATTGAAATCGCTGCAAGGTTGCTGTCTAGCAACCCTTTCAGGTGCTTTCCGTTGATGCCATGGGCGAACGTGTGTTAGTTTGGTAATGCCGTTTTCTAATTCATATAAAACACCGAGTTCAGCGAGCAAAGCTTCATCCTCAAGAAATTCAAGGTCACTCTGCAATTCAGACGCAGTTATAAAAGATTTATTTTCAATTTCATTCATGATACGTTTCACTGTGTTTTTAAATTATTCTCTATATAAACAACATACAAAGTTTTGATTTTGGGTACAAATTCAAAACTTGTTAAAAGTGATATGGATCACAAAAACGTGAAAGGTTATTTATGCCTAGTGGTGGTGCAAGAGCCAACGCCGGAAGAAGAAGAAAGTTCGGTGAATCAAGTAAAAAGTTTCGCGTTCCTGGTAGTTGGACTAATGAGGATGTAATGGAAGCTGCTAAGGCACGGGAAACTGTGTATAAGATGCGTGAAGTCGTAAAATCTCATAAATTTGAGAGTGATACAGCTTTGTTGCAACAATTGAAAACTATGCTTTTTCAGGAAGAAAAATAATTTATTCAGTCTCTTTGTGGTTATTGAGAGCAATCACTCTACTGTAAAGGAGCTAAAGATAGGACAAGAAGTTTTATAACATAACTGACAAACCTCGACATTATGTGCAAAACTACGAAAATAGAGTTTTGTACGTAATGCCAGTTAACTATGTACCTCCAAGGATCGCTGCTACCCGATTGGGAGTCAGCACCAGAACGCTCGAAAGGTGGCTCGAAGAAGGTAAAATCCAAGGGATCTTCACGCAAGGTGGGCAAAGAAGATACAATCTCGATTCAGTTATGCCTGTTCGACCTGGCAACCCCAAAGACGAGCGAGTCAACCCTTAACAGTCTTGCCAAATGCGCAAGGTTACTCTAGGTCGCTTCGTAATTGTGCGATCGCTACTTTTCAGCTTCTGGTTTCCAGTTTTCTAACCGCTCCTCTAAATGCTTAAGCTCCCATTGCGACATCTCAATATCAGTTTCTAAGCTCGCAATATGATTTCTATATATTTTCTCCCACTGAGCCGATCCTTTTACTACGGTGATAAATTTATTTTTGTTGATGTACGAAATCTCTTCCCACTCATTTCGCCCATCATAAGATTTTCTAAAGTTTTCAAGGCGATCGCGCACTACACCAATGATCCACACCAATCCTTCAGTTGATACTTCAAGGGGTTTGAAACGAATCCCCGGACAACTAGATGTTTGCCATCCTGTACCTGGACGCTTGTATCCATGATGTGCCATTTTTCCACCAACCACAGCGATCATGCGAAAACAGCAGGGGCAAGTTTTGATTATTTTGTTGGGATTCTCAGGTTTTGTAGGACCTTTAGTAGGAGAACGACCTTTAATTACAAGTGGTTTAAGTTGTTTTACCGCTTCAGCCAAAGGCAGCACTTGATCAATAACTTCCCTCATTGCATCCACAGGTTCCCCATAGGCTTTGCTCTTGATAATTTTACGATTAGTTGAAATTACGTTATACAACCCTAACGGAGATATGTGGTAATATAATTCCTGTATCTTATCAGGTAGTTCTTTATATTTCCCAGCCCAAAAAAATCGCTCGGAAACATGAGCGTTCCAAGCATAATAAACAGTCCCTGAAAGGATATCTTTAGCTAAATTAAAATCGACATTCCTAATGCTGTTCGCTTGTAGTCCCTCAGTAATTATATTAATTGCGGCAATGAATCGGTTATAGTTTTTTGCATATCGTGACAACAACGGGAAATCATCAGGGGTCATACTTTTACCAATCAATTCATTTTCTAATGTTAATTTTTAGAATTCGTTTTTGAAAAATAAAGAAATTTATTCATCAGTTAAGAAAAAACATTTCAAGAAGAGAGCGATCGCCTGCCTTCATTAGAGTCGCAGAAGAAACAACTATGCCCTTCGATAGATTCTAATTTAGGCTCAACAAGGCATCCCCATCCTGGAGATGGAAAATAGTGTGTTTTTCTCATTAACCAAGCTATATCTTGAGATGCTTTAATATGCCTCAATACTGCATCTTGGCTGCAAAGACTCAATTCTATTGATTCAATGTGAATAAGCAGTGATCCCCAGGGAGCCACAACTGCATACTCTTGCACTCCATTTGAGCTTGTTGAGAGGTTCAGGAAAAGAATGTCCCCAAGTTGAAACCCCTGGCACATTTTCCACGCAACCTGGGTGAGTTTGGCGGATAAATCTTCAGGAGTAGCAATTGCAGACACAGCCCAAGTACGATTGAATTGATCCATAATTTTATTCCAAATTTGAAAATATTACTTTATTGTATAGCGGTGAAGCAAATCCAGAACACATACTGCACTTGGTTGAAGCCTCCAAGTGGCATCATGCAGCAAAAGGATTTCTGATTCATACGGGTAAAGCAAATGAGGACTTTCGGAAAGCTGCAACCCTTGCAGAGAACGTTGAGATTATTTCCGGTCAGAAGTTGATCGATTTCTTGCTTGGTCGTAAGGGTTTATACTTATATGGAGCATATCAACCAAAACCTCAGAAACAAGAAGAACCGCCAATTTTAAGCGAGGCGATCGCCTAAACTTTTCATTTCGCACCTGGAATTTCTGTTGCCAGTCCCAAGGCATGAAGCCGCACTTCGGCTAGATAAGCATCTTGTGTATGAGGATCTGAAATCTTCTGCGCTTGTTCTCTATGCCAAGACCTAAAATTCATCATCATTTTTCGCATTTCCGGGTTGACTATGTGAGGTTTTATTACCCTTTCTAAGTAAGTCGTTTGTTCCCGAACCTCCTCAAACAATGCCAAAATAGGTGATTCTTGGAGAATGACACGGTAAATGCTGTTGCAGAAAAATCCGACCATCCGAAGTTTCCCTGCGCTACTCAAAACTTCAGCAAACTTAAGGATTTATGCCCTTAAGGCTTAAGAAAGCCTGTAGCGCGGGGGCTTTTGCGGATATAAGGGGTCACTAAGACCTGTACAGTATCACGCCCACAAGGAGCTTTTGTTTGCCGTAGCTTGCTGTACAACGAACTGTTAGTTCGTGCCTGTTTGATACCAAGAAAATACCATCTATGACGATTAAAACCGCCACAAATGTTGATTTTCTTAGCTACCTGACGCCAAGCCCCCGACTTCAATTTGTCCTCCGGCTTCTTGAAGTAAGAATCAAGGCGTTTGGGTAATCTTTCGGTTCGATTCTGACCACGACGCGCAATTACTAAAGCGGCAGCGCAACCAGAATTTAGACCGTAAACTGCCATATATTTCGTAACACCAATTACACTGGTGTAGGCAGCATCAACTTTGATTAGTTCTACCCCAGATTTAATGCAACGAGACTCAATCATCTGGATGAACTGACTGTACGCCATGTTAGAAAGCATCCGCGAATACTTTGCACCTTTTTCCTTCATTGATGCTTTCTTTTGGGCAAAATCCAAATCTTCAATAACTACGGGTACGCTGTACCTCAATGCAATCCTAACTACTTCAGATACAGCCTTTCCGATAATGTCCTTTGTCTGTACAGAGCGCTTATCTTGAACGTTAATCTTAATAGTCCCGTGGTGCTTTAAATTCCCGTGGCGGTCAACCAAAGACCAATCAATACTACCAGGGTTAAAGTCTATTCCTAGCGCACCGTTCTCCAAAGATGTTTTGATTACTGGGTCTACAGTTTCTAGGGTTGCATTAACATAAAACTTACCGTCTTTGCTAACTATCTCGTAGGTAACTGGCTGCTTGCTGCCGTTCCTGGACGTTTCTTTCTTCTCCCCATCATTACCTTTACGTGTGGAGGTGCGCTTAACTGGTTCTATAGCAGTCAGCAACCACTCTTGACCGTAAGAGAAACTAATATTATGAAGGGTAACAGTATCACCGTACTTTGCTCTTAACGAATGTGTGACAGTAATGGTTAAAGTATGCAAATTAGCATCATATCTAACCAGTTGATTGCCGCCCTGATAGTTCTTAGAGCCTATAAAGAATGAGCGGTTAGAACGTGCTGTTCGCCAGTCTTCCAACCATTCTTTTTTGTTTTTGTAGCCGTTTTCTTCTAACCTGTATTGCTTTTCAAATAACTTTGACGAGCCAAAAGTTACGGTAAAATGTCCGGTGACTTTTGACTCCTTAAGACGTAAGATTTTAGCGTCGAGCTTATTGATTTTTTGCTGTTTGAAATGAATCTTCTTTTTTAACTTTTTAACGGTAGATTCCTGACCAGAAGCAGCAGCTTTGTTAAGCTTAAACTCTAATTTTCTAATCGTCCTACGAATTTCCTTAATGCGGTCGTAGTTATCCTCTATATACAGGTCTACCAACTCCGACTGAGACTTGTATGATGCATCTGCTTTGTTGTAAGCGTTTTTGGCGAATGTGTTAGAAATTCCAAAGCGCTTTTCCAGTTCCTTGCAGATACTCTTTTCTAACTCAGACTCTTTGATTTGTGTCTTGCCAATTCGATTTCGCAGTGAAAACGCTGTACGAGTAGCTTGCCCGAAGATTGTTCCATACTCTGACAAATAATCTAACGCTGTTTTATTTTGAATAGTGTTAGTCGCTGTTGTTTGGATTGTTATGACGGACAAGCTTAATCACCTCCTTGTTTTTACTTTTTTTTGAGCTTACAAATATCATACAGAAGATTATAGCTCAATTCCGTAAGTTTCTGATATTTTTTTAGCATTTTTTATCCAATTCCTCGATTAAGGACTTATTTTGACGGCTTCGCAGCTCGTACAACCGGGCAGAAAACACTGTGATACTAGTTCTTTTTCAGGGATCGCGTTAACGTCGTGGTTAATGATTATTACTTCAACATTCAAGTGTTCGCACCAACGCTGCTTCTTCACCATGAGCAAGATATATGCGACCTATCTCTTTCAAATACTCGGCCCGACATGGATTCTTCCAAGCGCTAGTATCAGACTTCAGTGTACGCACAGCTTTTTCTAATTGCTGAATGCTTTTAGGACAAGTTGGGGATAGCTGTTTACCAACGGATTGAGCATTCATGGTTCATATTTGGTTCATTGGGGGTTTGGACAGCCTCTTCTCAGCATGGCAACCACTTCATGATGCCCAGAGTCAGCCTCTTCCCAGGTTGCATACCGCTTGGTGTAACCGTCCCATTCACCACTAAAAACCTTGGTCTCAAACAACTGAGGCGTATCCCTTGAAGATCCAGCGTGATCCATACCCAGAAAAACTGTTGAAACTCTGACTTCCTCCGTGTCTTCATCTTGTACAGCAAGGAAAGTTTCCGCGACCCTTCGGTGGGCAACATCCTCGCCGTACATCCATTCAGAAAAGCGTAGAAGATCATCACAAGGAATGGGCTTATGTCCTTCTAAAATATAATTCGCTCTGAACTTCTTCGACATAAAATGATAGCTCACAATAAAAAATTTTCTTAAAACTTTTTAATACTCAATTGTCTCTAAAGTAAACATTAAATTCTTTTACTATTTGAAGGGAGAAAAGTTTTTTGGCAAATGCTTAAGAATTTTTATTAGGTAAAGCTCGTCCATTTTACTAACAAAATATTGCCAGTCTGATTCATTAGTAAACTTGGACGAGCAATCTATACAATGTCCTGATCCATGAATGTCAACACCACGCCGAGAAAACCGTCCAAGCAGACCGCCATCTAAGCCGTTTATCCATACTGTACCAAAGGCATCATATAGTACCTCATAAATTATCGCCTGTTTATTCATGGTCACTACATTCAAGGGAAAGCAATACAGGCATCTTAGATTGATTAATTTGAGAAAGCCATGCTTTTTTATTGACGCGATCACTTGATCGATCCGTCTTTTTTTGGTTTGTTTCATCTAATAAATCAATTTTTACATAATAATGCAATTTAATAATTAAGCATAAAAAAGTAATTGAAATAAACTCTAAATTAACCCATAACCTATTTTCATCGTTCGCTTTGCGTACATCCGTTTTTTCCTCCATAAAAACGGATTCACTTAAACATTTTACTGTTTTGAATAACCTAGGAGCCTGAGATGCATTCATTCGCATTTTCTGTAGAGCTTTTCATTATAGTTTTTTCCTTTTTCTGTTGGATGTTTGTCGCTGAATCAGAATTAAGGACTCAAACTGTTTTAGACAATATATTACCTGAAGAACCTGGAAAAAAAGAAATGCTTGAAGCAATTGACACTATTTCAACGTCATCAGCTTATGAGCCGTTCAAGCTGACTTTAACACAAGAAGTGATAGATGAATTCTATGAACTTCTAAAGCCAGAAAAATTCAAATCTTGGGGACTACAAGTTAACGAAAATGTTGTTTCTAACGACTTTCTTTTCTGCCCGTTTGTAGAATATTTGCTACAAACTAAAGTTTATGAGTCGGTTGATATTAATTGCAATGATCATGCAACATTTTTTACTTCAAAAGAAATCAATGCTTTATCTGATTCTCAATTAGATAGTTTAGATGATGTTGAAAAACATTGTCTTGATTTACCGAATTGGGTATCTCAGGCAATTGACATGTTTGATGAGATTTTGAAGCATCGAGATGTAATTGGTCTTGACGTGGTAAATGTTGTGAATCTAATTACTGGCAATTCAGAAAATGAAAGTGTCGTCCAGGATGATCATTTAGCTGAAAAAATCAACACCTTAAGTTTAGTACAACTGAGAAAAGTTGCAACTAGGCTCAAGTCAGAAAATATCATTTCCGCTGATAAAAAGCTCAGTGGGAAAGGTATTGGGAAGAAATTCTTGAATGACCTCATTAGCGATCGCCTCTCTGCCAACAGTGAAGTAATTGCAGAGGTTATTGGTCAAGTTTTAAACGAAGCATAGATGTACCACAAAGCACAGACAGTTGACGGAGCAGCATGTTCTATGTCCTGTGCTTTAGACAAGCTGCTTTCGTTGAATATTGAAGATCAATTTCTAGGTCTATCAAAACACCATCTTTCTGAAGCGGTTAAATTGATGGATAAGTATTATCGGACTTGGCATTCCATTATTTGGGTGCGTTCCGATAATCAAACAAAGAAAAGGACTTCTGAAAAATTGAATATTTTGGCTTTCGATGCATATCAGCACTTCTTCATAGCTATTGAGAACCTGAATAACTATATTGACAGCCAAGTTGAGAAAGAAAAAAATGGTGAATTTGTCGCTCCCCCTCTTCGAGCCTGGAGTGAGATGAATTTAAGCCTTTCTGTTGCTCATGATTGTTTTCAACGTGAGCACAAAGACCAAATACTCAGCAAACAACTGACGTTATTTTAAGGAGAAAACAATGTTTGCAACTACATTCGTCAAAATTTCTGAGCAAGAATTTGAGCTAAGAGTTGCCAACGATGTTGCTGAACCAACATCAAAATGGTTGACAAATCAAGAATGTAAATTCAACAAGCTTTCATATAATGATTGTACTGGATTTCGGATTTTTGGTATTCCAAAAGTAGTGTTGCAACGTTTATCGGAAAAGTTTCCTCTAGTTGCAGCGAACGACAACGTTGTTTTGATTTCCCCGGAAGAGCAATTGCAAATTAAAGTAGGTCTTCTACGAAGAGCGGCTAATGAAGGGGAATGGAGTGCTATAGTACAAGTAACATCGGCATGGAACAATGCTCTAAAAAAAGAAGTTTGGAAAGCATTAAACCACGAAGAAAGAATTCTTATTGAGAGGTTGAAGTTAAAGAATTCAATTTCTGCACTTGACAAAACTCAATTAAGAAAAATGGTTACTTTGTTGAAAGAGGTTGCTGTTATTGACAAAGACTTCAAATTAGCAAACAGAAATGAGGTTGAACTTCTAGAAGAACTTTTCAAGTTTCTCGTTACTAAAAAGGCAGAACTTGATGCGGCTTTAACCCTTGTTAAGGCTATTAAATAACTCTCATACTAGCTTCATTCAGGTAGTATTAGCGCGATCGCTCTCCTTTTTTGGACTGCGATCGCCCAACTTTGAAAATTACTGACCAAAGAAATTATTGGTTTCCAACTGAGTGAGGACACCTTGATGGATATTAATTATATTGACCGTGATTTTGTACGTAACGATGTCGGTATTAATGGAGCAACTTTAACCGATGAGGATTGTGATCGAGTCATTCTTGAAGTTAGTCGATTGGCAAATGAGGGGATGTTTCATCACACTGGGGTCTATTGGATAGCCAACAGGCTTGCAGGAAATGGTGAAATTCACCCTATTATGTCAAGGAGCGGAATGATTTGTCATTTCTGTCGGCATGAGTTTGATTCAGATGAATTTCCTATCGCATGTCCTGCTTGCGGATATGCATTGGATGACAGCCCATTATTCCCAGATGAAGATTATTCCCTTGTCTGTAAAGATGGGCAGTACTCAATTATTCAAGGATATAATCCCGATTGTGTTTTTTTGGGGTCCTTCACTGAATGTGAAGAATTGATGGAAGCTCTTCAAGCAATGTAAGTAGCAAGACTGCTTTTGTATTGGTGATTATTTTGACTCCGTGGTCAATGCGATCGCCATAAAACGTTTTCCAAAGTTTCACTGATTCTTAGGTTTTGAGTTGGAGATTGTTATGGAATTAAATGAAAGAGAATTAGCGATCGTTTTAGTGGCTCTTAGATTGTTCCAAGCGAACATCGATGAGTTGAACGATGAAAACGATTGGGCTTTAGATTTTCCTGAAATATGCTTTGGCATAACTGGAGACTTTACATCTGAAGAGATTGACTCACAGGAGTTGAAGGCGGAAGCCCACGAGTGTATGGGTGACTCAGGAACCCATA
>CAXTSI010000078.1:0-7760 GCA_964246695.1 uncultured bacterium
ACCCCCGCAACGCGCTGGCTCCACTTCGTGGGGGCCCCGAGTTCCCCATTCCCCATTTATTGGTAGACAATTTAAATGATTTCGTCTTGAATATATAAAGCAGATATTAAGCAGTAAAAAAACTTGTCGATGTATTCTAAGGTTTGAGTATTATATAAAGTCGAGTAAAGTATAAATTATGATCGTGAGTAAGAGTGTGAGAGTGTGTCAGTCGCTAATGATTCTATTTTCAGCACAATTGAGGGGCAAAGGCGATGAGTGAAAGTATGGCATTTATCGGTGGTGTCGCTGTAGCTGGGCTGGCAGCTCTGGTATTGCTTAAAGGAACAGGTAATGCTCTACAACCTAACTACACTGTTACCCCACAAATACCCGCTGTAGTTGCGCCGCAAGTGATGCAACAACCAAATTATCCTAATTATGGGCAATCCGTCTATCCCAACCCGCCAACGCCTGTCGGTCCAAGTACTGAAGAGCGTGTGGCAATGGAACGGCTGAAAATGGAAAACGAAGCCCTAAAGAAGGAAAACGATCAGATTAAAAACCAATTCCAGCAACTCCAGTTTCAATTCCAAAGTCAAGTAAACGCCTTAAACGCTCAGAATAACCAAAATACAACAGTACGGCAAGCCACTTTACCGCCAGAGCAAACTCACTGGTGGTCTTCACCTATGGCTTGGGCAGTAGGAGGCATGACTTTAACCATTGGTGGTGGTGTTGTAGTAGCTGGGGTACTGGCTTTGTTCTCACCAAAACAGCGTCAAACCCGTACAGTACAAGTGATCCACCCCTACACCGGTTCCACACCACCGTTGGCTAATGTGCGTCGCCCTGAGTTTCTTCCCCCTCGTACTGAAGTAAGACGAGTTGAAGAGCCAGAATACGACGACATATATTGAATGAGTAGTTAGTTTACCCCAAGAATATGCAGGGCAATACAGTGTTTTGCCCATGCACTATTTATTAGTGTCGTGACAACATGGAAACTAAATTATTACTTAATAAAGGATGTATAGCAACAGACTCTGTATAGTCGCGGCTGGTTAACTGCAAAATTGACTCATCAATGCCGTGTTCTTTTTTTAAATGAGCCTGTAACTGCTTCAACAATCGGTCCCGTTCTTGAGCATTCATTGGTTCCACTATCAGATGGGCGCACAGCATTATCTGACCGGAAGTAATTGTCCAGATATGTAGCTTCTCGACACGATAAACCGTAGCAAAGGATTTTAACGAAGCTGTGACTTCATCCGGTTTACTTTCGGGAGGCGCGTACTCCATGAGAATCTCCAGGCTTTCCTTCACCAAGGGTATGGCACTCAAAGCAGTTAACCCAGCCACAAATAGACTAGCAATCGTATCCATCCACAACCAATTGAGGAAGTAAACTGCTAGGGCAGCTAAGATCACACCCACAGAACTGATAGCATCGGCAACCACATGCAGGAAAGCACCGCGCAAGTTAACGTCATCGTGGCTATGCTGATGCAGCAAACTTATGTTAAGGCAGTTTACTGCCAAACCGATGCCCGCTCCAATTAACATGGGCAGACCTAATAATGCTTCTGGTGCTTGAATTCGAGTCATGGCTTCCCAGGCGATGAAGGCCGCGATCGCTAATAAACTCAGACCATTTACCAAGGCTACCAAAACTTCTACTCGACGATAAGCAAACGTAGCCCGACCTGCTGCAGGTCGTTCTCCCAACCAACAAGCTAGCAGCGTTAAACCCAAAGCAGCAATGTCAGAGACTAGGTGTTCTGCATCTGCCAACAGAGATAAACTGTGGCTCCATACACCTATAGCTAATTCTGCCGCAAAAAAGCTCAGTAATAAACCTAGAGTTATCCACAGGACCCGCGTCTTCTGCTTCCTTTGAACAACATCTAGATCGCCGAGTGAAGAGCATCCACAGCAAGGGCGAATGACTGTAGCACCAGTGCCAGATTGCGGTTGAGCCGAAAGCGTCATGCAGATAACTCCATACAAGTAATAACAGTTAAGCGTCTAGTACCGCTGAGCGGAATTAAAAATTAAAAATCGCAAAGCGTTGCGAGCAAAGCGAAGCAATCTAAAATTAAAAAGCTTGAAATACAAGGGTTTTGGCTGTTTGAGATGGTAGCGTTATTTCCGCCGTCATCTACTAGGTAGATCAACGCCTTCGGGATGAGTGTTAACTAGCGCGAAGTAAAAGGATACAACTTCGTTAAAAGCTGCCTTGGTTTCGGTTAAATCCAATCCATTGCGCTCTAATTTGCACTTAGCGCTTTTAGTTACAATATTGAAACCTTTTTTCTTTTTAGGCACTAATTATCACCAAACCTCATCGCCCCAGAAGCCCCTGTTTTCTAAACATGGGGAGGAAGGGGCAGGGGAATTTATTCCCCGTCTAAAGATCTGAACACTAAGACCCATACGCATAACCATCCTTTTTGTGAATGGGTAAACAATATTTGTGGTTGATTCCAGCAACTCTACCTTTCTGGGTTGAAATATCGAAACTACCAGATGCACGACACAGAACTCGACCGACATAAATGCCTACTTTTTTCCCTTTGGTGACAACCGCCTTAACGATGTCTCCTGTTTGAAAACCAAAATGAATTTGTTGACTTGTGCGATGACGAGTAGGGAACCCATGTTTGTCGGTTCCAGCCATTTGACGAGTTCCATGCCCATTCGCTTTAATCAATAAAGGCTTAATACCTTTAATGCTAAGGGTTGGAGTAGATTTGCCAACGCAAGCAGCATCAATCCAATGCGTTTTTTCAAGTTCAAGGTTTGTTCTATTGAACTTAGTCAATCCACCAGAACCAGTTTGAACTTCCAGTCCAGTCGTTTTTAGTGTTTCCAGTAGTTTGAATCGGGTTGCGTTTACAGCAGCAGAATCAGTCAATGGCTTCTTTGCTTGCGCTAGGATTTTCTTTAACCGTTCTGGATCTTTTTTGAGAAAATCTTTAATATCCTGTGTCCCTTTCTTGAGGTTACAACTAGAGCAACTTAACGTCAGATTTGAGATGCGATTAGAACCGGCTTTTGCTTTGGGCTGAATGTGTTCAACCTGTAGTTTTAATCCTGGTTTGCCGCAGTAAACACAATCTCTACCCCACTTTTCTAATAGGTATTGACGTGTTTCGTATCCTGCAAGAGTCCCTTGTTGATACTCGTTACCAGCTATTTCTGGATTCTGCATAAGCTGAGTGTCGAACTTGACTAATTCTTGAGAAATATCAGTAATGTTTGCGTATTTACTCAACCTTTTAACCCAAGTTTCAATATTGCAAACTCGACTCATAAGGCTTGGTGGCAACCATCCCTCTGGACGTTTTCTATTATCAAAGCGTGGTTGACGATAACGGGTTTTGCGATTTCTTCTAGAACGGCGCAGTTGACGACGGGAGAGTAATGATTTTTTGATTTCAAAACCTCTATGCTCTAGTTCCGCAGCAAATACAACCTCTCCTGTTGAATCGTTAACCAACGCTATCCCGGTAGTTTTTGCGCCTGGGTCAATTTTAACTCTTAAGGGTTGTACTGGTATTTCTGGTCGTGACTGTTTAAGAATGATTGTAAAAGGAAATTTTCGGAAAATTGCTGCTAAGCCATTCCTCAAAAGTTGTCTGGCTTGAGCTGGATGTATTGGGTTTAAAGGTCTTTTCTCAGTATCAATTACTAGTACTTTGCTCATAAGAGCCTCCATTGCTGGGTAATGTTTGCTTCGCCAATGTTCGGATCCGGTACTTTCCAAAACACACTGTTTTTAACTCTCTAAAACTTTTAATGTTTTGG
The DNA here is from genome assembly GCA_964246695.1 of uncultured bacterium. Classification (GTDB taxonomy): domain Bacteria; phylum Cyanobacteriota; class Cyanobacteriia; order Cyanobacteriales; family Nostocaceae; genus Stigonema. The sequence goes on from CAXTSI010000078.1 coordinate 3,790, forward strand.
TTCTAGAGCTTGAAACTAGCACGCATTTCAAGGTAGGAACTTTAACACTTGATCCGAACGTAGTACACGAGGTACTCAGGCTGGTCATGTACGATAAGTGGCAAGCCCCCGGCTTACAGCTGTGGGGTTGCGCCTCCCCCTAGAGTTCATGACTTCCTTGAATAATTCCCTGCTATATTTAGAGCATAGCTACAAGTTCTAAATTATGCAACTAGGTAAAGGGAAAAAGAGAGTAAAAAATCAGCCCGTCTTTTATGACGAGATGAAAGAAAGACATATGGTAGGTCTTACCCCTACTGCATGGAAAAAGCTGCAAGCTTTAGCGATTGATGCAGATCTTAGCGTCAGTGAGTGCTTAGAACGCATAATCAGAGCAATAGACTGCGAGTAGCTCTGTTTGACTCCAAGATTCAGCTAGCTAATGATAGGACACGAAATGTAGAATTTTTCTATTAAACATCGCAGAGCATTCCTTCCATACTAAATAACCATACTTCTACTGAATGGTGACTATATAAAGTTACCTTGACTACGTTAAGAAAAAGCTATGGCAATGTAATATATGTTTTAAGAGTAGATTATCTTTAGAGAAACTTCTTACTACTCCCGAACCGCCCATACTTTGTAGGAGAACCCGAAGGCTACTGTGTCTTCTGTTGCTGCACAACTGGTTTCACGGGTGTACCCTCTGTTTGATCTACTGTAGGAGTGGCGATGAGCGATTCATTTCCTGTTAAACCAGAGGCGATTTCTATCTCAGTGCCATAATCTCGCCCCAGTTCAACTTTTTGATAGTGTACTTTGTTGTCTTTGGTTACGGTAGCTACCTGCGTACCTGCCGCATTAATCACCACGGTACTAGCGGGCACAATTAAGGGAGGATTAGCACGGGGAATGTTAAACTTGACAGAAGCATACATTCCTGGTCGCAGTACACTGTCTAAATTCTGCACCGCGACTTGAGTCAGCAAAGTGCGAGTATTTGGGTCTAGGGAGTCGGCAGTACGCACTACCTTGCCTGTGAATGTCCTTTGCGGTAACTCCCGGACTGTAAACTGTGCCATTAGACCCGCGTTTTTACCGTCCCGACGTGACTGGGTGAAAGCCTCTTGGAGTGACTGCGCTAAAGTTTGCGGTACATTGACATTCACGTTCACGTTATCGTAAGAAGCGATTGTATATAGGCTGCTAGTATTAGTAGTATTAGTAGTGTTGGTAGTATTAGTAGTATTCGCGCTGGGTGGTGTAATTAAAACTCCGGCATTTACGTTACGTGCAGTAATAATTCCTGTGAAGGGAGCGGTTACTTTTTCGTAGGACTTCAACACGGAATAACGCTGGAGATTTGCTATATTAGAATTGACAATAGCTTGAGTAGCATTGACGTTAGCTTCGTCCACTCTGACAGTGTTTTGAGCTGACTCGACGCTTGCTAAGTTGGCTTTATATGTCGCATATCTAGTATCTGCATCTTGCTGAGATACAACACCTTGCCGCACAAGAGTTTTCCAGCGACTCCAACTTTGAAGTGCTAGGAGTAAATTGGCGCGGGCTTGGTTTAAGTCTGAGCGACCTTTGGCTAAAGCAGCACGACTTTGAACCAGATTTGCCTGTGCTTGTGCTAACTCTGCCTTCGCTTGCAGGAGTTGCTGATCAATTTCGGGCGACTCAATCTCAGCTAATAACTGACCTTCTTTGACGCGATCGCCTATGTCTACCAACCAGCGACGCAAATATCCATTGCTCCGGGCATAAATGCTAGTTTGGTTGAGAGACACCACACTACCAGGTAGAACCAAATCGGTAGCAGCAGCACGCTTTGCCTGAATAACGTTAACTGAGGGTACAACACTTTGTGCTTTTTCCTCTGCTTTTAATTCCTTATTTTGGTTGATTCGGGGTAAGATGCCTATAGCCAGCAGGGTCACGAAAAAACCAGTACCTAAGGCGATCGCTACTATCGGACCACGACCATTTTGACCTCGTTTTTGCTTCATTCGTGCTGGTTGCGGTGATGAGGATTTTTGATCCTGAGAATCCATAACGGGTGCTGGTTGCGGTGACTTCGATTTACGATCCTGAGAATCCATAGATATTACTCCTGTTTTGACGACAAGGCGAATGCAGCATGTGGATCGGAGGGTGCATCGTCCTCCTCATCCATGGGACGGGGCTGTTGACGCCGCAGCATGCTATAAACAACTGGCACAAAGATCAAAGTCGCAAATGTTGCAGCTGACAAGCCGCCAATCACTGCGCGACCCAAAGGCGCATTCTGCTCGCCGCCTTCCCCAAGACCGAGGGACATTGGTATCATACCAATGAGCATGGCAAAAGCAGTCATCAATACGGGACGCAGTCGAGTGTAGCCTGCTGCCTGAGCTGCACGATAGGCATTTTCCCCCTCCATCCGCTGCTCATTGGCAAAAGTAATTAACAAAATACTATTTGATGTTGCCACACCAATACTCATAATCGCACCCATCAACGAAGGAACACTGAAGGTGGTGTGGGTAACAAACAACATCCAGATAATACCAGCCAAAGCACTAGGCAACGCCATCATGATAATGAAGGGATCGAGCCAGGTTTGAAAGTTCACCACCATCAAGCAGTAAACCAGCACAATCGCGAACACCAGTCCTAACCCCAAACCCACGAACGAAGAATTCATCGTTTGAACTTGACCGCGTACCAGCATTTTACTGCCCTTGGGTAACTGGTGCTGAAATTTTGCCACAATCTGATTCACATCATGGGAAACTCCCCCAAGGTCACGATTTTGGGAGTTGGCAAAGACATCGAAAACAGGTTGGACGTTGTAGTGATTAACAACTTGCATCATGGTGTCACGTTTGACAGTAGCCAAATTGCCTAAAAGTTGTGGTGCGCCCTGACCATTATTCGCAATCGGTGTACTTTGGAGGGTGTCAATGGAATTAATTTTGTACTGGGGCACTTGTACAGCAAGGGTGTAACTCACCCCTTTTTTGGGGTCCAGCCATTGGTTAATTGCTGCCTGACCACTCGAACTTAAGGTAGTCAGCACACTGTTGGCTACATCGCGCTGAGTTAGACCGACTTGTTGTGCCTCTGTACGATCCACATCAAGGCGCAATCTAGGCGCATCCATGACTTGCTGCACATGCACATCTACCGCACCAGGGACGCGTGCCACAAGTGCTTCGATTTGTTTAGCAATATCAAAGTTCTTCTTTGTGTTTTGCAGTGGACCAGATATTTGAATGTCAACGGCTGCAGGCAGACCAAAATTCAGAATTTGCGTGACAATATCAGCAGGCTGGAAAAAGAAGGTGTATTTGGGAAATTTCACTTTCAATTCCTGGCGTAGTTGCTTGACGTATGAAAAAGTCTTTCCGGCTTCTTTCAGGGAGACGAGAATATCAGCATCAGCAGAACTAATTGTTGCCCCGTTGTAGCCATAGGTAAGATTGATGCCACTGCTGGGTAAGCCAATGTTATCCAGAACTATGGCTAGATTATCAGCCGGAATGATCTGACGGATAACGTCTTCTATTTGACCAACAACTATTTCTGTCTCTTCCACGCGGGTTCCAGGTAAAGCCCGTACATGCAAGGTTAACTGACCGCCATCGACTTGGGGGAAAAAGTCTTGACCAACGAACGGCAGGAGTACTCCTGCACTCACCCAAAAAGCGCCAAACAACACAAAGACTATTTTGCGACGATTCAATGCCCAAGTGAGGATACCGTGATACCAGTCACGAAATTTTTCAAATTGGCGATCGAACTTTTCGTGTATTCGCCAGATGAAGTCTTTCTTGACGGGTTTTTTGGCTTCTTTTGTTGCCCTTGTTTTGTCAGACAACCAGGGGTCTGGTAAATTTGTCTGGTGGTCGTTGTTATTGTATCCATCAGACAACCAGGGGTCTGGTGAATTTGTCTGGTGGTCATTGTTATTGTGTCTGGCAGACAACCAGGGGTCTGGT
>CAXTSI010000078.1:7860-23362 GCA_964246695.1 uncultured bacterium
TGAATTTGTCTGGTGGTCATTGTTATTGTGTCTGGCAGACAACCAGGGGTCTGGTGAATTTGTCTGGTGGTCGTTGCTATTGTGTCTGGCAGACAACCAGGGGTCTGGTGAATTTGTCTGGTGGTCGTTGCTATTGTGTCTGGCAGACAACCAGGGGTCTGGTAAATTTGTCTGGTGGTCGTTGCTATTGTGTCCGTTTCCACTACCATGATGTTCTTCGCCGGAAGTATACAAGTCCAGTTCAGGCGCTAGTAAATAGTTCGCCATTGTGGGCACTACGGTTCGCGATAGCAGGTAGGAGGCAAGCATGGCAAATACTACCGCCATCGCTAGCGGTACAAACAGGTACTGTGCCACCCCACTTAAAAACACCACTGGTACAAACACAATACAAATAGACAACGTTGCGACAAGCGCTGGTGTGGCGATTTGCTGCGCACCATCCAAGATCGCCCGCTTGAGTGGTTTGCCTTGTCCTAGATTACGATGGATGTTTTCAATTTCCACCGTGGCATCATCTACCAGAATACCAACAGCTAGGGACAGACCACCCAAGGTCATGATGTTGAAGGTTTGCCCCAAAGAACTCATGACAATGATCGAAACCAAGATAGAAAGGGGAATCGAGACTGCCACGATCGCAGTGCTGCGCCAACTCCCCAAGAAAACCAGAATCATCAATGCTGTGAGACACGCAGCAATCAGCCCTTCTTTGATCACCCCATCAATAGAAGCCTTAACAAACAGGGATTGGTCGAATAAGAACGATAATTTCAGTTCCTTCGGCACGGTTGCTTGGATCTGAGGCAAGATTTGTTTAACGCGCTTGATGACATCAATGGTGGAGGCACTACCACTTTTGAGAATGCTAAGCAAGACAGAACGTCGCCCATCTTGGCGCACGATGTTCGTTTGCACCCCGAAGCCATCCCTTACCTGCGCCACGTCGCGAATGTAAACCACGGTGCCGTTGACTTGCTTAATTGGCAAATCGTTGAGGGCTGACACGACTTCTGGACTATTGTTGAGCTGCACGGCGTAGTCGCGATCGCCTATTTTCACATTACCTGCGGGCAGAATGAGGTTTTGGGCGCTAACAGCGTTAGTGACATCTTGGGCAGAAACACCTTTGGCATAAAGCGCCTGCGGGTCGATATCGACCATGATCTGCCGAGGTTTACCACCGTAGGGCAAAGGTACACTCGCCCCTTGCACTACCGCCAACTGGGTACGGATGAAGTTGGTGGCATTGTCGCTGATTGTTTGTTCCGGAAGAGTTGGACTGCTGACACTCATCTGGATGATCGGCACACTCGAAGCGTTGTATTGGATGATAAACGGCGGTGTGATCCCGGGTGGCAGAGGGCGCAGAACTGTTTGGCTGATAGATGTGATTTGGGCAACTGCCGAGGGCATGTTGGCATTTGGTTGGAAGAAAACCTTAATCACACTGAGTCCACTCAGGGATTGAGATTCCATGTGTTCAATGTCACCAACAGTCGTGGTGATAGCGCGTTCGCTAATTGTGACAATGCGCTGTGCCATTTCTTCCGGCGTCACGCCCGTGTAAGTCCAAACTATGCTGACGACCGGAATATTAATGGCAGGAAAAATGTCAACAGGTGTACGTAAAATTGTCAATACACCTAGGAGGACAATGAGCAATGCCCCAATAACGAATGTGTACGGGCGACGTAAGGCGAGTCGGACTATCCACATGGAATTACCTAATGAAATGCGTTTAATGATTCGTAGTGCTAACTTTTAGAGTACTAAGTTTTCAACCGGAGGTTTCTCAGCAGTTCTTGTTGAACAGCATGGTTAGAGCATAAAGCTAACGTAGATTTTGACCTTTAATTACATACGGTCTTGAATGTCCAGAGGTGATGGGGGCGATCGCTCTCAAGGATCGCTCTTGCGCCTTTCATGCCATCACATCTCTCGCCGGAGCGATTTAATGATAATATTTGTCTTATTTTTTCTTCAAAGCTGTAAACATGACTGGACAATTAAAGATAGTCTTATTCTTTTCAGCAAAGAACACTGTATTATTGACGAATTCAAGTTTTTTAATTGTGAATTTCTACAAAATCCCTTATTATCATACTTATTGAGCAACTGTCAAGTAGATATTGTACACCAGATCAGTCTTATCTTGATAATGACAGACTAAGGTTAAGATTTAAATCTTTCCTTTGGTAGTTAATTTAAAACTTTCCTCTAGTAGTTGACTAAGCCAGAAGTATCGGTCGGGGTATTGCATAAACTTGCAATTGTGTGGTAATATATCTGTAAAATAACTATTTATAGTTTAAGACCTTCAAATAATCTCACTTCCTATCTGGCATGATATTATAGTATGTCTGGTGGTACTTGCACTATGCGTTGAGCGATAGCCACAAAATTGGAGCTTGCAGTTGCTTGGCATCGGGATACTACTAGCCCATTTTTATCCCCTTTTTTAGAAATACTTCGGGAAATAGCCAAGAAAACAAAGCTCTAAAGCGCTTCGCTAGGGAAAATAGCGATATATATCTTTACGATGGAGAATACGAGCAAAGGTAATTGTTTCGTTATCAAAGAATAAGCCAATTCGATAATCTCCCATACGGATACGATAGGCACGATCGTAAGCTTTAAGTTTCTTCAGATTGCTAATCTCCTGAAAACTTTCATAGCCAAGGATTTCTTCAAAAACTAAAGCTTTAATTGAGTCATAGACAGAAGTACTTTTGAGTGCCTTGAGATCCTTAATAAAGGTTGGCAAATACTCTACGTTCATGACAACTCTAGTTCTCTCAAGGCTGCATCCAAGCTCAATGGTGTTTCACCTTTCACGAATTGCATTGCTCGGTAAAGCCCTTGCTCTTCAAGCACTTCTATCAATCGCTGATAATCTTCAAGTTGCAAGACAACCTTACGTAACTGACCTTTGCTATCAGTTACAAATTCCTCAACAAAGGGATAGTCCTCGGCTTTCATCACGTTTCTTGAAGATAGTGTTTGATATTTTTACTTTACAGTTAATGTTTACTGATTTTAACCCCGATCAGGAAAAATATCTTCGTGAACTTTGTAGTCCAGCTTGGCGATCGCATGGTGGCAGGCACGACGCGCCTGCCAGTACTAGTTTTATTTTTTACACATGATTCGGGTTGACACTACTAGGTGTTAAAGTTTTTGCACTGGCTGATAACATACTACATACGTCTCAGTTTTGACAAAACTCAAGCAACCAGTTCTTCCGATTTCAGGTTCGATGGTAACCCTTGCTGGCAGGCTTCTAAATCAGGATTTAGCGAACAGATAGCAGCATCCGTCGTTTCAAAGCAATTTTCTCGTCCAATTTTGTCCAGCAAGCCGCTGCGTTCCAAAATTTTCTGTACTTCTGGTTGCAAGCCACTGAGGAGTAGACGGCAATCGTGCCGTTTTAAGTCATGGTAGATATCCTCCATTGCCACCAGTCCGGTGGTGTCCATGTTGGGCACATACCGCAGCCGTAGAATCAGGTACTTCACTTCCGGTTCATCGCGCAAGAAGGTGACAAAGCGTTCAGCGGCACCAAAGAAAACAGGACCATCCACTCGATAAACCGCAATTTGCTTGGTTAACTCCAGCGGTATACCAGGGGGAAAGGCTTCTGTTTCAGGAACTTTGGCCAAACTCAACTCACTCATGCGTTTGATAAATAATCCGCCCGCTGCAATCAAACCCACTTCCACTGCCAGCACCAAATCGAAGAAAATTGTTACCAGCCAGGTGAGGATCATGACTGAAAAGTCAGAATAGGTCGCTCGCATCAGTAAGCCGATCGCTTCCCACTCAATCATCCGCACACTCGTTACCATCAGGATGCCTGCCAAAGCTGCTAGAGGTATTTGAGCAGCTAACGGTGCCAGAGTGAGAACGATGATTGCGAGTGCAACCCCGTGAATCACTCCAGACAACCGAGTTTTGCCGCCAGAGCGGACATTCACGGCTGTACGAGCGATCGCTCCTGTTGCTGGAATGCCGCCAAAGAAGGGTATCATAATATTAGCTAGACCCTGTCCGATCAACTCGCGATCGCTGTTGTGTTTTTCGCTGACGGTCATGCCATCGGCAACCACCGCCGAGAGCAGCGATTCAATACTGCCCAGTGCTGCTAAGGCTAATGCTGGATTAATTAATTCCCGGATCAGTCCCAGGTTGTTCCAGTGGGGAATCCCCTGAGGCAGGGGCAAAGATTGTGGGATCGAGCCGATCGTCGGGACATGAAGATCAAAAAAGGAGGCGATCGCTGTTGCCAGTATCAACCCCACCAACGACCCCGGTACGATTGTCGCGATCCGTGACCAAAACAGGTTGATCGCAATCACTACAGTTGCAAGGGCGATCGATGCCCAATTAAACCCTTCCAGATGGGTCACGGTTTGCCATAAGGCGGGAAGGAAATGTTCACTACGGGGCAATTGCAGCCCAAAAAAGTTGTTCAACTGCCCACAAAAAATAATCACAGCGATGCCGTTGGTAAAGCCTGCTGTCACGGGATAGGGAATGAATTTGACCAATCTGCCCAGTTTGGCAACTCCCAGACTTACCTGGATAATGCCTGCCATCACCCCGGCAATCCAAACTTTCTCAATCCCATACTTAGAGACAATCCCCACTAGGATGACTGCCATTGCTCCGGTTGGTCCCGTAATCTGCACCGGAGAACCGCCGAAGAGTGCTGCCACAATGCCCGCCACGATCGCAGTGTAAAGCCCAGCTTTTGGGTCTACCCCACTTGCCACCGCAAACGCTAGTGCCAGAGGCAAGGCAACCACGGCGGCGGTTAATCCTCCGGTCAGGTCACCCCGCCAGTGGGCAAAAGTACGACTGAGCCAACTTCGCAGACCACCACCACTGAAACTGTTTACTACTGTCATTGAGTTCAAATTACCTCCTTTTCAACGTGATTGTTCAGACTTGCAGGCTTCTTTCCAGTTGTTCCAGGCTATTCCGGATCTCGATTAGATGATTGTTGAACACCTGCAATGCCGCATCCACCACCTTACATCATCTTTCCCAGGGATCTCCAGGCTAAATCGAAAGAGGAAATCATGAAAATTCTGAACAGACGATTGAGCAAATTGACAGTTTTGCGCTCTTGCAATAGCGTTAGCGCTGCCGCCTACGACAGATCCAGGACTTACGCAAAAATTGCCAAAAAGCTTAATTTATCGAACCGCGAAGACGCCAAGAACGCCAAGAATTCGTAGAGTGTGCGTAAGTCCTAAGATCGCATCAGCAGCATTTCTTCTTTACCGAATCAGAGTTATAGATACACCAATATTTAGATTTGCCCAAACACGATCGCAAGTCAGAACGCTTGTGACTTTTAGGCTCATTATTGAGATTCTTTGTGACGCTCTTGAATTAGTTCGTCAGCAAGGCTGAATCCTTACGCGATTTCTTTGTAGATTCCTTGCAGGTTTTGGATTTGAATTCGTAAACTGGTCAAGCGTAAGCTGCCATCAGACTCCAGGGTGAGAATGAGTTTTTCGCCTGGTTGCAAGTTAAGTTGATGACGAATCGATTCAGGAAGAACGAGATTCCCCTGCTCTCCAAGTTCAATAGTCTGTTGTTGAGGTGTGGATGTAGCAGACATGACTGTCACCAATTAGCTGATTTTTCGATCGTAGCCCAATAGCTCAGAAGAGCCGATCGCCGCATGCCTGTTGCTCCCGTCCTATTATTATAAAATTTTAACTTTATCCTTAACGCAGCAATCTTTACTTGTAAAAATCGGTAGAAAAATGCAGGCTAGGAATTACAGCAGTTTTCACAACTACAGAGCTAATGCATTTATGCATGGGGTAATAATTACGAATTATCGCGTTCCGAATTATTTTGACCGTAGGGGCGCGGTTTCCGCGCCCCAGATGATGCGTAAGGCAGGAGTTTATTAGGTGAAACGTTGGTGGAAGCCCCCCCGACTACGAATTAACCAAGACGAAGAAGAACGGCATGCAACGCAGCTAGAACTCTTCTATGACTTGGTTTTCGTAGCTGCCGTTGCTGAGTTAGCCCAAGCGCTCAATCGCAACATTTCTTGGCTCGGTTTTCTCGGCTTTGTTGTGCTGTTTGTACCTATCTGGTGGTCTTGGATTGGTACTATTTACTACAACAATCGTTTTGAGATCGACAATTTAGGGCATCGTTTGCTAACACTTCGAGTACTCGAGCGTCAGCGGTAGCGTAAGCGTTGCGATCTTCGGGTACACCAGCAGAGGGACGAGCGCTACTGAGCGTCACCCGAAGGGGTTTCTCAACCACAAATAAAGGGTCTCAGCCTTCAATATTTGCAAGAAACCCCTGACGCTCGTTCCTCGCTACCGCTTCGCTAACGGGTTCACCAGGAGCCACTGCGCGGGAAACCCGCCGGAGAGCGCTGGATTCACCGGTTTTTGATGCTGGTGCAAGATATCAGTTATATTACTTTGAAAATTACGTATTTATAGCGGTTCCCGTATTGGTAAGGTACATATCTTGTGGGGGAGCGTCAGCGCCGACACGAGTGTTTCCGGAGCTACGGGCGACTGGCGCCCTTGCATAGAAAGCCCGCACGAGACATGGACGGGCTGGAGAGCTTATCCCATAAGAGAAAGGGTGTACCTTATTGAAACGAAAAGCGCTATAAGTCAAGAAAGTGGTGTTGAACCTCCCAGTGGAGAGAGTGTCATAGCTCGTTTGTAAGTGGCGATGATACTTTGTAAAATTTTGTAGTGACTAGATTAAGCTTTATTTTTTTGTAGATGAACAATCTTGTTAAGCAGCGCAATCCCGTGTTATTAGTGCATGGTATTTTTGACACAGGTCGAGTTTTCCATAGAATGGTTCCCTATCTAATGCAGAGGGGTTGGACCGTGTATGACCTAGATTTAGTACCCAATGATGGCAATATGGGTCTTGACCAATTGGCACAGCAGGTCGCTGATTATGTTAACGCTACTTTTTCGCCAGAACAACCCCTAGATTTGGTAGGTTTTAGCATGGGTGGTGTTGTCAGCCGTTACTATGTCCAGCGACTAGGAGGAATAAATCGTGTGCAGCGGTTCATTACCCTCTCAGCACCGAATAATGGCACATGGATTGCCTACTGTCGCCAAGGTCTGGGTTGTATTCAGATGCGTCCAGACAGTGCTTTTTTACAGGATTTGAATCGAGATGCTGCTATGTTGGAACACCTTGATTTTACCTCTATTTGGACGCCTTATGATTTGATGATTTTCCCAGCAAATAGTTCACAAATGCCTGTAGGACGGAATGTGATAGTGCCAGTTTTGACTCATGCTAGAATGCTGACGGATTCCACAAGTTTAGCAGCACTAGCAGAAGCACTGGCAAGCCCAGTTATTTCAATTCCCGATCAAGATTCACCCAGTGAAACCCCCGCTACTATCAACAGAATATCACATTAGCGCTCAAGGGCGCGGTGGAGAACGCGATTTATGAGCCGCTATAGCCCCGATTCGCCAATTTGCGTATACTCGTAACTCCCAAAAATCGCCTGAGGGGAACAGTAATACTTGAACTCCATTAAATTATAAAAAGGGTCTTCTAGAAAGAAAGTACAATGCTCTAAAGCAGACCCAACAAAGCGTTGCTTGGGTTCTTCTTTAAAAAGAAGCTGTTGCTGTTGCGCTCTTGCTAGTAGATCCTCCCAGTCACCAACTGATGTAAAAATTAGCCCAAAGTGTCTAGGATAGATACTGCCTTGGGGTTTGAGTGGTTCTTTTGTAAGGTGAGCAACCAGTTGATGACCGTAGAGATTGAGAATTAAGGCGTGGTGATTTTCCCGACCGGAGGTACAGCCTAGACCATCAATATAATATGCTTTTGTTTGGGCAATGTCAGTGACAGGGAAGGCAAGATGAAATAAAGTTTGGTTCATTACTTGTCTTAAAAATTTGAGAAGGAGGTGCTATCTCTAATTTAGCTAAAATATCCTCTAAAACTTAACAGTTGACATTTTTAGAACTTGTTATGTATATTCAAAGTATATACAAAAAGTAACGAGTTATTTTTGTCTGTCTATGCAAGTTTTACATTGATCGTGTAATTCTTTAACGAACATTATTAGGGGTATTTATGACCACCATCGTTACTAAGTGGGGAAACAGCTTAGCTGTTCGCATTCCTAGAGCATTGGCTGAACAGGTACAAATCCAAGAAGGAACTGATGTGACTTTTAGCATTTCGGGTGACAGCATTGTCATTACACCAAAAAAGCGGAAAAAATATACGCTTGATGAATTGCTAGAAGGCATGACACCAGATAAATTCCATTCGGAAATTGATACCGGAATCGCTGTGGGGAATGAAATTTGGTAAATAGTTCATACACTCCAGACAGAGGTGATATTGTCAAGTTGGAATTTGGATTAGTGGAAATTACGGCTGATTTGGTCAAACGGGCATTCGCGTTAAAAAACTCAGGTATGTCGTTTGAAGAAATTGCCAAAACACTAAATACTGATCTGGAACGACAAGGGCGAGAACAGCAAGGTTATCGCCCTGTTTTAGTCGTGTCACCATTTAAGTACAATCGAATGGCTTCTATGGTTTTAGCGTGTCCTGTTACTACTCGCAAAAAAGGTCTTAGTTTTGAAGTACCTTTAACAGAGGGTATGAAAACTAGTGGTGTAATCTTAACTGACCAAATCAAATCTTTAGACTGGAGAGCCAGAAAAATTCTGTTTGTAGAGAAAGCAGAGCAGGATTTAATTGAAGAAGTGCAGGCAAAAATCGAAGCCCTAATTCTGTAGACAACAATTTCAGCGATCGCCCACCCTTTTATTTGTAAGAATGTGCGCTTCCTCAGTCACTACCCAATACGGTTCGGAGCAGATTATTTCCTCATTTAAACCCCAGAGACTAGCAGGTGCAACGTCTCTACACGCATGGATTTTTCACGAATTACCTTAACTTACATCTTGCACCTGGGTGAAAAACCGGGTTTCTTGAGAATGACTAATGGTCATACCCTTGATTTAAGGTTGAGAAACCCGGTTTTTTTAGTCTTGTTGAGAATGGTGCAAGATCTCAGTTAACCGAACGGTATTGATGTTTCTATTATGACCTTTGTCCACGTAGATTGACCTAACCTCCTAACCGACTTTCTTCAAGTGTATCTATATCAAATTTAGCACGTAGCCAAGCTTCGTATTGCCAGTTAGAATGGCGTTGCGTATTACCAATGTAAATTAATCTTGAATCAGTCGTTGGCTTAATGGGGTCGCTAATTCTTTCTAACATCATTTGCTTAGTAAATTTCAAGCAAATTACACCTGTTGGATAACCCGTAGAGATTTCACACATCCAGCCTTTATAGTTTTGCTCTTGTCGTAGCACTACAGCTTGGTAAAGCAGGTCAGTGTCGCTATTAGTCATTTGTTATCTCCATTCACTTGATCTCTTTTAACCAGTTTAGGAAACCACTAACAGACTAAGGCGTTTTAAAATACGAAGAACATCGTACAATTCATTGTCAGGATTTCGGAGTTCAAAAACTTTAGAGGTAGCATAATTGGGGTTTTTTCCTTTAACTAATTTCAGAAATATAAAACTTCCTCCAGTGGTAATCATGCCAAAACTAGGCTTTTCTGGGTAAGGATTTGCTAACATATAAGCTAGGATTTGAGCTAGTCCAGCTTCTATAGAAAAAGCTGCCTGTTTGGATTCAATCACCATTACCCAAAATTGTTCTTTTAAAATCAAGACATCCAAACTACCCTTGATGACAATATCTTCATCTGCTGCGGAAATTTCTATAGATTTTTCCGACCTAACATAAAACGGAGATAAATAAAAGTCACCAATAAATAAAAGTGGGTCTAATACTGACATTTTGACAACATTTTCAAGCATAGGTGGATACCTTAGTAAATTAAAATATCCTGCCTGAACTTTGTCTAATTGTTGTCTTTCCAGTTCAGTAATCTCAGATAAATTATCTTGCCATTCCCGAAAAAATTGCTTATCCCGAATTAGCTGTAGTCCAAATAGAGTTTCTAAGTCTAATAATGTGACATCTTTTGCTTGAATTGTTTGCACCATAATTATTGGGGAATGGGAAATTATATTAAGTCCTTTTATGTATCTATTATAAAAGCACCTCACTCCCAACCGACGCAATTGCGGTGAGGTGGCGAAACTGATCGCGAGGACAGATTTACGATAGCGATCGCTTTAACTTAAAAATTACAGTTGACTGCTGTAACCTCAAGGGTTACAGTTTAGATACGCTCAAGACATTTAGCCATAATAGTTGGCAGAACGTGTTCCAGATTCAAGGCTAATTTGTGATGGCTTATAGCTGAATCTGTGGATTGGCAATATGCTTACAGTTCCACGCCCTTCAGATAGTCCAAGCCGTAAACTGTAGCAACTGCAAGGTGAATCCCATCATGTGTTACAGTTGTGTGACGTGCCCTTGATTATTAATATTAGTACATCCTGCTCAATTTTATGTAAGGTCACAATCATGGATATTTCTGCCGCGTTGACAGAAATCAAAATGTTGAGCATTGACGAACGCATTCGTCTAGTGCAAGCGATTTGGGACAGCATTGTTGCTAACAATGGGGAGCAGCTTGAGTTGACGGAGGCTCAAAGACAGGAGTTAGCACGTCGTCTTGCAGACCATGCCGCTAACCCCAGTGCTGTTATTCCTTGGGAGGAAGTTAAAGCCCAAGCAAGAGCGAGGTCTCGTCAATGAATCTGCCCATTGTCTTTAGACTTGGGGCACGGGCAAGTTAGCCTTCTCCCATGTTAGAGACATAAGTATGCCAAGTCTGAGCGCTGAACACTGATTAATGATATAGTGATATATTTGACTTAATAATTGCGGTAGAATACTGTAACCTTAAAGGTTACAGTAGGGATGTGATCAAAACATTTAGCCATAAAGCACTAAAAAAGCTTTTTGAAGATGATGACAGAAGCGGTATTCAACCAGCACACGCGGATAAGCTTTTAGATATACTCGACAGACTTGACGCAGCTTCTGAGATCCAAGATATGCGATACCCAGGTTCCGGACTTCATCAATTACAAGGAAACAGAAAAGGAGAGTGGTCAGTTACTGTGTCCAAAAATTGGCGTATAACCTTTACATTTGAAGACGGCGACGCTTACGACGTAAATTACGAAGATTACCATTAGGAATTAAAAACATGATTACTAAAAGAAAACCTAGACATCCAGGAGGCTTAATCAAGCGTCAATATCTTGAACCTCTTAACATGACAATTACTCAACTTGCGGACATTCTTAATGTTTCTCGCAAAACTGCATCCGAGATAGTTAACGAACAGGCAAGCGTCACACCTAATATGGCACTTCGCTTGGCTACTGCCTTTCAAACCACTCCTGAGCTTTGGTTAAACCTTCAGCAGAAATATGACCTTTGGTGTGCTGCGAATGAATCAGACGCTTGGAAAAAAGTATTGCCTATCGATCTACAAGTTGGTTGAAAAAGTGACCACTCTTCTGCTAGCCATACCCTCCACGACCTCGCCACCCTGCCCCCACAAAGGGGCTGAGATCTAACGGTACAAATCACCCGGCGACGGTAGCTTATCACCCACATTCCGCACTTCATTTTGTCATACGGCTACGAGTGTAAAAAGCAACAAAATAAATTGAGTAAAAACACATAATTTTTAGTAACAAATATAGACAGTATTAAAAGGATTTAGGCGATCGCTGTCCAGGGAGGTAAAGAGGCAGTAGGGAAGGCGATCGGGTGAGTACTGCATAACTTAAACCTATGTTATCTTTGGTATAGTTGAGTATTTCAAGAATATGCCAAAGATAACAATACAAGAAGCGAGTAACTTGTTAGGGGTGCATCCTGACACTATGAGTCCATGGGAGAGCGAAGGGAAGATTATACCAGAACGGACGGCAGGAGGTCATCGTAGATATGATGTAGCCACACTTTTGGGAACGACTGCTCATAGATGGAAAGACTATCTGTTATGCGCGTGTTAGTACCAGACCACAAAAAGAAGATTTACAAAGACAGTCCTTGGTGCTAGCAGGACATTGCGAAAAACAAGGTTACCAATATGAGGTAATTAGTGATATAGGGTCAGGAATTAATTATAACAAGCGTGGTTTAACGAAACTAATCAAACTGTTGTTATCAGGGGAGGTAAAGCGGTTAGTCATTACCAATAAAGACAGATTGCTCAGGTTCGGCGCTCTCACTAGTTTTTTCATTGTGTGAACAGTTGAACGTTGAAGTAGTAATCCTGAATCATGATGTTAATAGTTCCCCAGAGCAAGAATTAGTCTTGATGTGCTATTCGTGATAACAGTATTTTCTGCCAGACTATACGGATTACGTAGCCATCAAAATAAAACAGTACTTGAAGAATTAGAAAAAAGTGCAAAAAAAATTGTAGAAACTTGCGGAATCGAAGCCGAAGATCCTGTATAATAGGAATATACACAGAAAAACAGGAGGTGACGTAGCTCTGTCCGTTGTAACTATTCAAACCATAGCAGCCAGTAATATCCAGAATCAGCCAGCGTTAAATTACTTGAAAGAATATGGAGATATATTCGGACAAGCTACCCGTACAGCTTTTACTTTGCGCAATCGGATTGGTAAAACACAACTTAAAGAGTCAGAGTTAGAGAAAACTATTTGCTCATTGTTAGAAAAACGCTTTGGAATGTCTAACTCTGAAGCTAAAAATGTTTACAACAAAGCGTCTGCGACTTACGTAAGTCAATCTGAATTAGTAAACCTTTACATAGAGGAAAATTTTGAACGAATCAGGGGAATTCATCGGACGATTAGAAAGCTAGAATTTAAGCTGAAAAAAGCGATTGATTCTAAGCAAGAAACTACAGCTAGTAGACTCACAAGGAAAATTCATTTTAAACGCCAAAAAATAGAGAAGCTTGAGGTCAAGATTTCTAAACTTAAAGAGTCAAGTGCTACTGGAAAGTTTACAGTGACATTCGGTTCATCTAAGTTATTTGAAAAGCAGTATCGTTTAGAGGAGAACGGATACAAAAACAAAGAAGAATGGCTTTTAGACTGGCGGGAAGCTCGTTCAGGGCGGAGCTTTTTTATCGGCTCAAAAAATTACCAGAGTGGAAACCAGTTAGTTAGATACGATTCAGTATTGCGCACACTAACTATCACCGTTACTCCTAAATTAAAAACCAAGTATGGTGATACCGTCGTTCTTTATGATATTAGCTTTGCACATGGTCAAGATTGGCTGCTAGCGGCAATAGAGCCAGTTAGACACACATCAACTCGTAAAGGCAACAATGGAGAGAAAAAAGAAACTTCTAGGAATGGTAGTAAGCAGCCAGTCACCTATGAATTAGTTAGAAAAAACGGCACATTATACGTTAATGCAACGCTCGACACGTTAGACCCCGTAGTGCAGTCGTCTTTACAGAATGGAGCGGTAGGAATAGATTTTAATCCTAGTAGCATTGATTGGTCGTTAATAGACCGTCATGGAAACTTAAAGCGCCACGGGACTATTAAAATCAATGTTCAATCCAAGCGGAGTGCGCAGACTAAAGATATTATTGGAAAAGCTGTCTCAGCTATAGCTAGAATCGCTCTAGAGTACAGTGTTCCAGTAGTGATTGAGGATTTAGATTTTGCCAAGAAGAAAGCATCAATAAAAGAGAAAGGTGCTAAATATGCACGGATGCTTTCAAATATGGCTTACAGTCAGTTTATCCAGATGATGGAGTCTAAATGCTTGAAGTCTGGGATAGAACTGATTAAAGTTGATGCTGCCTACACCAGTGTTATCGGTGTCACAAAATATATGGCAGTTTACGGTCTGAATTCTGGTTGCGCTGCTGCTTTGGTAATTGCGCGTCGTGGACAGAATCGGATTGAAAGATTACCCAAACGCCTTGATTCTTACTTCAAAAAGCCAGAGGACAAGTTGAAGTCGGGAGCATGGAAGAAGGTAGCTAAGAAGATAAATATTTGCGGCGGTTTTAATCGCCACAAATTTTATAATCTTGGTATCAAACAGGCACGGACTAACTGTCCGTTGCACAGCAAGCTACGGCAAACAACTCCCTCTCGTAGGGGTGACACTGTGCAGGTCTTAGTGACCCCTCATATCCGTCTAAAAACCCCTGCGCTATCGGTTTCCTCGACCTTACGGGCTTAAATCCTTAAGTTTGCCGAGATTTAGAGTAGCGCCACATTGTCACTTGACCATGATTACCCTCAGGGGAAGTTCGGTTCGTCTAACCGCGCAAACAAAAAAGTCAAAAATAAGTTATGAAAACTTTGAGTTTGCCGCGCTGGTCGCTGTAAAGCTCATTCCTACGCAAGCACGATAGCGCTGGCGCTGACAAGTCAGTTCGCACCCAAAATTCTCATTTAAACTTTGAGGAAAGCCGTAATTTTTGCGCTAAGGATTCATTTTCAGCAGGCAGACTGAACGTGCATTAGTTTTGTAATTTCTGAATAATTTTTGGGAACCCTATGTATATAGCCATATAAGTTCTGTGTATTTTTTCGTGGACAGATAAAATGACCATCGATGTTGAAACAATTTTGCGTAATGCCCGCAGCCAATTAAGAGAACTTGGTGAGGCGGTTGAAAACCTAGTAACGAAGGTGGCATGAAGCAGTTGAAAATATCCGTGAAGAATTCTTTACCGACGCTAAAAACACTATCGAAGACTTAAAGAAAAACGATGCAGACGCTCGCAGTCGTGTAGAACAAAGGTTCCAAAAAAAACGCTCTCAGGGTTTTTTACAGCTTTTTGAAGCCGTTAAGGTAGTTGAACAAGATTTAACAAGGGAGCTAATTTCACCGGTAAGAGACGCGTTCAAAAATAACCAAAGTGCCTATGAGCTAGAGGAAAAATTGAGTAAAGTTATCATTCCTGTAATGGCAAATGATATTGCCAGAGGATATGATTTAACCAGTCGTAAAATTGATAACTTTACTCATAACTCTGGATATTTTAATAAGCGTGTATGTTCTACAATTGACTCAAATTGCTGCTGGAGCAAGTGTTTTGAATCTTGGTGTCAGTATTGCTGGATTTGCCTACATGGGCTATAAACTAAACCAAATTCAAAATGCTTTAGATAATGTACAAAAATCCCTGGAAGCTGGCTTTCATCGGATTGAGGAGCGTTTAGATAATTTATCAAGTCAGCTTGCCTATCTTCATTTACTGGTTGAACACAGCAGACAAGAACAGCAACGCATCGGCAAAGCAATTTTAGAACTTCATAGAACAATTTTAATTAAGGAAATAGCAGACTTACAGGCTGAGATTTTAGACCGAAGTCGCTATCCTGATGCCCCTGCACGAGATGCTCTGAAGGTTGCATCGCGTGTGAGGATAGTTCTCTGTGACCAAGCAATGCAAGCAAAACCAGCCTTAGAAGCACAAACAATGTTGTAACCGTTCACAGGGTTCGCAAAGGTTACCGTAGAAAATAGGTACACATTGG
>CAXTSI010000079.1:0-1275 GCA_964246695.1 uncultured bacterium
CGTAGGGGCGCGGTTTCCGCGCCCTTACCACGTGGTCAATTCTACGAGCTGAAACGACCGAATTCCGTTACTCAGATCTTGCACCATTCTCAATAAGACCTAAAAAACCGGGTTTCTCAACCACAAATAAAGGGTCTCAGCCTTCAATATTTGCAAGAAACCCGGTTTTTGATGCTGGTGCAAGATATCAGGTTACACACATGATGCTCAATTTGTATAGTGCGTAAGTCCTAATCTTTGTCCGCGATATGACCAAACGCAAGCAGGCAGAAATAGCCCTACAAAGGACTAATGAAGCGCTAGAGTGCAGAGTACAAGAGATCACAGCCCAATTAAGGAACGCCAATGAGCAATTGTGCCGCGAGATTGCTGAGCGCAAACAAGTAGAAGCAAAAGTTCGGCAGGCTCTAGAACAAGAAAAAGACGAGAGCGAACTGAGAGCCAGGTTTGTCTGTATGGTTTCTCATGAATTCTGCAACCAGCTGCACGTTATCTCATTTGCCACCAGCGCGTTGAAAAGTTACAGTCACCAATGGACTGAGGAGAAAAAACTCAAGTATCTTGATCGTATCCAAACAGAAGTTGAACATCTTATTAAGTTGATAGATGATGTTTTCATCATTGGTACATCAGAAGCAGGAAAACTAAAATTTGAGCCAAGAACGATTAATTTAGCGCCATAGATTTTTATCTGTAAATATAAAAATCTGGTTTAAAATCTGGTTTAAATGCAGCCAGAAATATTGGGCTGAAGTTTTTCGCCCGAAACTTTGAGCAGCCCACTACGAAGAATTGGCGAGATTTTGAGACCGCGACAAATATCTAGGACTTATATGAAAAAGATTCTAGTGATTGAAGATGAGGCACAAAGCCGAGAGATGTTTCTAGAATGCTTAGAGGCTGAAGGGTTCGACGCCATCGGTGCGGAAAACGGTCTTGTTGGTGTGCAGCGGGCGCAAGAACAATTGCCTGATTTGGTGATTTGCGACATTAAGATGCCGGAACTCGATGGTTACGACGTCCTAACCTCGCTGCGCCAAAACCCTGCTACAGCGATGATTCCTTTCATTTTTCTGACTGCCAAGGTTGCTAAGGCTGAACTTTGCCGAGGCATGAATCTGGGAGCAGATAACTATCTCACCAAGCCTTCTACGGTAGAGGAATTACTGGAGGCGATTACTGCCCAACTAGAAAAACAGGCAGCCCTTAGGCAGTGGTACGCTGTTGAGTCCCTAGGAGTTCCAGCCCCACCACCTGCTGACACTGCCAAACCAA
>CAXTSI010000079.1:1375-23209 GCA_964246695.1 uncultured bacterium
GAGTTCCAGCCCCACCACCTGCTGACACTGCCAAACCAACAGACCAAAAGTCAATCTTTCCTGCTTGTCCCCAGTTGAGTACAGTCTTCGACTTCATCGAAGCCAATTATCACCAGTCGATCAGCTTGCGTGACGTGGCACAGGCAGTTGATTACTCTGCAGCTTATCTAACCGATTTAGTGCGACGTCGGACAGGACAGAGCGTGCATCGCTGGATTACTAAGCGCCGGATGGTAGCAGCCTGTTCGCTACTCGAAGAAACCGACCAATCAATAGATTACATTGCCGAAGCGGTAGGGTATCGCAATACGTGGTGCTTGTTTCGCCTGTTTCGCAAAACCTTTGGCATGGCTCTTGGACAGTGGCGCAGCGCTTATCGTGGCTCAATTACAAAAACCTGTGGGATGTAGCATAAGCCACCTCACATTGCTCCCACAGCATTATACAAGGGAGTGATACCATTTCACTTTTTTATTGATACAAATGCATGGGTAGGGGCGAACGGCCGTCATTGGTGTCAACTTAAGCTGTAACCCTTGAAAATACAAACGAGTCTCGTTGCTCAGCTGGTGCCTAGTAAAGCAGATCGGGAGGCTCTGCCTCCCGAGTAAGGAGGCAGAGCCTCCGAGAATGCATTCAAGTAGGAGCAAGGGAACGAGAAAACGAGAATAGGTTTATTTGTGCTTACCTACTTACTCAATAAATTGATAAATTGAGGAAAATCTAAAGAATTTAGCTGATTTGTTCCTAAAGAATTTAGCTTGCTCAGGTAAAAATTGAACTGCTATTCTGAAATTGTTGATTCTAAAAAGTGGTTAAAGACAAGTTGCTCAATGCCTCATAGATTAATTACAATTTGTCATTCCAGTTAAGAATCATCACATTTGTTCCAAATAATTTCCTACTTAAGGAGCCAAGAAAATGCAAAACACAATCAAAGAAGAATTGCAACAACTTCTTTCTGCTAACTTAGTTGATGCACAAGTATCTGATGCAGAACTCGAATCCGTAGCTGGCGGCATTATATCATATTCCACTGGTGGTGACCGTGTTAGAATCTATAGACCTACCGATTCCCTAGTTAACAATCTTAGCTACGGCAACGTAAGTGGTTATGAAACTGGAACCAGAACCTTGACATATTCCAATGTTAGAGTTCAATCTGTATAATTAGCAATTCCGTCCTCTTTTCTCAGAGAAACTAGCGGGTAAGGAATTCCCACTGGTTTCTCAAAAACCCCGGTTCAGCCCCCACTTAAACACAAATAAGCGTGTGGGATGAATCCGGGGTTTCTAATTTTTATCTCAGGAAAGCAATGCAACTTACTTTTCACTCTTATCTGGAAAACCTCGCTTCCATTCCTCTCTCCTGCAAGGAGAGAGGCTTTGAATTCTCACCCGAACCTAAAAGGGAAGCGGGCTGGGGGGTTAGGTTTTGCGTTGGTTTTTCCACATGACGTGAAAAGTCAGAGCAATGATAATTGTTTAAATAAACATGATAATGTAAATTTTATAAATAGTAATACTACTTAATACGATGAACAATTTTTGTAGGGTCATCACCTCAGTACTCATTACAGCAACTGCCGCTATTAATCTGTTACCAAATGAAAAAGCTTTTGGGGTCGGATTGACGACTACTCAAGGGGATATAGCCATGAGATCTGATATCGCTCGAGAACGTTTTGGTGTCACTGGGAAGGGTGTTTTGATCGGGGTAATTTCTGACAGCTTTAATAATTTAGGCTTCTCACAAATTGATGTTGACAGTGGTGACTTGCCAAAAGGAATTAGAGTCCTAAGGGATATTGATGGCTCTCCTGGTACAGGTACTGATGAAGGTAATGCCCTCATGCAAATCATGTATGATATTGCTCCTGGTGCTAATTTTATCTTTCACACAGGATTGGTTGAGAGTCAAGCCGAATATGCCAACGCGATTGAAAAGCTTGCTGATGCAGGGGCTAGGGTTATCGTCAGTGATGTCAATCCTCTTCTTCAGCCGATGTTCCAAGATGGAGTGATAGCCCAGGCTGTTGACAGAGTAGTATCTAGACCAGGTAACTCTGCAGTCTCATTCTTTACCGCCGCTGGAAACGCAGGGCGTCAATCCTATGTAAGTCCTTTTAATCCAAGTGGTGTGATTGACCCAATTTCTGGAGGCGAGCTACACGATTTTGATCCTGGACCTGGCGTAGATACGTTTCAGCGCATCACGATACCGATTTCCGACTCTCTTTTTTCATTTGTGTTGCAATGGGATTCACCCTTCTTTTCTGTGAGTGGGGGTACAGGCTCCCCCAACGATCTCGATATTTTTTTATATGACAGTTCCGGTACTGAATTATTGGCAAGCAGTACTGAATCTAATATTGGTAAAGACCCTCTAGAATTTTTTAACTTCATTAATGAAACTCAAAGCACCGAATTTAACCTAGCAATTGCATTAAAAGAGGGTTCTGCTCCTAATCTCTTAAAATACGTTACTGAGGGGCTAGACTTTGAGATTAACGAGTTTAACACTTCTAGCAGCACCCTTTTTGGGTTTGCCAATGCTAAAGGAGCGCTGGCTGTTGGAGCAGCTTTCTATCTTGATACCCCAGAGTTTGGTGTAGAGCCTCCTCTGATAGAGCCGTTCTCCGCCGCCGGAGGCACTCCAATTTTATTCGATTCCAACGGCAACCGTTTGGCAAATCCCGAAATCCGCAACAAGCCTGGGATTGTAGCTCCAGATGGCGTCAATAATACTTTTTTTGGCTTTCGAGAAGTTGAGGGAGACGAGTTTCCCAACGTCTTTGGAACATCAGTGGTGGCTCCACACGCGGCTGCAGTCGCAGCGCTCTTGCTGGAATTAAACCCAAATCTATCCCCTGCTGAAATTTATGACATCCTGCAAAGGTCTGCCATTGATATGGACGATCCAAGTACCCCTGAATTTGACATTGGATTTGACTTTGGCACTGGATATGGCTTGATCCAAGCTGATCGAGCATTAAGCCTTGCGGCACAGCGTATCCCAGAACCTTCTTCGGTTTTGGGTCTATTTTTATGTAGCGCTCTAGGCTTAGCCTTTGTGCGTCGTTGCCGAATTAACTAAAAGGGCGTTGACAGGAAGGTTGAAATATGGTGTTACAGTAATACGAAAGAATTTAGCTGACTTATTTCTAAAGAATTTAGATAGCTCATTTAAAGTTTGAAGTGATATGCTCAAATTGATGATTATAAAAAGTAGTTGAACTCACATCTTGCACCTGGCGAATGGAATTCGCGCGCCAGTCGCCTACGGAGGGAAACCCTCCTCATGCGCGCTGGCTTGGCTACACAGACAAAACCCCTTCGGGTGACGCTCGTGCCTCGCTAACGCTGCGCTAACGCCAGATCCTGCAGGAGGGTTTCCCTCCGTAGGGGACTGCGAACCCGAAGGGACTTGGTTTGTATAGCCGCGAATTCTATTCGTTAGAGGTTGGTGCAAGATCTGAGTGAAGATAAGTTGCTAAATACTAAATAGGTTAATTGCAACTTGTCGTTACACTTAGGAATCATCGCATTTCTTCAAACTAATTTTCTACTAACGCTCCAACTACTCCCAATACTTTTCGGTTAAGACTTGATCCCCCCAACCCCCCTTAAAAAGGGGGTATCTTCGCGGGTTCATCATTACTAACCGAGAAGTATTGCAGCTACCCCTGGATTTACTGGCTTGTAGTGTTATAGGTCTAGTCACTCTGTAGCGCCAAATTAAAAGTAGACTTTCAAGTTAGATTTAACACTAAAGTGAATGAAAATACAGTTAAAATACTCCCCTCTTATTCCGACGTTCAGCCCAGCCAAAAAGAGCGGGTGCAAAAGATTCGTATCCTTGTCGTAGACGCTCAAAATTTTGTCGGACAAAGACTGCAGCTTTTACTGGAGTCCAAACCAGATTTGGAGATAGTGGGAACTGCCAGCAATGGCTTCACAGCCATCCATCTGGTAGAATCGCTACAACCTGATGTGGTGCTAATTGATGTGGAAATGCCCCAGATGGATGGGATAACTGCTACGCAGATTATCTCTAAGCGTTCCGATTGCAAAATTCTAGTAATCAGCAGTTATGATAGTAATGAATATATAAATAAGGCGCTACAGGCGGGAGCAAAAGGCTATTTATTAAAGAATGCTCCTACTCAAGAACTAATCAACGCAATTCACTCTGTTTACAGGGGAGATGTTTACCTAGAGTCAAGGCTATCGGAAAAATTTCTACTGACACCGCAATCAAATTCACATACCTTAACTCAACCCTCACAGGAGTTACCTACTCATCCATCTGAAGTCAGAGAGAGCAGACTTTTCCGCAAAAAGTCTTTGGAGCGTTTATCTTCTCCAGAGAGGTTAGACCAGAACCTGCGCGTGGTTAGTCCCAAAAGCTGGCTACCTCTAGTTACGTTCGGTTCGTTAGTGGTAGCAGCCTTTGTCTGGAGTATTTTTGGACGAATTCCGATTACTATTGAGGGTCGCGGGGTGCTGATTTACCCC
The DNA here is from genome assembly GCA_964246695.1 of uncultured bacterium. Lineage (GTDB taxonomy): Bacteria > Cyanobacteriota > Cyanobacteriia > Cyanobacteriales > Nostocaceae > Stigonema. Next base: position 5,894 of record CAXTSI010000079.1, read on the forward strand.
AGTAAAGTTGTACCACTCCAGACCACAACGGCAGGACAGTTACTGACTTTGAATGTTAAGGAAGGGGAGATTGTCAAGAAAGGAGATGTCATAGCAACAGTTGACCAGGTTGATCGAAGCAAGCAGCTACAACTATCCCAAACCAAACTAACTCAATTGCAAGCTCAGGATCGTGGTGTCAATGTGCTCCAACTACAGCGGAACGACCAGGAAAAAAAGTCACTTCAAGAGCAACGCCAGACTCTACAGCAAAAGCTGAAGGACTTGCAGTCTCTGACACCAATCTTGAGAGAAAAAGGTCTTGAGTCAAGCAAGCGCGATCGCCAGAATCTGAACAAACGCATACAAACGCACCGAGAACTGCTTCCTACCTTCAAAAAGAGATTAGATAATCGGCAGAAACTCTTCCAACAGGGAGCCGTTTCCGACGACTTGGTGCTGCAATCACGGCAGGAATACTTAGATAAAATCAACAGCATCGATGAAGCTGAATCTCAGCTAAAGCAACTTGCGGTTAAGGAAGCCGAAGCCTTAAAAGACTATCTTTCCAAGCAGAATGAAATCCAAACTATTCAAGCACAATTACAGGAACTAGATAGTAAACAAGCTACCTTAGCTCAACAAGACCTAGAAACTTCAACCACTCGCAAAAAAGAGATTCAAGAAGTCGAGCGAGAGATTGCCCGACTCAAAGAGCAACTGGGAAATAACAGCCAAATTATTAGTCAACACTCAGGACGCATTCTCGAAATGACCGTTAATCCTGGGCAAGTCATTAACTCAGGAACACGTATTGCCAGCATCGACGTAGAAAATCAATCGGATCAACTAGTCGGCATCACCTATTTTCCGGTTAAAGATGGCAAGAAAATTCAACGGTCGATGACAATTCAAATCACCCCCCAAACAGTCAAGCGAGAACGCTTTGGTGGCATTGTTGGTATCGTTACTGGAGTTTCATCTTTTCCCATTACCAAAGAAGCTGCCGCTAAGCTGATAGGTAATCCAGAAGTAGTCGAGGGTCTGGTGCCTGACAAGCATGAGGGATTTATACAAGTATTTGCCACTCTAGAATCTGATTCTACAACATTCAGCGGTTACAAGTGGTCTTCTTCCTCTGGACCGACACTAAAAATCTCTACAGGAACGACTACTGTAGTTAGAGTCAAGGTGGAACAGAGGGCTCCGATTACATATGTTTTACCAATCCTGAGGTCTATCAGTGGTATATACTAATTCTTCCTTAGTGGCAAAGATTAATCCTTGGCATTATCTGCAAAAACTACTGACAAGGCGCGGTAAGCGGGTAAATACCCCTACCATTCTGCAAATGGAGGCAGTCGAATGTGGTGCTGCATCTGTAGGTATTATTCTCGGTTATTACGGTCGGATTGTGCCGCTCTTAGAACTCCGTCAAGAGTGCGGGATTTCCCGCGATGGCAGTAAAGCTGTTAATCTGCTCAAAGCAGCTAGGGGATACGGGCTTCAAGCCGAAGGTGCTAAATTGGAACTGGAACACTTGCAAGGTCTGCGTCCACCATACATTGTGTTCTGGAACTTCAACCACTTCTTGGTGGTAGAGGGATTTTGCGCATCTCGGGTTGATCTCAATGACCCTGCCACTGGACGGCGAAGGATATCCTTAAAGGAGTTTGATGAGGGGTATACTGGATTAGTGCTGGTGATGCGACCTGGACCTGAATTCACCAAAGGCGGTCGCAAACCCAATCTAATTTTATCCCTCTGGTCGCGGCTACAAGGTGCTGCTGGAGCTTTAGTATACTGCATAGTAGCGGGATTTCTGCTGACACTCGTCGGATTGGTAATCCCTGTATTCAGCCAGGTGTTTGTGGACGAAATCCTGATTCAGGGACGGCAGTACTGGCTGCGCCCACTACTCCTTGGGATGGCGATCGCAGCGTTGCTTCAGTCCGGATTGACGCTACTGCGGCTACGATACCTGCGGCGGCTAAAGATTAAGTTGGCTTTAGGTATGTCTAGCCGTTTTGTGTGGCACATTCTGCGCCTACCCCCTAGTTTCTACGCTCAACGATTTGCCGGTGAAATCAGTGACCGCATCAGTCTGAATGACCAAGTCGCTAACGTTCTTTCCGGACAATTGGCGACTACGGCGATCAATGCAGTGATGGTGATTTTTTACGCACTAGTGATGCTCCAGTATGACAAAGTACTGACCTTAATTTTAATCAGCTTTGCTGCCTTCAATGTTCTCACCTTGCAGTGGATTTCCCGTCAGCGCGTAGACGCTAATCAGCAATTGGTTCAAGACTATGGCAAAGCAGCAGGCGCATCCATTGCCGCCCTTCAAAATATTGAAACGTTAAAGGTATCTGGGTTAGAAGCAGATTTCTTTGCTCGGTGGTCAGGTTACTATACCAAGGCAATGAATTCCCAGCAGGAACTAGAGGTTTCCAACCAGACTCTTTCTGTATTAACAGTGCTTTTGTCTGCCCTTTCATCTACGCTATTGCTGGTTTTAGGCGGGTTACGGGTGATGGACGGGCATCTCAGCATCGGTATGCTTGTAGCTTTTCAGGGGATGATGCACAGCTTTCAAGAGCCTGTCAACAATCTCGTGAAATTCGGCAGTACTCTCCAAGAACTGGAAGGCAATTTAATCCGTTTAGATGATGTTTTAGACCACCCAACCGATCCGCAAGTAGAGCACAAGAGTAGCTTCGCTTCCCGGACTCTCCCCCTCTCCCGTCTACAAGGTTACATCGAATTGCGAAACCTTACCTTTGGCTACAGCCGTCTAGAACCTCCCCTCATTGAAAACTTTAACCTATCGGTAAAACCCGGACAGCGAGTAGCTATATTAGGTAGCAGCGGTTCGGGCAAGTCTACGATTGGCAAATTGGTAAGCGGACTCGACGAGTCTTGGTCAGGAGAAATTCGCTTTGATGGCTTCGACAAAAAAGAAATTCCCCATCACGTACTGACTAACTCCATTGCCATGGTCGAGCAGAATATCCTACTGTTTGGGGGAACTGTCAGAGAGAATCTTACCTTATGGGATGCTACGGTTTCAGAACAAAACCTGAAACTAGCTTGTCAAGATGCAGCTATTGACGATGTAGTGGAATCCATGCCTGGAGGGTATAATGCTCAGCTATTGGAGGGGGCAGCCAATTTAAGTGGCGGTCAACGCCAGCGGCTAGAAATTGCCCGTGCTTTGGTGAACAATCCTTCAATCCTGATTTTGGATGAAGCTACCAGTGCTCTGGATGCAGAAATCGAAAAAATTATTGACCAGAATCTCCGGCGACGAGGGTGTACCTGCCTAATTATTGCCCATCGGTTCAGCACCATTTGCGACTGCGACCAAATTATTGTCCTTGAGCGCGGCAGAATAGTCCAGCAAGGCACTCACGATGAATTGTGGCAAGTAGAGGGAGTGTACTCGCAACTGCTTAGAAGCGAAAGTTAAGCACGTAAGGAAACAGAAAATGGTTAACCACACCGACATCAGCGAGCTACCAGGAAAATTATATCAAGTTAAAGGCAATGAGCCGATATTGCTGGATAACCCGCAGACAATTTGGGTAGTCAAATCCGGTTCTGTAGCCTTGTTTGCGGTCACAGTTAGGAATGGTATTGTTGAAGGGACTCGCCGTTATCTGTTCAAGAGTAATGCCAAAGAGGCACTATTTGGCACAACTCCCAACCCTGATGATTATAACTGCCAAATGTTGGCAGTGCCGACTGAGAAGACAGAATTGCTACAGGTAGATTGGGAATGCTTGATTGAGTTAACCGCTGATGCCGAGATCGCAATTGTGGCAATGATTGAGGGTTGGCTGGAAAAACTTAGTACTGCTTTGCCACTCAGCGACATCATGTGGCTGGAAGCAGATGCTGCACTTCAGTTTACTACTAAGACGACGAATGCATTCAGAAACTCAGATAAACTTTTGGCAGGACTGAGTCAGCTTCAGCAGCGATTTTTATATTATATCACGCTTTGGGAAGAGCAGGAGCGCTTAGAAGAACTAAAGCGATTACAGGCAAGGAAACATCTCGATCGTCAGATAACAGCGGAGGCTCTAAAAGAGCTAGCATCGCCGCTGATGCCCAAAGAAACTCACTTTTTTCTAGAAGGTACGCCCCTGTTAGTGGCTGCTGGGGCAGTAGGAAAAGCGCTGGGCGTGAAAATCGTGTCAGAAGACCCCAAGCGTGTCAAAGAGCCTTTGGAGGCAATTGCCTGGGCTTCGCGATTGCGAATGCGGCAGGTTTTGCTGCAAGACAACTGGTGGAAACAAGACTGTGGTCCCATGATAGCTTACACTCAGCAAGATGAGCGACCAGTGGCGCTACTACCCGTTTCCGTCGCTCGCTATGAACTTTTTGATCCTGTAGCACAAACCCGTACCCTTGTCAATGCCACCATTGCCGCCACCCTAGCGACCGTTGCTTATACGTTTTATCGGTCTTTGCCCAATAAAGTACTCAATGTTGTCGATGTACTTTGGTTCGCTCTCTCTGGTCGAGGAAAAGACCTACTTGTGATTCTCTTCACTGGCATTGCTATCACGTTACTGGGGATGCTCACTCCTTATGCCACTGCCATCCTAGTTGACCACGCGATTCCGGATAGCGATCGAGGATTATTGCTGCAATTTGGGTTAGGGCTGCTGGTTGCTGGGGCAGCAACTGCACTCTTTCGCTTGGCTCAGGGATTGTCTGTGTTGCGAGTAGAAACTGTTTCAGACGTCCATACCCAAGCTGCTGTCTGGGATCGACTGCTGAATTTGCCAGTCTCCTTTTTCCGCCAATACACCACTGGTGACCTTCATTCTCGGGTGACATCTGTTAATAGTATCCGTCGTCGTCTCAGTGGCAACACTTTGATGAATATTATTAGCGGTCTGTTTGCCTTTTGTACCTTAGCACTTTTGTTCTACTACAACTTTAAATTAGCCCTAGTCGCTGTTGCTATAGCTTTAGTAGAAATCGCAGTCACTATTATTTCTGGCATCATTCTCGTCCGTCAGATCCGTCCTCTGCTGGAAATCCAGGGAAATCTCTTTGGGCAGACTGTGCAGCTTCTCTTAGGCATTTCTAAGCTGCGGGTGGCGGGAGCAGAGGAGCGCGCTTTCGCCTTCTGGAGTAAAAACTACAGTCGGCAAATTAAACTCGAACTCAGCACTCAGTTCATTGAAGATGCTGTGACACTTTTCAATACAGTGATGCCAACGATAACTTCTGGATTGCTGTTCTGGTTCACAACCCAACTACTCACCGAGGTTCAGACTCCTGACCAAACTGGGCTGAGTCTTGGTACTTTCCTTGCTTTCAACACCGCGTTTATCACCTTTGTTGATAGTGCTACGAATGCGAGCAACACAGTTGCTGATGTTCTGCAAGTCGTCCCTCAATGGAAACGGGCTCAGCCGATTCTCAAGGCTACACCAGAAGTGGATTTGACTAAAGCAGATCCAGGCAAACTTACAGGGAAAATCACCGTAGATCGTGTATCGTTCCGCTATCGAGAAGATGGACCTCTGACCCTAGAGAACCTGAGTATTTATGCTGAATGTGGGGAATTTATTGCGCTAGTGGGAGAATCTGGGAGTGGTAAATCGACCATATTCCGACTACTACTGGGGTTTGAGACTCCCAAAGACGGCAGTATCTATTATGATGGAAAAGACTTGTCTGGATTGGATGTTAGTGCTGTACGCCGACAATTAGGGGTAGTTTTGCAAAATGGAAACATTATGTCAGGTTCCATTTTTGATAACCTAGGTGGCGGTACTCAGGTTACTCTCGACGAAGCCTGGGAGGCGGCTCGTATGTCTGGGCTAGCTGATGATATTGCTGCCATGCCTATGGGAATGCACACAGTGGTAAGCGTTGGGGGTGGAAACCTCTCTGGAGGACAACGACAAAGGCTTCTAATTGCCAAAGCTTTAGTATTGAAACCACGAATTTTGCTATTTGACGAGGCAACTAGTGCTTTAGATAACAGAACCCAGGCGATTGTTAGTGAAAGTTTAGACAAGCTGCAAGTTACCCGGTTAGTAATTGCCCATCGCCTCAGTACAATCCGCAATGCACACCGTATATATGTACTCCTTGCAGGTCAAGTCGTGCAACAGGGAAGCTTTGAGGAATTAGCTTCTACGTCAGGGTTGTTTGCCCAGTTGATGGCTCGGCAGATGGCTTAGAACGCAATTAGTTTTTTGCTTCACAATGTTCAACTTCTAGGTTGAGAGTAACCAAATCTACCTGTACTGCATCAGTGCTGAGGGCATCGCCCGGATTCAGGGGATCTGGGAAAAGAGTTCTAAATCGCATCTGGATCTTCTCCTAACTCCCGCAATCGCGCTGCTAATCGCTCGGCTCGTTGCTGCGATCGCGCTGCTATTTCTGACTGTAGCAAGATTAAATTTCCTTGTTGGTCATAAAACCGCAGCCAGTGACAAGCTCCTTGCGGTGGTTCGCGGCGAATCCGACCCGACCATGTACCTAACCATATTTGTAAGGTTTCGCACCACAGCCAACCCGACTTGAAATTGTCCTTACTAAACAGTCCAACTCTTGCTGCATCTGACTTTGGACAATCTCATAGCAGGCATTTACTAATTCGCGATCGCTCGCTGCTTCCCGACCGTAACGTTCAAACACAATGGTCGGACAAACCCGCGTGTGGATAGGCACAGGCAATGGAATATTGGGCAATGGACCAAAAGCCAGTCCCCACGGTAGCCCTAGATAAATGGGGAAGACTTCCGGATCAATCCCCAACAACCAAGGCATCCCCCAGGAGTGGAGTTGCTGCATAATTTTGTAGCAGTCACCTAGCACAATCAGCGTATCGTGAGCACCGCAGGAAATTACAGGTACAATCGGTACATTTTCTCGTAACGCTAGCTTGATAAACCCCTGACGCCCAGCAAAGTAGATTTTGTGACGCAAGTCATACGGTCGGAAGACATCTTGCAATCCACCGGGATAAACGAGTACACTGGCTCCGGAACGCAAAGCGGCGATCGCCATTTTAGGATGAGCCTCAATTGCTCCGCAAAAAGCAGCTAGTTGTCCTAATGGGGGAGACAGGTGCCATACCTTGGGATGCATCAGACCGTAAACTGGTCGCGAGACACCAAATCGTCGGAACCAGTCATACATAATCATGAACATATCGGGAGCAGCGAATCCGCCATTGTGGGAACCGACAAATAAGACTTTTTTGTCAGATGGGATATTTTCCCAGCCACTGGTTTGAACTCGAAAATAGTGATGATACAGCCAACCCCACAGTGGCATCAGAGATTGGATAACTCTTGGATCTCGCTCTTGCAAAGACCATCCGGATTTTGTTGTCAGGTTATGTTCTTTTGAAAACATCGCGGCATCAACGAGAAAATTAAAGACATGATGCACCATTTCTAATTTGGAACCACAAAATCAAATATATAATGCGCCATTTGTAATTTAGAACAAGGCGGAATTTCTACCCGTTGTCCTTGCTTGTCTAAAAATATTGCTTTGTTATTATCACTGCCAAAACCACTATCAGGCTCATCTATGGGATTTGCAACAATCGCATCCAAGTTCTTGCTGTGTAATTTCTCAAAAGCAGGCTTGACAATATTGCCTGTCTGTGCTGCAAACCCAATTAGAAGTTGATGCGATCGCTTGCGGTGTGCCAATTCCGTAACGATATCTGGTACAGGTTCTAGAGGTAAAGCTTGTGGAAGCGATCGCTTTGCCAACTTCTCCTGACTATACTCTCGTGGCTTCACATCTGCTACTGCCGCCGACATCACAATCACATCCGCATTCGGTAAACATTCCAGCATACTGACTCGCATTTCCTCAGCACTGACAACAGGAATGGCTTGTATACCCAAAGGTACAGCCCAACTTACCGGACCATGTACCAGTGTCACACTTGCCCCTCGGTGGAGTGCAGCATGTGCCAAAGCTAACCCCATTTTCCCTGTAGAAGGATTACCAATAAACCGTACTGGGTCTAAATACTCTCGCGTTCCCCCAGCACTAATCAAAACTCGCTTTCCTGCTAAATCTCGGTTACCTGTAGTGTGTAGGAGAGATTCGATGTAAGCAACAATCTCATGTGGTTCTGCCATTCTGCCAGCACCAACGCGATCGCATGCCAATAACCCCGATGCCGTCCCCATTGCATGAAATCGACTATCTGTCAATAGCTGTTGCCAATTTCGCTGCACCGCCACTTGTTCCCACATATCGGTATTCATAGCTGGTACCAACAATACGGGACTTTGAGAAGCTAACACAGTATTTGTGAGCAAATTATCAGCCATACCATGAGCTAACTTTGCTAATGTATTAGCTGTCAAAGGTGCAATCACAAACACCGAAGCCCATTCACCCAGATCGATGTGTAACGGACGAGAGTGAGTAGATTGCCAGAAATTTTCATCTGTGTAAGCCGGATGGCGAGACAGTGTCGCTAAAGTCAGAGGAGTGATAAATTCTTGTGCCGAACGGGTAAGAATCACCCTAACTTCCACCCCTGTTTTAAACAGTGTGGAAACTACCTCACAAACTTTATAAGCGGCGATACCGCCACCTACACCAATTAGAACCCTTTTCAATTTTGGATTGGTCATGGAGAAAAAGCTAATTGCTAATTGCTAATTGCTAATTGCTAATTGCCTTGTCACCGTTAGCCATTAGCCATTAGCCATTAGCCATTAGCCATTAGCCATTAGCCAAACTTACGCTTCATCGTAAGGTTCCAAGTCTAAGAGATGGATATATGGTTCAACTAACTCCGGACGCTGAAATGCAATCGCCCGCAGTAGATGCCAATCATTCAAACCCTCAAAAGCATTACTGTAATTATCATGCTCCAGACGTGTAGCTAACTGTTCCACCTCTTGTGAAGTCATGGAAACAATTTCTTTCTTAGAAATGCTTAGAGTTTTCATTGTACTAGCCCCTCCCTTAAGCCGCAGTCGCATCCAGCATGGGTAGATTTGCGCTCTTACCCACCACCCAATATATAATACTCATTTAAGGGCATGGATTTTATAAAAATTGCTAGTATTTCTACCATAATTTGTAAAAATTTTGTAATTCTTACTAAGGAATGACATTAACTAGGAAATTCTTCAGCAAATCTAGCATCTCTGGTCTGATTTCATGACCCATGTCAAATTCCTGGTACTGTACCGCAACTCCCAGAGACTCTAAAGTTTTCCGGGCTGAAACTGCAGCTTGCAGGGGCACAACAGTATCTTGTCTGCCATGCATGATTAAAACTGGGGGTAACTTTGTATCTTTGGTTTCTACATTGACTGCACCAGGATGCAAATACCCACTCATAGCGACTAAACCTGCTAGAGGCAACTTTAATCCTACATCCAAAGTCATTGCCCCACCTTGAGAAAACCCACTCAAAATTGTTCGTGATAAAGGCACACCAGTGCTACTTGACAAAGATTCTAACCAATCCGTTAGCAAAGAGCGACTTTCTGCTAAACCCTGATACATATTCTCCATCCTGAGGTCGTACCATGCCCTCCCCATAGCAGAATCGGGATAAGGAAAAGGTGCATTGGGAAACAAGAACTGATAATCCGGCAAATTCAAAAATGGTGACAAAGATGCCACATCCTGGGCATTTGCACCCCACCCGTGCAAAGTTACAATTAAACCACGTGCTTGACCCGTTTTTGGGGGTACGGTAATAAATTCTAGAGAATTGGTCATGGGGAATTGCTAATTGCTAATTGCTAATTGCTAATTGGTAATCAGGTATTGGGCATTCACAAAGGACAAAGGACAGTCCTAATGCAAAGTATGCAACGGCAAGACGAGATAATTTCACATTTTTAAATTCTTCTTGGCGTTCTTAGCGTCTTGGCGGTTTATACAATAATCATCTACCCCTCTTCTCTCAACCAAAGGAAACTTGGGAATTATGAAGCGTCTTGCACTACTGAGTGTATCGAACAAAACAGGTTTAATCGACCTTGCACGTAGCTTAATAGAAGAATTTAACTTTGATTTAATCAGTAGTGGGGGAACAGCCAAAGCTATCCTCGATGCCGGACTGCCCGTGACCAAAGTAGCAGATTACACAGAATCGCCTGAGATATTAGGTGGTCGAGTCAAAACGCTGCATCCTCGGATTCATGGGGGCATTTTAGCACGGCGGGATATTCCCCAAGATTTAACAGATTTGGCAAACAACCAAATTCGCCCAATAGATTTGGTGGTGGTGAACCTTTATCCTTTTGCGGAAACCGTTGCGATTGGCGTTACCATTACTGAAGCAGTTGAACAAATTGATATTGGCGGTCCTGCAATGCTTAGGGCTGCAGCAAAAAACTTCTCTTCAACTACACTTTTGTGCGATCCATCTCAGTATCAGGAATATTTACAGGAATTACGCCAAAATGGCGGCGAAACATCGTTGGAGTTTCGCCAAAAGTGCGCACTTTGTGGATTTTTGCATACTTCTGATTACGATCGGGCGATCGCATCTTACCTCATGCAGCAGTCATCATTATTACCCCAACAATACACCCTTTCCGGTCAACAACTGCAATCTCTCCGCTACGGCGAAAATCCCCATCAAAGCGCAGCTTGGTATCAAACTGGCACTACGATCGCTGGATGGGCTGCTGCTACCAAACTTCAAGGCAAAGAACTTAGTTACAATAACTTAGTTGATTTAGAAGCAGCACGACGCATTATTTCCGAATTCACCAATCAACCAGCAGCAGCGATTCTCAAACATACTAATCCCTGTGGCGTCGCTTTGGGAAGTAGTTTGAAAGAAGCTTATGAAAAAGCTTTCAACGCTGACCCGGTTTCTGCATTTGGTGGAATTGTCGCGCTTACCCTGGCGATTGATGCGGCGACTGCTACTGAGTTAACAAAGACATTTTTAGAATGCGTGGTAGCACCAGATTGTGAGGCGGAAGCACAAGACATTCTGGCTGCTAAATCAAAAGTGCGGGTGTTGATTATACCCGACTTGAACAGTGGACCAAAGGAAACCGTCAAAGCGATCGCAGGTGGTTTCCTTGTCCAAGCTGCCGATGACTTGGTAACAGACACTAGTAATTGGCAAGTTGTTACTGACAGAAAACCGACCGATGAGGAGATGTCAGAATTGCTGTTTGCTTGGAAAGTTTGCAAACACGTGAAATCGAATGCAATAGTTGTGAGTGGCGATCGCACTACCTTGGGTGTAGGCGCAGGTCAAATGAACCGCGTCGGCTCTGTTAAAATAGCTCTAGAACAAGCTGGGGAAAAAGCACTCGGTGCAACTTTAGCTAGTGATGGATTCTTCCCATTCGATGATTCGGTAAAAATAGCCGCCGCAGCCGGAATCACTGCGATTGTGCAACCGGGAGGAAGTTTGCGCGATCTTGATTCCATCAAAGCCGCAAACGAACTTGGTTTAGTCATGGTGTTCACTGGTGTCCGTCACTTTTTACACTAACTTGTCTAGGAAGATAGTGCAGTTTCCAAACTGTCACGAACTATATTTACCCTTAAATAAAAGTCGTGATATCTTTTAGTTGTGGGTGAGGAGTAAGTTAAGAACAAAAAGCGCTTAGGGTGGAAACACGGCAACACTCCTAGGCGCTTTTTGCTGTGTATGCAGAAAAAACTCACTAAAAGTTCTGAACTAGAGTGTTAGCAACCTTTTCAAAATCTATGACTCCAGAATTGTCAGGGTTCAGTTCTGAAAGTGTCACCTACTATAGTTGTCTTTTAATAGAGTCAGTGATATTCTTTAATTGTGTGTGAGGAGCAAATGTGAAGAGCGCTTGGGGTGGAAACACGGCAACACTCCCAAGCGCTTTTTGCTTTTCAAGCATGAGTTGAGTTCAGTTCTCAAACTGTCACCTACCATACTTGTCATGAGAGCAAGTCAGTAGTATTCTTTAATTGTGTGTGAGGAGCAAATGTAAAGAGCGCTTGGGGTGGAAACACGGCAACACTCCCAGGCGCTTTTTGCTGCCAATGGACAAGGGAACCTGCAGAATTTGATGTTGTAGGGTGCGTTAACGAAGTGTAACGCACAATTTTCATGCGGTGCGAATAAGCGCAGAAAGTCGCGTACAATGCAGTACGCCTAACTTACCTTACTGTTCAAGACGCCAAAACTTTAGGGATTAGTTGCATTTCTTCGGACAATAGCAGTTGTTCATAGTCTGCGATTAGAGAATTATTTGCATTTCTTAATGGCACGACTAGCGCTTCCATTAGTATTAGTTCACTGCTAATAATTTCAATTTCACCTATTTGAAATTTTGACCATAGGGGTTGCAGTAGTGAATAATATTCAGGATTCCCCTCAACTGTATAAATTACCACTGACCAGAAAGAAAAAGGTAGCAGGTTCCCCAGACCACCACGCTTCGCTCGTGGCGCTTCGCGATTTATTTATGGAAAAATAAAAAAATGTATTTCACAACGAGTAGGCGCAAGAAATACGGCGTCCGCTGACTCTTGCCCCTAAATTTATTTTGGTGGTTCTTACTTTTGACTTTTGACTTTTGACTTTTGACTTCCCCGAAGGGGCTGACGTGTCTATATAGATAATGCCAGATGAGGGAAGTATTAGCTGTCCCATGATTCCCGTTCCTCTTGCAGTTGCCGATCTATATCCTCAGCGGTTCTGTTCGGATGTTTGCTGCGGATTTGTTCTATTAACTTTAAGATGGAACGTCGTTTTGATGGTGGTTTTTCTGACAAGATGACAAATACATCGACTGTATCGCCGATCGCCGCTTCTGGGACTTGAATTTCTATCTTGTTACCTGGTAAAACTTGGGTTGTGATGTGTAAAGCTGGTTGCATGATTTATCCCTCTCGGCATGTTTTGATCGTAAGCCAGCATGAGTGAGACGACTCGCTCATCGGCTAGGCTGAGTTAAGGAACCTCACCCAGCCTACTATTAGCAAGAGTTGTCAATGATTTTGCAACCCTACTTTTTAGTCTTCGTCAAGAGCAGGGAAAGCTTCCTCAATCTTCCACAATTCTTCTTTATTTTCCATGAACCAAACGCGAGTTTCTGGAGTCAATTTACTCCAGACGTTTTCTACCGGAACGTGGGGAGATGCATATCGATACTCTTGACCAAGTCCTTTCAGATTTTCCACCACACGGTCGGGAATGGCAAACTCTTCAAGCCAGTCAACTTCTTTTGTTCTTCCAGACACTCCGCCACCTGGATCGAAAATCAATTGTGCAGCTCTAATTAAATCGGCAAAGTGTATCGGCTTGAGTTTGTTGATCTCCTGAATCTGGAGTGATTTGTCATTTTCTTGAGACATAGTCGCTCTTTGTGGTAAGGATTAGTTGTTCATTGGACTTACCGCTAAAGATTTCCACCCCAACGCCTCTAGTTTAGCCTCAATCGCAGTAACGCGATCCTTCGTGCGGCGGCTGAACTGCGGGAATCCAGTGTAACAGGCTACTCATTTTCAACTAAAACTGTGACCGCAGCGACAGCTATCAACATTTCGTCATTTTTATCGTTGAGCTTCGGTATTGCTTTACCCTGAACCACCATCCCCCCAGATTCAACGGTGAGGGTTTTGCGACCAAAGGGTAGTACAGCTAGTACCTCCTCTTCTCTGACTTGCTCTGGGTAAGGTACTGCTACCTTTACCTCTACAATCATTTCATCGGGATCGTTTAAACCAGCGATTTCCCATACACCAGGCAAAGCATTGTGAGCGATCGCATTCCTCACCGCCCTCGCTGCTGCAACAGTTGGTTCCTGTCCGTGCTGATCTATACCCATCCCCATTTCAATAATTAAGCGTTTGCGTACCATAGCCACTTCTCATCCCCCTTTTGGATTTTTCCCCTCGACACAATTCAACATTACCGCTTTTACGAAAAGTCTACTAATGTAGTATGTGTAGTCTAAAAATCTAAATTCCTGTTTTTGTTTAGGCTGGAAAATATGAACCAGTATTGCTTTATGCGGTCATTCTCTGCCGATCGTACTTTAAGCGATCGCCTATTTAACCTATTGGAGATAGTCTTTCCAGAAATCGGAATCAGTAAAGCAGCAGAATGCGCTCTTGAATTGGGCGCTTGTTGGGAAGTTGCTTCGACTCCTTTTATCCATTTTCACAATCAGATGGCAATTACCCATGTGGGAGTTGTGGAAATTCCTATGGAACTGATGGGAGAAAAGGTGACAGTAGCAGGAATTCATGGTGTATGTACTCATCCTGAATTCCGACGGCGTGGCTACTACCGGGAAGTTATGACAGAGGTACTAAATTACTGCGACAGGCGTTACAAGACAGAGATTCTAACTACAGCACAACCTGAACTATACGAACCCTTTGGCTTTCGCGTTGCTGAGGAACATATCTTTATTACAAGCTGTAATTCAATCGGTGGTAGCAATGGCTTCAGATTACTTAATTTTACTGACACTAATGATATAAATCTGCTCCACCGACTTTTGGAGACACGGGAACCTGTTTCTCACATTTTGGGAGTAGTGAAAGAGAAGGCTGTGTTTTGCATCAACGAAGGAAGGAACCCCTTACACTATGCCCTTGACTTGGATGTCATGATGGTAATGGAGATAGAAGATGCTAAACTGAAGCTTTTCGATTTGGTGGGGACTAAAATCTGCACTCTCAAGGAGATTTTAGCCAGGATACCCCAACCCATTAAGGAGGTTGAGATTTATTTTAGTTGCGATCGCCTAAATGTGGATGTCCAGGCGTTCCCTCACATACTTGATGGCGATTCCTTACTGATGGTGCGCGGTGAATTTGCCCCTGTAGGCGAGAAATTCATGCTACCACGTTCCACACGTTGCTGAACTTCACAGCAGATGCGGCGAAGCGATAGATACCAACTCGCAATTCCTCTACATACTTCTAAAATCAATCATTGTCTGCCAATAGGTATCTGGTAACCCTGTATCAAAACACTTGCCTTTCACAATATATCCTGTCATGCCCTCTTCTTGGCGCAATTTATCAAGACAGGATGTTAACTGAAACTCACCCCGTTCGCGATAGTTTTTCTGGATGTGTTCTCCCAGAAAGTCAAATATTTTCGGCGTAAGTACGTACAAGCCGAACATACAGAGAAACTCATCTTCTGCCATGCCTTCTACACGCAGATGGTTGCGTGCATACTCAATTTCAGGTTTTTCGGAGAGTTCGGTCAGCCTCAGCAGCGAATTTGATTGCCAATCTCCTGTGACACAGCCAGCTTGATAAAGAACTTCTGCTGGCATTGTCGTTAACCCAACAACGCTTTGATTAACTTTTTCGTATATATCTACAACTTGACGCGCACAAGATTGTTCAATGTCTGATGAGTAAACATGGTCGCCTAGCATCAGCAAAAATGGTTCATCTTGCACCCATTCTTTAGCACAGAATACGGCATGACCGTAGCCTTCCTGCTCGTTTTGCGTTATAATTTCTACCCTACTACCTAATTCTTGAAGATATTTGCTATATTCCTGATTTTGGGGTGAAAGTTTGTTGAAAAGTTCTTTTCGCGGTGGATTTTTAAAGAAATCTGCAAAAATTTCTTTGTCGCTTGGTTGCACTACAATTCCCACTTCTTCGATGCCAGCACTAATTGCTTCCTCCACAATCGCCACGATCACTGGTTTCGCCCTACCATTTTTATCAATAATCGGCAAAAGTTCTTTTTTGACAACTTTGGTAGCTGGAAACAAACGAGTACCGAAGCCTGCTGCTGGAATCACCGATTTTTTAACTTTATGGTTATACATAAATCATTGAACAAGGTAGAAGGTAGAAGATAAATAAGTTATACCTTTACCCTTGTACACTTACTCCAATTTGCCGCAATTTTACCCGTAAATCTTACCATTCTTAAGTACATAGGTTAATATGGACACCAGCTACGCATGGTCGCCTCTTGACTATACAGTTAAAAAAGGTGTTTACTTACCATTTTGAACAATTTATACTGCATACTGGTAGTGTCAGTTGACAAACTGTCACTCACCAGATTCCCCGTTTAATTGCAGAAGCGATATCCTTAATTCTGCAAGGAGTGATACCACTTCACCAGATGTTTGCCACAGGTGATCTTTGTAATCCCTCTGTTTTATAGAGTAAGAGCGAATTTCAACTGTTGTATTCAAGAAGTGTGTTGGTATAAAATTATACATGAAAGCGCTTGGGTGAGCAAAACTCTCAAGCGCTTTTACGTGTAAAAATAAAACAAGTTTCATTTTTGGGCTGGAGTAAATTGACACTCTACTTAGAGTTGTTAGTTGTTAGTTGTTAGTTGTTAGTTGTTGGTTGTTGGTTGTTGGGTGTTCGTTGTTATACTAACTACTAACCACTAACCACTAACCTTCATACTTGGGTTTAATTAGCAAGTTTTCTTTACAAAATTTTGCAACGTGTATTTATGGAAATTGATGCCTAGCGCTTGTAGCTTAAATTAAACAAGAAGTATTTCAACAAAAGATAGCAAGCCATATTAATTAAGAATTAAAGGTTGCAATTAGCTATGACAGATCGACTAACTCAAGAGAAATTAGGGCAAGTAATCGCTGAAATAGAACAACTTCAACAGCGTCGGGAAGCAGAACTTGAACCGGAGCAAGTGAAGCAAATTTTGCAGGAATTGAATTTACCGCCAGAGTTACTAGATGAAGCTTTGATTCAGTTGCGCCGGCGGCAAGCCCTAAAAGAACAGCAACGAAGGAATCGATGGATAACTTTTGGAGTCGTTGCTGCCTTGGTGGTGGCGATCGCACTCACGATGTTTTTTATTCAACAACGTAACTCAGCAATAGCCCGTGTCCATGCTCAACAAAACCGCGTCACCCTGATACAAGATGATGGCAGCAACTTGAAGACCATTTCTCGCCAAACTGGGTTAGAAGTATTCTACCGTGTCACATTGGCGGATGTCCCCTTGGGCAAAAAGCTGGATCTCTCGTGCAATTGGCTAGACCCCAATGGTCAAATTGTCAAGCAAAATAGCTATCAAACCCATGAGATTAATACATCAATTTGGCATACCTACTGCCGCAACACGATCGGTTCTGGAGCAATAACAGGAAATTGGAAGGTGCAGATGTTCCTAGAAGGTCGTCAGATCAGTGAAGCAGTATTTGAAGTTAAATAGTTCACTATGGGTAACAATTCCCATCAATTTTTGGGGTATTGGGGTTACGGTTCTCAAGGCGAACTTGAAGAGGTACTGAGTAAAGTTATCAGACGGTATCTGAGTGACGAAAAAATGGCGTTGCTGAACCAAAATATGAATCAGGCGATCGCCTCAAGCTTGCGGGCGCT
>CAXTSI010000080.1:0-23092 GCA_964246695.1 uncultured bacterium
ACCCTGTCAGCTTTTTGTTGATGTGTGACAGTTAGGGTGCGGAAGGTGGGATTTAATCAAAACAGATGAAATGATGAAAATTTCGTTCTTTATCAAGAGCGCGGTTGCAGCATGTCTGCTTCTGCTTCTGCTTGCTGTCGCTGTTATTCCACCTGCTGATGCTCAGATAACCCAGCCAAACCCAGATCTCAATATCAGGTTCGATGCCATTTCCCAGACACCTACAGTATTAGGTGAAACCAATCCACAGGGTAGAGTGGACGTTGTGGTCACTAATACAGGTACAGCAGCCTATCAAGGACCTTTAAATCTCAACATCTACGCATCGCCGGACGGAGTCCTCGATAACAGCCCCCTTGATACCCCTAAAACCCTGACTCCATTAGGGGGATCTTCGATCATCGGTTTTACCTCTAATGACCCTTTGCAAGGTACAAATGAGCTACTGGGGACGATACGCCTCCAAAATGTTAACTTGACGCCTAATGAGTCCCAAACCGTTACGGTGGACTTTACTAGCTCTGGTTTACGTAATCCGAGTGTTGTGGCACCTGGTGCCTACTATCTGATTGCCCAAGTTGACACCACCAACAAAGTAGCCAGCCAGTTGGTTAATAGAGGTGACTCTGTAATTGTTTGGGATGCAACACTTTTAAATGTCATCTTGGAATCGGGAATTTCGCGTGGTGACAGTAATAACCCCCTAAATCTTGGTCGGGGAACGGCACCCCCATTAGCGGCACGCGATCAGGCGATCGTTCATGCGGCAATCTATGACGCTGTCAACGCCATTGACCAGATCAATGTTCCTTATGCTGTGCACATAGACCCCTCTGACCCTCGGGTTGCGGACGCGTCGGTTGATGCTGCGGTTGCCGAAGCAGGGTATACAACGCTGGTCAGTCTATTCAGCGATCCTAATCGATTTGATCCTAACGATCCTAATCAAGCTGCATTAAGGGCTATACTCGACCAGCAACTGAGCAAGTCCTTGGCGCAGATACCAGACGGTACGGCTAAGACCAACGGCATTGCTATAGGACAAGATGTCGCTAATCAAATACTAGCCTTGCGGAGTAATGATGGTGCGGATCAAGCGCACATACCTTACACGGCGGGAAATAACCCAGGCGAATGGCGACCAACGTTCCCAGACCATATGCCTGCACTATTGCCGGGGTGGGGATCGGTGACTCCCTTTTCACCTGGTGTACCCCCACGCGACCCAAATAATCCGATTGCTCGCCTGCAACAGTTCAACTTGTCTGGTCCCCCAGCATTTAATAGCCAGGAGTACGTGGATCAAGAGAATTTTATCCGGCAGATAGGCAGCTTCCAGAACACTGCCGTTACTCAAAATACTCGCACCTCCGACCAAACGCAATCTGCTCTATTCTGGTCCCTCGATCGCCCGAACTCCTTCAGACCTCCCGGTCAGTGGAACGAGTTCGCCCAACAACTCGCCTTGCAGAAGGGCAATACGCTAGATCAGAATGCCCTTTTGTTTGCTCAGATCAACATTGCAGAGGCTGATGCGGGCATCCTGACGTGGGATTCCAAGTACACGTACAATCAATTGCGACCGATTCAAGCAATCCGCCAAGACGATCCACTCGACCAGTCAGCCACAGTTCGCGATCCGGACTGGTTGCCCTTGCTAGCGTATACCAACCCGGTCAAGTTCTCTAATACCCCCATAACCCCGCCCTTCCCAGACTACAACTCCGGACACGCTGCATTCGGTGGTGCAGCAGGTCAAGTGTTGATTAACTTCTTCGGTGACAACACACCTTTTAGCGCTCCTTCCCAAGACTTTCCCGGCGTGGCTCGCTATTTCTCAACCATTTCGGCGGCAATCGAGGACAATGCCGCGAGCCGCATTTACGGCGGAGTTCATGTCCCATCGTCCGCAGTAACTCAGACATCAACTCCACCTCCAGCTGGCAAACCTGGAACACCAAACAACCTTGTGACAACAGACGAAAATGGAAATCCCCGACCGATTACTCTGGATCTGAGCAAAGATCCCGATATCAAATTCGGTAGAAATATCGGAAACAACGCAATCGGCATGTTTGGATTCTAGTAAAACTGAGAGTCTACCCAATACGGTTCGCATAAAACTTGATCCCCCCAACCCCCCGATAACTTGGGGAGTTGGGGGGATTTTTCAAGGATGAACATCGTTAACCGAACCGTATTGACGTGAGAGCGGGCTAAGTACGTATGCTCAGATCTTGCACCATTCTCAATAAGACCTAAAAAACCGGGTTTCTCAACCACAAATAAAGGGTCTCAGCCTTGAATATTTGCAAGAAACCCGGTTTTTGATGCTGGTGCAAGATATCAGTATGCAAAAATATTTATGTCCGCAGCGCTCCGTTGTGAAGCAATCCCAAACCGCAAGCGAATTGCTTCGGCGATCGCTTCGCTGCATTCGCTGCGGACATTGTATATTTAATTTTGCACGACTACTTAACACTCGTGTCGGCGCTGACGCTCCCCTTAAAAAGGTGGGATAGAGCTACCCTTTTTCAGGGGGGTTGGGGGTATCTTCAAGGAGTGACGGCTTCTAACTGAACCGTATTGCAGTATAGGTAGGGCTACGCCGCCCTGTTAAGATATTTTACAAATTTGAACACTTTGCGTAAAACTACAAACTGGAACTGAGTAATTATATAGACGTGGCAGTTCAAGTCTAGAACACCTAACTTTTGCCTGTAATTATAACTGCGTAAAAGCAATCTCGTGGTGACATACGACGCTATGTCAATCATAGCCACTATTATTAATTGCACTATTTATCGAGGAATGTAATTCTTGAATGTCGTTATGAAATCTAGCACTCAATCGGGACAACCAATCGCGATTCAGTCAAGACATCTGCTTCACTTTACATTTTTTTGAGAAACAGGCACACTTGTGCATAAGTAGATTTCACTAGCCACTAATTAAGGATGAGGAAATAGATGAAGGATTTTGGTTTGAATCGTCGCTTTGTGAAGCCTGCTGCAATCTTCTAACTTCATCAAAATTACGTGGCTTAAGTCTAAATTTTTGAACTGTTACTTAGCGTTCATCAACAAGATGTCTGTGACTTTGCTCAGTAAGTATAGACGCTAATATTGTCAGATCTCCACTAGTTTTTGTAACATATCTGCTAATCTTTGAAAAATCGAAAAACTTATGATATTAACAATGGATATGCCAGCATTGGCAAATGTTCTAGGTTTCTTGGCTTTATTTGCCTACATTATCACGTTGCTTCCCACGATTTTGAGAATTGTTTTTCCTCGAATGAAAGAAACTGGGATTCCGCAATGGTTGCTGAAACACCGCCGTTTTATTGGAATTCTAGCTTTCTTACTTGCCTTGATACATGGTTTTTTATTGGTCGAAAAGAGGAGTATTGATTTTCTCGACTTGAAGACATATTGGATTTATATACAAGGAATCACCACTTTCATAATTTTTACAGTCCTAGCTATGACTTCTAATGATTGGAGTGTCAAGAAACTCAAGAAAAACTGGAAGAAATTGCATCAACTTACCTACTTAGCCATGTTTCTTTTAACCTGGCACATTTGGGATAAAATGTCGGGTCATTGGACATATTTAACGCCTATCGGAGTTGCGACGCTTACTGTCATAACAGCTTTATTTCTTATTCGACTTTGGATTGAACGCTACAGTAAACAACAGAAAAAGATGAAAGTAAGCTAACGAATGCTTACTATAACGGTTTTAAATCGTTGCTCAGAAAATACTAAGTTGATGATAACAAGGATAGTCTTGACTATGAGTTCAAAGACATTTTCCTGGAAAGTGTTAGCAGTGTTGACAATCACCACAGTAGGAACGGCTGTTAAGTATGATGGGTTTAGTCCTTTTTTACCATCAAAGATATCTACACCAATCTCTCAAACTGCTAGAACCTTTAAAGGACATTCAGGATGGGTTTATGCGATCGCTATCAGCCCAGATGGTAATACTTTAGTTAGCAGCAGTTACAACGGCACGATCAAGATTTGGAATCTGCAAGCTGGCAAGTTACTGCACACCATCAATGGTCATACCGATGCGGTTGCATCCCTCGCCATTAGTTCTAATGGGCATATTTTTGCTAGTGGCAGTTGGGATCACCGCATTAAATTATGGAATCTGGAGACTGGTAAACTGATTCGCACTCTTTCTGGACATGCAGACGATGTGGAGTCTGTTGCTTTCACGCCAGATGGAAAGATTTTAGCCTCCGGCAGTTGGGATAATACAGTTAAGCTATGGAATGTTGAGACTGGGCAGGTAATCCGTACTTTAAACCAAAAAGCTGAAGTTAGATCTGTCGCTATCAGCCCAGATGGACTGCTTCTTGCTAGTGGTACTGAAGACGGAAAAATAATGATTTGGGAGTTGAAAACAGGCAAAATAAAGATGCCTTTGGCAGCGCACGACAAGGCAATATGGTCTATAGCTTTTAGTCCTGATGGCAAGCAGTTCGCCAGTGGTAGTTACGATCGAACAATCAAGGTATGGAGTCGCCAAACTGGAGAGTTGCTGCATACCCTAGTCGGACATCATAACGCAGTTTGGTCTGTGGCGTTTAGCCCCGACAGTAAGCAGCTCGCCAGTGGTAGTTACGATCGGACAGTTAGGTTGTGGAATCCTCAGAGTGGGCAGTTGATGAATACTTTCGTCGGGCATGATAAAGCGGTTTGGTCTGTGGCTTTCAATCCTCAAGATCATACCCTTGCTAGTGGTAGTGCGGACGAAACTATCAAAATTTGGCAAGTGCCTGTAGAGGCTTCCAGAAAATAAAACCTATTGATAATGATTATCATTATTACAAGCATGCAGCCAATCACTCTGCTGACTGAGCACAATTCCATCCCCACCAAAGAAATGGTCAAAAAGATGGAGTATTGGTGCGGGCTGCTCACAACCGCAGCTTAGATCAAGCACAAACGTTCGTCTGGTGGCAGGAATTATTGATGAAATAGGTGATGCAACCCTGTTTCGCCTGAATCCAAGTAAGCTGTGAACGCCACGCTACCATTGTTGGTAATAGCAATATATTATTCCCTGTTCACTTACTGTTGATCGGCAACGAACTGATCGCTCAGGATTGTAAATTTTCGAGCGTTGTTGTCCAACTAAATCTTTTACAAGAAATGGAAGTTGGATGGACTGAGTTCGTTAGCATGAACCCCAACAAAAAGCAAATCTTCTCCGGGACTCAAGGTTAATAAAGCCCCCTTTTCGGTATCAACCAGTTGATGCCCAGAAACGATCCCATTAAACCAAGTTGAGGCATCAACGTTGCCCCAACCCTGAAAATCTATCTCATCCTTCCCGACCTCAAAATTCTTCAGATCGTACTTCCCTGGTTGTAAGTCATCTTTGTTGAGAACAAATTTGCCATGGTCGGCTCCGCCAGTCAAGGCGTCTTTACGATCCTGAGTGCCGGTTAAAGTATCTCCAAATAATGCCACGGAACTGTCATTAACCTCCACTACAGTGATGTTCGTGGAGTGGTAAAATCTCCGCTTATAAGTCCCACTAACCTTGCTAGTCAGGGATTCCGTGTCGTTGCTGCCATAATCACCTTTTTTCTCCTCGTTTTTAATCTTAACGTGGGAACTAGAGCTAATTTTCAGGTCGTGAATTTCTGATGGGGAACTGAGATCTCCTGAAATGCCAAAATAATCTAAAACCTTGGGTTTATTGACGAACGTTGTGTCCAAAACCAGGAAAGCGGTTTTCGACTTAGCCTCGTTATATCCAGGTTGACAATTTTCAATTTCTTTAACTGTTAATGCTAATTCTCCTAAAAAATTGAAAGAGAAGGTTTGATGAGCGGCGATCGCAAAACTAGCAGCCACTAGAGTCTCACTGCTACTTTTGATCTGATTATTACCGCCGGAACTGATTCCAGTAGTGTTAGTGAAGAGATCGGAAAAAGCTGCATTGTTGTTAAAAGTAGCTGACGCGTCAGCTAACGCCACCCCCACACCACCATTGACTAACGTGTCCGCCTGTGATTGAGTCAAAATGCTGGCAGCACTCTCACTATAGTGGGAGAATAAGATGTCTGCCTTGGCTTGAGCGAAGCGGCTTTGGTCATTTTCTGATAAAATATTTGAGTCCATAAAAATCCTGTAATTTATCCAAAAATTCCCGAAAAAAATGAAACCTTCGGCTTTGCGTCCCTCACGTTAGATCATAAGAGCGAAGTATAAATGCATTATCATTTACCTTTGCTAAAAGGGGAGTTGGAGTTTAGGTATCAAATTTACCTGGAATTTTAGTTTAAATCCCATTGTGCAAGAATATACGTAAAGATTAAGTGAACTCCTCCCTAAATTGTAAATTTTCCATTAGACAGTTCGCGAAAATTAATTATGCGTTACCTGAAACCCTTGGTAGAGACGCGATTAATCGCGTCTCTACGTGTTTTCCGGAGATGTCTATTAGAGTGATAGCGAAATTTACAACGTGTCCCCTTCAGTTGCCTATTCCAGCTCAACCCCACGAGGGCAGGTGACATGAGCGTTCGATCTATGCCTTCACACTCACAGGCGGCACTGGAGACAAAGTATACTAACCTATGTTTTTCCCAACATCTGTAGATTATGCAAAGTAGCGTACAGTCCACCTTGCTGTAGCAGTTCTTCATGACTTCCTTGTTCGATTAATTCTCCCTGCTTCAGCACAAAAATTCGATCCACATTGCGAATGGTAGACAGGCGGTGAGCGATGATAATGGCAGTACGTCCCACCAAAAGCTCGTTTAAAGCTTTTTGAACTAAAGCTTCTGTCCCCACATCTAGGCTTGCCGTCGCTTCATCGAGTACCAAAATTTCTGGATCGCGAATAGCAGCACGGGCAAAAGCTAAAAGTTGCTTTTGACCACTAGAAATATTTGTACCTCGTTCTCTAAGTTGGGTATCGTAGCCTTGGGGCAGTTGTGCAATAAACTGGGCGATGTTGGTTTTTTCTGCCGCTTGTTGAATCTCTTCAAAGGTGTAGCTATCTCCTAGGGTGATGTTGCTTTTAACATCGCCAGCAAATAAAAAGCCTTCTTGCAAAATCACTCCCATGTAACGGCGCAGTTCTGCTTGGGGTAATTCTCGGATATCTATTCCATCTACCAAAATGCGTCCTTTGCTTGGTTCATAGAGACGACACAAAAGACGAATGATGGAACTTTTCCCCGCACCTGTAGGACCTACTAAGGCAATTTTCTCACCCGGATGTATCGTGAAGTCTAGGTCTTTAATTACGTAATCATCGTCTTTGTAGGCAAACCAGACATTTTCAAAACGGATTTCTCCCAGATCCGATTTGGGATTTGGGATTTGAGAGTTGAGATTATCTGGTTGCTCGTCAGTGTCCTCCAGTCTTGGCAACTCGTCGATATACCCCAATCTAGAATCCAAAATCGAGAATCTAGGATTGCTGGTATCGCTGATTTCTATCGGTTCATCTAAAATGTCGTTGACGCGCTCAATAGCGGTAAAACCAGCTTGAAGTGTCGTGAATTTTTCTGCAAACTGCCGTAAAGGGTCGAATAATTTCTGACCATACAATACAAACGCAGATAATGTCCCAAAAGTCAACTGCTTTTGTAAAAGCAAAAAACCGCCCACCCACAGAACACCTGCAACGGCAATCAGGGCAATCCATTCCAGAGTAGCCGAAACCGCTGAATCATAAAAGATGGTCTGATCCAGATCTTTGATGTAACGCTTGTTGGTAGTGCGAAACAACTCAGCATTGAATTTTTCTCGTCGGAACAATTGCACTATATTAATACCGACAATGTTTTCTTGTAGCTGAGAATTAAGTATAGAAAGTTCATCCCGCGCTTTGTAATTGGCGACACGGTACTGCTGCTGGAAGTAAACAATTAACCCCGTAACTGGCAACAGCATCAACAGCAGCAACAAAGCGAGTTCCCACTGAATGGAAAACATAAAACCGATAATTACCAGCATGGAAAACAAATCTGACACAATGCCGATCGCCCCTGTGGAAAACACATCTCCTAACACTTCCACATCACTGGTAAGCCTGGTAATTAATTTACCTACGGGTGTCCTGTCAAAAAAGCGCACGGCTAGAGATGTTACATGCTGAAATAAGTCTTGCCGAATTGCTGCAGTGATTTGTTGTCCCACCTTCTGCACGAGATAACCCTGAATACCTGTAAATGAAAGTTGTACAGACACCGTGGTCAACAACAACACCTCTAGAATATTTAGCCCTTGTAATAATGGGCGATCCCTGAGAAATTGGTACGTGCTAGGTTCTTTGCGAATTAGGGAAATAGCCTGTCCGATGAGTAGTGGTTGCACGGCGTTAGCTACGGCGATCGGCACAAGTAGCAGCACACAAATTACCAGCAGTCCTCTACTACTACGGGCATAAGGTACTAAACGCAAAAATAACCGCCAGTCATTTTCACGCCGACGGTGTTTTGTGTCAAAATTCTTTAACGGTTTTTCAGCGCTCATATTAGAGCATTATATTAATTTTTACAATACAAAAATTATACAATCTCATTGTAATGTTAGCGTTTGTACTTGACACTATGCCAGAGACTGAAACTGCCCGACTGCGATTAAGGCAGTTTACCCCTGAGGATCTAGATGACCTGTTTCGTCTCTACAGCGATCCAGAAGTCATGAGGTATTTATTGCCAAGAACAAGAGAACAGACTCAGATAAGCTTACGCAAACATATCCAACAGTGGCAAGAACACAACTTTGGCATGTGGGCAGTCATTCATAAAGATAGCGGTAAGATGATTGGTCGCTGCGGACTTGGTTTCTTGGACAATACGCCTGAAGTTGAACTTGGTTATGTGTTTGACAAGCATTATTGGAACATGGGAATTGCTACAGAAGCTTCTGTAGCAACTCTGAAATATGGGTTTTTGTTCGTCAAGCTGGAACGAATTGTTGCCATTGCCAACCCGGAAAACATCGCTTCAGTGCGCGTGATTCAAAAAGTCGGGATGAAGTATCAAAAGAATGCTCGCTACTACGGTCAAGATGTAGTGTATTACTCTATCTTAAGCTTAGAATGGCAACCAGATGATTGACCCGCTCTGCTCTTGTTCCTACACCAAGTTTTTGCGTTTCCTATGCCCTCTGCCTTCTGCCTTTCTTGGTAATATTACTGATGACAAGTAGTAAAAACCACATTTAGATTAGTAGCGTAGCATAATTAATTACTGATAAAAAATGTTTTTTATCAGTAATTATCCTATGTGACAGTCCCAGGTACGGAAAGTGAGCTAAAGCCTTAGTTTAATTTAGTACTTTGGGACCAGACATTTTTGAACACTTTCGTACCATATAACCATTTTTTCAACACGGAAAGCTCCTACAGTAGACATCATAGCGCCTTCAAAATGCGCAACTCACATCTTGCACCTGGGTGAAAAACCGGGTTTCTTGAGAATGACTAATGGTCAAACCCTTAATCTTTGGTTGAGAAACCCGGTTTTTTAGGTCTTGTTGAGAATGGTGCAAGATATCAGGCAACAAATAAATCACAGGAAATGCTGATGAAATAGTTTTTGCAACACAACCGAATTACTTAATCAATTAGGGCATAGACCAATACGGTTCACTTAGGGCTCTTCGGTGTGAATTTAAATCGATGTAGAGACTTCGTCCGATCGCTTCTCTACATAGGTTGACAGTAGGCAAATTATTTTAACTGAACCGTATTGGGGCATAGACAAGTTGTAATTCTGAAATCAACGACAAGGAACAAATGCTACCATTTCAATCACTAACAGTCACCAAAGATGGCTTTGCTTTTGACGTTACTACAGGTGATAGCTTTACGTTAAACGGTTGTGGTCAGCTAGTCTTGCAACGTTTGCAACACGGCGAAACCCAGCAACAAATTGTCCAGTTTCTATGTAATCGGTTCGACATTGCTCACAACACAGCAGAACGCGATGTTACGGACTTTTGCCAGCAACTCAACACCTTGGGACTAACAAGGGATTATCAATGAAACCTTTGACAATTGCTATTACAGGCATCAATGCAGTCGATAATCCCGGTCCTGGTACGGGCATTGCCCGCAGCCTACGCCAGGACAGCCAACTGCCAACAAAAATCATCGGACTTGCCTACGATGCAATGGAACCGGGGCTGTATATGGATTGGCTGTTCGATCGTCGTTATCTCATGCCCTATCCCTCCTCGGAACCGGAGGTTCTGATTGAGCGGTTGCAGCAGATTCAACAGCAGGTTGGACTAGATTGCGTGATTCCCAATTTCGATGTGGAATTGCCGCTTTACATCCGGTGTGCCAAGGAATTGGAGTCGTTAGGCATCCAGACTTATCTGCCCACGCGAGAGCAGTTCGCGTTACGCAACAAGGCACGGCTGAGCAAAGTGGCAGCAGAGTTTGGTGTCAACACACCGCAAACACTCATGGTGACTTCTAGCAAGGAACTGCATGAGGCGATCGCCGAACTTCGCTTACCGTTAATGATTAAGGGTCCGTATTACGGAGCATACAAGGTATTTACCGAAGGCGAAGCACTGCAACGCTTCCATCAGTTGGCGGCGGAATGGAGAGGCTATCCGATCATCTTGCAGCAGTTTGTCACCGGCACCGAGCTGAACTTAGTGGGGCTTGGGGATGGCAAAGGCAGCCATCTCGGTCTAGTGGCGATCAAAAAAATGTCGGTGACTGAACTCGGCAAAATCTGGAGCGGTGTAACCATTCATCACCCTGGCTTACTAAAAGCGGCGGAAGCATTCCTGCAGCATACCCAATGGAAGGGACCTTTCGAGTTGGAATGTATTGCCGATATCGACGGCATGATTTATCTCATCGAGATTAATCCGCGCTTTCCAGCATGGACCTACTTTGCGACTGGGGTAGGCATCAATCTTCCCGCAAACTTGGTACGGACAGCGCTCAGATTACCCTTACTAGAACAGCAGAACTACGAAGCCGGCAAGTTGTTCATGCGCTACACCTACGAAATGGTAACGGACGCAACCCCTCTACAAACTCTATTAACCTTGGGAGAACGATGACATGGCGATCCAGTACGAAAAACCCGTAATTCAAAAACTCCACAGCGGATTAATGAACAAGTTTGCGGGAAGCACCCTGTTGCACCGCAAGGTCAAAACGGAGATTGCGGGTGTGACAATCAACGATCTGGTTGAGCAGTACGGCTCACCGCTGTTTGTCTATTCAGAACAGACGCTGCGTCGGAAGTACCGCACCATGCGCAATGCATTTGCTACCCGTTATCCGGATGTGACCTTTGGCTGGTCCTACAAGACCAACTATTTAAAGGCAATTTGTGCCATCCTGCATCAAGAAGGCGCGATCGCTGAATTGGTTTCCAAAATGGAATACGACAAAGCAAAGGCACTGGGTATACCTGGGAACCAAATCATTCTCAACGGACCGTACAAACCATTTGCCACCCTAGAAGCTGCCGTGCGCGATGGCGTCACGATTAATATCGATCACCTAGATGAAATTGAGGATCTGGAGGCGATCGCGACCAAACTTGGTCAAACCATTTCAGTAGGTATCCGACTCAACCTGGATGCTGGAATTCAACCCTGCTGGTCGCGCTTCGGCTTCAATCTAGAATCAGGTCAGGCAATGGACGCTATCCGGCGGATTGCTAGTGGCGGCAAATTGCGGGTGAATGGGCTACACAGTCATATTGGGACGTTCATCATGGAACCCGCTGCCTATGCCCGCCAAGTCGAGAAAATGGTGATGTTTGGCTATGAGGTCGAGCAAGTGTGCGGTTGGCGGATGGACTTCATAGACATTGGCGGCGGCTTTCCGTCCCGCAGCCGTCTCAAAGGCATGTACCATGCCGTAGAGGTGATGCTGCCGTCTATTGAGGAATATGCGGACGCGATTTGTGATGCTTTATGGGCGGCGTTGAAACCGGGGCATATGCCCAAACTGATTATCGAATCTGGTCGGGCGATTGTAGATGAAGCCGGGACGCTGATTACCACTGTGTGTGGCACTAAGCGACTGCCTGATGGCACCCGCGCCTATGTAGTGGATGGCGGTATCAATCTACTGTTCACGAGCTTTTGGTATCGCTTTGATATCGCCCTCGATCGCCAAGTTTCCGGTCCCTACCAACCATCGGTGATTTACGGACCGCTATGCATGAATATTGATGCTGTTGATGAGGGGATTTCGCTGCCTCCGCTATCACGCGGCACCCGATTGGTCATCTCCACTGTGGGTGCTTACAACAACACCCAATGGCTACAGTTCATTGAATACCGCCCTAATGTGGTATTGGTGACGGAAACGGGCGACGTGGAACTGATTCGTGAGGCGGAAGATCTCAGCGACCTAGAGCGAAGAGAACACCTGCCGCCCCGACTGGCAAATCTCTCTGTGCCCCCCGATCCCATGACCAAGTTGCAACTTTCTCGCGGACGGAGTTAGGGAAGTGGGTTATCGATCCGCCCTGGGGCGTCTCAATCTGACGATCTTCAACAACCGGAAGCAAACAACGCAATGGTTACAGATGACCCAACATCTGTTGCGTGCCGTGTGCGCTGCCACGGCTGAGATCGTGTTTCTGCGCGGGGTCAGGGTTGGGGCACTGCTGCTGTCTGCCATGCTGCTGCAACCCTCAGTGCTGATCGTGGGGCTGATAGGAGTGTTGGCGACAGTTGCCTTTGCCAGAGTGACGCAACTAGGACAGACCTATCTGGAGCGGGGACCGTTCCTGTTCAACCCGCTCCTCGCGGGGCTGGGTGTGGGTTATTTGTTCCAACCCAGTGCTGCATCAGTGTTTCTGGCGGCGATCGCTGGCATACTGGCATTTGTCCTCACCTGGACGTTGGCGCACGTATTAAGAACGTTCTTTTTCCTACCAGTGTTGAGCCTGCCGTTCGTTGCCGTCAGATGGAGCGTCCATCTCGCAGCGTTTCGCTATGCTGGTTTGCAGCACGCTCAAGTGCATGCATATGCCTACTCGATTGGCTTGCCAGTACCCCTGGAAGGCTTCCTGCGCACACTGGGCATGATCTTCTTCCTGCCGAATGTGTGGGTCGGTATAGTGGTGGCGCTGCTACTGTTAGTAAATTCGCGGATTCAATTTTTGCTGGCTGTATCTAGCTATACATTGGGATCGTGTATTCGGGGCATTCTCACCGGGACTTTCGCTTATGTCTATTACGATCCTGCGGCACTGAATTATATTTTGGTGGCACTAGCGATCGGTGGGTTTTATTTGCTGCCATCGCCCCAAAGCTACACGTTGGCAGCCCTCGGCGTTGCACTGGCAGCCGTGCTAAGTGAAGCTGTCAGTGTCTTTTGGGTAGCCGTGGGGTTGCCGGTGCATGCGTTGCCGTACAACTTGGTGACCTTGTTGCTGTTGTATCTATTAGGTCTGGTGGGGCATCAGTTGCTGGCACGATATCCCCAATCCTCCCCAGAGAAGACCCTGGATTACGAATTGACGGCACGGCGGCGATATCAGGGCAGTGGTCGCTCCCTCGCTTTACCCTTTACAGGACGTTGGGTGGTCTGGCAAGGCTTTGACGGACAATGGACTCATCAAGGACTCTGGCGTCATGCCTATGACTTTCTGATCCGGGACGATCGGGGTCTTACCTATTGCGATACTGGGTTGCAGTTGACCGACTACTACGCCTTTCAAAAACCTGTGCTCTCACCCATTCGCGGTTGGGTGGTGTGGGTGATGCGCGATTTGCCAGACGGTGAGATCGGCAGCGTAGACCAAGACCATAACTGGGGTAACAATGTGGTGCTGTACGATGCGCGAGGCTTTTACGTCGAACTCTCCCATTTTGCTCAGAACAGTATTGTGGTGAACCAGGGGGATTACATTGAGCGAGGAGCATTGCTCGGACGTTGCGGCAACTCCGGGTACTCACCTCAGCCTCATATCCATATCCAAGTGCAACTCACCCCAGTACTGGGAGCAGCCACCGTTCCGTTCAGTTTTGCTAGTCTGATGGTGGACGGTGAATTTTGTGCCGAGGGTACACCACCGGTAGATGCTATGCTGGAGCCTGTGACGCCTGATATCGCTCTCTCCAAGGCACTTACCTTCCCTCTCGATACCCAGCTACACTTTAGTACCTTGCAAAAGGGGCGGGCGATCGGTCAGCTGACTGTGACCGTGCGGATGGCGGCTGATGCTTCGTTTTACTTGGACTCTGGGAAAGCTAAATTATTCTTTAGCCGGGATGAGGACAGGTTTATGTTTCACCGACTTGATGGGAAAGATCCAAGGCTGGCGTTGTTATTTCTCGCCATGCCTAAATTGCCCCTAGCACGAAGAGAAGGACAGCAATTGTTTGACTACCTGCCGATCAGTATGGTGGTAACCGATCTGCGCCTGATACTCTATCAGTTTTTCAGTTCGTTTTATCCCTATCTGGCATCGGCACGGTATGTGGGGGAATGGCAATCCGATGGCACACTCATGGGCGCGATCGCCATACCGAAGGTCGCGGGCAAGATTTCCACATCTGCTACTTTTGATTGTGACAACCAATTGATCGGGGTTAGTGTGGGGGATAGAGCTTTGGTGCGTCAGCTACAAGAAACAGCTACCGATTTTAGATTTTGAACCGCAGATGCACATCCGTGTGCATTTGCGAGTGTAGCGATTTGTGGCTAAGAATACAGAAAGTCTGATGTGAGCAAATATGATGTCCAAATTATTTTGGAGTCATTTGACTATCGGTTTGACAAGTCTAGTTGGTGGATTATTACCTGCAAATGCAATGGTGAAAGAAGCTTTGGACGAGCAGTCGTTAGAGATTGCACCAATGGCTCAAGTCAACTCAGTTTCTCAGCTATCTGATGTAAAACCAACAGATTGGGCATTTCAAGCATTGCAGTTTTTAGTTGAACGCTATGGTTGCATTACAGGTTATCTTGACAAGACCTACAGAGGCAATCGTGCCCTCACCCGTTATGAGTTTGCTGCTGTGTTAAATACATGTATGGAGCGTATTAACAACCCCAAAGAAGGTACTGCTAATTTTGTTCAGAAAGAAGATCTAGAAACTTTGAAAAAGTTGCAAGAGGAATTTGCAGCAGAACTGACAACTTTACGAGGTCGAATTGATGCGATCGCAAATCAAACAGTCACTATAGAGCAACAAGAGTTTTCTCCCACAGCTAAACTGGTCGGCGAAGTTGTTTTTGCAGTCACCGGTGAATTTAATCAGCCAATTAAGAATAATTCTGTTTTTCAAGATCGGGTTCGCTTAGATATTCAGAACAGCTTTACAGGAAAAGATACCCTACATACCCGAATTGCGGCTGGTAACGCGAATGTTTTCAACTTGAAAGGTAATGGAGTTGAAGGTATTCAGACCTTTAACTTTGGAAATACCAATAACAATTCGACCTATATTGACTGGGTATCTTACTTTTTTCCCATTGGTAAGAAAACTCAAGGTTATGTTGCAGCTTTCGGAGGAGTCAATTACGACTACGCGCCCACAATTAGCTCTTATCTAGAAGTGTACGATAGTGGTGGAGGTCCCCTTTCGATCTTTGGTCAGCGCAATCCTATTTATATGATTGGGGGTGGTTCTGGAGCCGGATTTACCTACTCATTCAATAAGAATTTATCATTGTCTGCTGGCTATCTGGCAGACAACTCTAACTTCACAACTTCATTTAATTTTGCTGCGAATATCCCCGATCCAAAAGGTGGTTTGTTTAATGGTAACTACGCTGCTTTGGCTCAGCTAACTTTTTCGCCCAGTAGCCAGTTTTCCATCGGTCTTACGTACATTAATGCTTATCGTAGATTTGCCATTTTTGATACAGGAAGTTCTCTGGCTTCAGTGGGTACAAACCTAGCAAACGGTGGAGGATTTGATTTGGGTACAGTTCCATCAAAAGTCAATGCTTATGGTGCAGAGTTTACATACAAGTTCAATCCCCAGTTTGCCATCAACGGCTGGTTTTCTTACATCAATGCTGACTTCATTCATCTTGGAACTGGAGATATTTGGACTTATGCACTAACCTTTGCCTTTCCCGACCTTGGTAAAAAAAGTAATTTGGGTGGTATTGTTGTGGGCGTAGAGCCTTATTTAGGTAATGCGAGTCAGTTTGCGCTCAATGCAAAGAATGACATACCGCTTCATCTTGAAGGCTTTTACAAGTATCAGTTAAATGACCACATTTCAATCACCCCTGGTTTGATTTGGATTCTTTCTCCAGGTCAAAATTCCGAAAATCGTGACGCAATTATTGGTACGCTGAGGACAACCTTTGTATTCTAATACCAATTCACTTTCATGGGGTAATTGCTAATTGCTAATTGCTAATTGCTAATCTTCCATTAGCCGTTACCAGCCATAACTATAAAAAGAGTGCAACTTACCTTAAATAGATATAAAATGCTCTACTACTCACATTTGCTGCCGTGAATCGCCTGGTTCAACTCCAAACTCACACGTTTCGCTTACTGCTTTACCTAGAGTGGATTCTCTTGGGGATTACCCTGCTTGTGTTATCTCCTATTGCGGATTTTCCGCACCCGGAGTTTATTATAAACCCAGTCACTCCCCGACATCCATTGCTGTTGTTTTTGACCATCGCCTGCTTTAGTGCGATGGGTCTACGGTTGCCAAAAGTCAACCTGTTGTCAAAATTACTTTACATAGGGTTGGCATTTGGATTGATTTTGTTGGCAAATGTGATGAATGGTCAAGGAATTGGTTTTCCGCCACCACTGCTATTAATTTTAGTCATTCGCAGTTGCCTGATATTTAAACTCACTGGACGCTTGCTAGTGGCAAGTATGGCATTTATATCCTTTGTTTTCACCTCGTTGCTTCCGTTGCGGCAGATTTATTTTGTGAAAGCACCTAGAACCGGACTGCAACCGATGACAGACCAAGACTTTAGAGAGTTTGTCTGGAATATAACGTTAAATTTAACGTTGCTGTTTGGCTTGGTGCTAGTTTTTGTGTTGTTGCTAGTAAATGCTCTGCTGGTAGAACGGCAGAGTCGGGAGAAATTAGATATTGCCCATCAACAACTCCGTCAATACGCCCTCCGCATCGAAAACCAGGCGAAGTTACAAGAACGCAACCGCATTGCCCGTGAAATTCACGATGCTTTAGGACACTTGCTTACGGCTCAAAGTATCCAGTTAGAGAACGCTTTAGTGTTTCTGTCATCTAATATTGATAAAGCTAGAACCTTCTTGCTGGAAGCTCAACAACTTGGTAGCAATGCGTTAAAAGAGGTGCGCCAATCTGTCGCGACTCTGCGTTATAATCCTTTGCAAGAAAAATCTTTAGAGTCTGCGATCGCCCTGTTACTTGCAGATTTTCAGCGTTGCACTGACATTTTTCCAGACTGCACTCTCAGCCTGCCCCAATCATTATCTGCTGAAATTGGCACGACAATTTACCGGATTGTTCAAGAAGCCCTGACAAATATTTCTAAGCATAGCACTGCCACTCAGGTCAAAATTAACTTGCAAGTAACTGATGATTACCTCTATTTGGAGCTTTATGACAACGGCAAAGGTTTCAACCCCAACCAGAACACGACAGGATTTGGCATTCAAGGAATGCGAGAACGAACGCTGGCTTTAGGAGGTCAATTTCACATCATCAGTAAGCCCAAAGCTGGTTGCCAAATTATCGCTAGATTCCCTTATCGAGGTTAGTGCAATGATTCGCTTGTTATTGGTAGATGACCAAATCATTATTCGTCAGGGCTTAAAAAGTTTGTTGGAGTTAAAGCCCGACTTTCAGATTGTTGGCGAGGCAGAAAATGGTGAAAGTGCGATCGCCTATGTAGAGACTTTTCATGAAACGTCTCTGCAACCAGATTTGGTATTAATGGATGTCCGGATGCCCGTAATGGATGGGATCGCAGCAACTCAGGTGATTTGTCAGCAGTTTTCTGCGGTGAAAGTGTTAGTATTAACGACTTTTGATGATGATGAATATGTCTCACAAGCAATGCGATTTGGCGCGAGAGGTTATTTGTTAAAAGATACACCTTTGGAACCGTTGGCAAATGCTATCCGGTCGGTTAATCAAGGGTACACTCAACTAGGACCAGGGTTATTTGAGAAAGTCTTTTCTCATTTACCACCCCCGACAACGCCAAAACCCCTAAATCCCCCACCAGGGTTTGCCGAACTTACCCCCAGAGAAATAGAAGTTTTGCGTTTGATTGCTGCAGGTGCTAGCAATCGAGAAATTGCAGAGTCTCTATA
Organism: uncultured bacterium; assembly: GCA_964246695.1. Lineage (GTDB taxonomy): Bacteria > Cyanobacteriota > Cyanobacteriia > Cyanobacteriales > Nostocaceae > Stigonema. The sequence goes on from CAXTSI010000080.1 coordinate 18,275, forward strand.
TATTGCTGAAAGAACAGTGAAAAATCACGTCACGAGTATTCTCAGTCGGATAAATCGACGCGATCGCACCCAAGCTGCCATCTTTGCCAATTCCTTTCTGTCCCAGTTGGATAAGTCAATAACTGGAGTTTAGACACTTAGTAAACGCACGCTTCTGTTAGTTCTCCTTGAGGCTAAAACGATCAAGCAAGCGCTGCCTAAGATTAGCCAAGTTATACTGCTGAACAAATTCACTGCGTTGTTGCTGAGATTTTCGGTGACGTTGCTCTAAGTAGCTATCAATTTGCTGACGATGACTAAGGTAGTAAGCCGATTGCTAACTGGATGTAAATATAGGTGACAAAACTCTATCTCTCACAACTCAGCAGGCTGATAGCTGAAGGCTGAATGCTTACCTCCATCGACTTTGGGCAGTGGAGGCAGCCAACCGAGCTATGCTCAAAGCTCAAAAGGATGCTATATTTCACGACGATGTGTTCTCGATGCTTGAAAAAAGAAGCGCGCTTGGCGAGGGATCTGGCAGAATTAGAAAAAAAGGATTATTATGGCACGTCGAGATACAAGTGAATTGAAGGCATTATTTGCAGAGATAGAATCTCATGTTCATCAAGGAAACAGCGGCATCTTGACGATTGTTTCCGATCGCATGCAGTTTGAAATTGACATTCACAAAGACAAAAGCGGTAATGTTACCTGGGGGTACGAACTTGGTCACAAAAAGTTAATGACAGCGAAACTTGTTCATCCAGGGCGTTACGGACTGACGTTGCGCACTTTCTTGCCTTTATTCTACGAACAAATCAACGACGATGGTCGTTGTATTCGGATTCCGTACAAAGAAGTACGTGGTTATGTTCTGATTTCTTCGGATGATTTTCAATACCAGCGCTTGACGGCTGAACAGATGGAAATCTGCCATTGCACTGATGCTATGACTGGGCTGAGCATCGATCCAGAAAAGGGGGTTCTTTATCGTTGATGAAGTAGGCTTAGGGATGCGAGAGTGGAGCGGAATTCAATAATCTGGGTTGTCAATCGCTTCGCTCAAATTAAAAATTAAAAATTAAAAATTAAACGGAACGCCCATCCAGGGGAACCTAAATCAAGGATGCTGCTTATGAATGTTTTCCATGGTTAAAAACAGGGTCACCTGTACCCAACGCCCGCAATTCAAAATTATTTCTTAAATTTTTAATTTTGAATTTTGAATTTTGAATTCAAAAAATGGTCAGGCATAATCAAGAAATAGGTTACCATTATGTGTTTCCATGCAGCCAACTAGCCCCTCCATACCACAGACAGATCCGCCTCTTCCTCCAAAACTGACGCTGCCCACGATGTATGATTTACCAAGTGAAGACCCGGAGGAACCTGGTTTGCCTGATGAATTTCACAACCTGCAACCCCAGTTGCTGAGTCGCACACTACGATTAATAGACTACACAAGTGACCGTATTTTCACTGGCACAGACCTCAATCTCTACTATGATGTACGTCATCCTCTATGGCACAAACGTCCGGATTGGTTCTTAGTGTTGGATGTACCGCGTTTATATGAAGAAACCGACTTGCGCTCTAGTTACGTCATTTGGCAAGAAGGAGTGAATCCCTTTGTGGTGATTGAACTACTTTCACCAGGTACTCAGAAAGAAGATTTGGGCGATTATGCAGAGTTAGAACCAATGGTTGCTGAAACAACAACTGATGCTTTAAGCATAACTAGTTCTGAATCTGAGCAGAACAATGGGCAAGGTGTGAAAGAAACTCCTCCCAAAAAATGGGATGTTTATGAGCGCATCTTACGAGTGCCCTACTATGCAGTATTTAGTCGCTATACGAATCGTTTGCGTGGGTTCCAACTAGAAGGCGGACACTACCAAGAGCAAATCATAGACTCTGACAATCCTCGCTTTTGGATTCCTGAGTTGAAGTTGGGATTAGGTGTGTGGCTTGGAGAGTTTGAAGGCATTACTCGCCAATGGTTGCGCTGGTACGATTCAGAGGGCAATTGGATGCTAACAGATACAGAACAAGAACAAAAGAAGCTAGTCAAGTTGACCGAAAAGCTGCGATCGCTTTCTCCTGAGCAGTTAGAAGCTCTGGGTATTGAGCTTCAAGAGTTAGAATAACATATTTTGGGAAACTACCCGTCAGGAGAAGAGGTTTTATGAATAGTACTAATACCCCGACTCCTGGACGGGCGGGGGAACCCCGCCCCTACGCACGGACTATTTCAAGACAAAACCATCTGTAAAGTGTGCAATAATTCCTTGACGGTATAAGGCTTTGACAAAAATGTTTTGACACCATCACAAGCTGCTAACGCTAGCTTACTACTGGACATGAGTCCGCTAGTGGCAATAATTTTTACCTGTGGGTTGATTTTTTGGATGGTACGGATGGCAGTTAAACCATCCAGCTTGGGTAGCATCATATCCATCAGCACAACTTTGATTTTATCCTTGTGTTGGGCATAGAGCGCGATCGCCTCAATGCCATCACTAGCAGTCAGAATTTTGTAAGTATCGTGGGTGACAAGGGCGCCACTTTCTGCAATAGCAACTTTGAGATTGGCGATCGCGCTTGACAATACTGTATTACAATCAACTATCTCAAAAGACTGACCACGAGTGTTAACACGAGAATACCTCAACACGGTACAACTTTCATAAATCTTATTAATTATTAGAGCCATGCCCCTACGAAAAACTACGGACAAAACAAAGTATCACGTGTAGCCCGTCCCGTAGTGGGATTAGTGCCTTGAGCAACCTTACACAATTTGTTTTGCTCATCCTGACGCAGCAGCACATCAGTAAAATCAGCTCCGTCAACGATCGCACCATCAAACTTGGCATTAGCAGCAAACGCACCCTCTAACACCGCATTTGTCAAATTTGCTTTGATCAAACGAGTTGAGCCTAATGTGGCATTTGTAAGGTCAGCCCCCTCTAAACAAGCTGACTCTAAATTGGCTGCAAAGAAACTAACACCACGTAAATTTGCGTAGCTAAAGTTGCTACTACGGAGATTGGCTCTGGTAAAGTTGGAGTCTGTTAAGTCACGTCTTGAGAAATCAGCCCCAAGCAAAATTTCTCCGTTGTAATCGAGTGCCAAAGCTTGTGGAGCCTCACCTACAAGTGCCATGCAAAATACGAGAACAAGCAATACATTGAGTATACTAGTCCAAAGTGGATTGTTAAATTTAGAATTCATCTTATTTTTAGCCTATGGCAATACATCCTTTATATAATTATCATGATATAGGTGTCAGAGGAGAAGACTTGGTTGCCCAATGGTTACAATCAAAAGGATGGGCAATTCTGCACCGTCGATGGCGTTGCAGATTGGGAGAAATTGATATTATTGCCCAACACAGTGGGTCGCAGGGGAAAACCCAATACTCACAACTATTGGCATTTGTGGAAGTCAAAACTCGCAGCCAAGAGAATTGGGATGCTGGGGGAAGAAGTGCGATCGCCCTCAAAAAGCAAACGAAACTTTGGCGGACAGCGGAGATATTTTTAGCTCGTTATCCCCAGAAGGCAGATTACACCTGCCGTTTTGATGTTGCTATTGTCCAATATCAAACACTATCACCAGATCTGGCTGCGGTTACAGTTAACCAGGAAGCTCTAGCCTGTGCATCAGCCTCCGGATATAAATTAACGCTGCAAGAATACATTCCAGCAGCTTTTGACTCTTCAATACTTAACGGGTAGTGGCTTTTGACTTAATCACTACCCATTAGTAATTATTCATTTATTTTAGCAGCGTTAAAACTGAATACTATCACGCCAGTGTTTCTGGACAGTAGCCTAATCCTCTGACAAACTGTTGACGGAAAGCCTCGATTTCCTCTCTCTCTGGGCTTCCATGAGACACTATCGCTACTTGGTAACGACGCATCACGTCTACAGGACACTGACCTGCTTCCAAACTCCAAAGTGCCATCTGAACCCGCATTGGTGGCTCGAAGCTAATTCCTAATTCATTTAAAAAAGCATTAAAGTCCCCATCTTCTTGGGCTGAGACGTGACCCCTGAGTTTGATCCTCACCACCCAACCATCAATCTGATGAATTACGGTGACGAACGAAACAGGTATCCGGGGTCGGGCGTGCAAGAATTCAATAACCCTCAGGGTTAGACTGGCATTTGCCAGGTAGTACAAGTATTCCATTTCGGTGTTTGGGATCAAAGCCAATCCTACATCTCTATTATTGGTAGATAGACCACACTAACCGCTAGGGTAAAAGCCCCCGTTTTTAAGTGGGGGGGTTTACCCAATTTTCATATTAGTATTTACGTGTTACCTAACGTTCAAGTCTAGGTCTGAAATTTAGCGGTGAAGCATTAAAGTTCAGTATAAAGGAGATCTGAAACCACTAAGTTTTCAGGAAAGCCAATTTGAACGCAATATCTAACCCTAGGATGGAAGACTTTGAATTAGATTGTTCTTTAGCTGGGTATGACTATGAATTACCTCAAGAACTCATTGCCCAAAACCCAGCAGTTCCCAGAGATAGCTCCAAGCTACTGGTAGTAAATTATACCAGTACAAGTGCAGCAGCAGCAGCTGAACAACATTATATCTTCCATGACTTACCAGAGCTACTGCAACCAGGAGATTTACTGGTAATGAATAATACACAGGTCATTCCAGCGCGACTGTATGGTCGTAAGTCCACTGGTGCAGAGATAGAAGTGTTACTTTTGGAAGAACGACAGCATAACTGTTGGTTAGCCTTAGTCAAGCCAGGAAAACGCTGTCTACCGGGAGCGGAGATTATTTTTGAAGCAAGGGGAGTAGGGGGAG
>CAXTSI010000081.1:0-23092 GCA_964246695.1 uncultured bacterium
GGAGATAGGGGAGTAATATCATCTTCCTCATCCCCCTCATCTTCCTCATCCCCCTCATCCCTCATTCCAGTTCCTCGTTCGATTTTAGAGCGGATGGTACAAAGTAGCGATCGCCAACTTAACTTGATTAACTCGTTGATGGAAGCTCATGTCAACGAAGTGCAAGGCGTTGTCTTGCAACGCCAAAAAGTGCAATTGTACTCAGTGGTGGAAGCGGCGATCGCTGATTTGGAACCAATGCTGACGGAAAATCAAGCAACTCTGACAAATTTAGTTTCAGCAAATGTACCGTCAGTCAATGCCGATCCTACGCAACTATGGCGAGTATTCTCCAACTTAATTGTTAATGCTGTCAAACATAATCCCCCAGGTTTGAGCATCACTGTCAACGCCACTGTTGAGGGTGAGCAGATTTATTGCTCTGTTGCTGATAACGGTGTGGGGATGAGTCAACAACAATGCAATCGGCTGTTTGACCTTTACTTTCGTGGTACCAACGTTCGCAATTCTGTGAGTTTAGGATTGGGTTTATATCTGTGCAAGCAAATTATTACTGCTCACGGTGGCGAAATTGGTGTGACAAGTGCCCCGCAAGCAGGGGCAACTTTTTGGTTTACATTACCCATGTAGGGGCGCGGTCTGGTGCGCCCTGACAACATGGCACGGGTTCAATTAAAAACTGCTGTAAGGAACCCGCATCTAGAACAACAAGAATCTGCTTTTTTCTGACATTGTCTCATGCGAACTGATTTTTCCATGGGGTAACCCTTCGGGTTCGGCGGTAGGAAAGCGACGGGAAACCCGTCTTCAGATTTGCCTCAAAATTACGAATTATGTTGACGATCGCCCCCCTCCACTCGATTATCATTATCATTTATTTTTTTCATTTTTTGGAGGTATTGATAAGAATTTTATGGCGTTGCTGAATTGACATATGAACTGTTCAAAGTCCCTTTGCGTCTTTGCGCGGCAGTTGCTACAACGGAGGGAACCTCAACGCCAGTCGCCTACGGCGGGAAACCCGCCTGCAGCGCTGGCTCCGCAACGCACTGCCTTGCCTTTGCGTGAGCAATTCATATCTAGATTCAGCAACGCCAATTTTATTGTCAATGCTGCTTGAATTAAGCTAGAGATGGTTTCATTAGGATGTTCCCTCAGATAGGCATCTAAGGATTGTGCCAGTTCATCAGGCAAATCAATAGTTCGCTGCATAGATGCTGTGTGTCACGACATAACTGTTTTAATTTTACTTTCTAAAAGTGCAAGTGTGAAGGTTACACAGCAGCATTAACGATCTATGATACTTTTATCAATAATTTTATGGTCAACAGTTGTTGATCAAACAATTGATGCGATCGCAAACAAGTAGGAGCGAATGCAATACTGCTCGGTTAAGCAAAAATTAGAAACCCGGTTTCTCAAAGAAACCGGGTTTCTGGCATCTCAACTATCCTTAACCGAGCAGTATTGGGAGCGAATGGGTGTTCGCCCTGACAAAATGTTGTATTCTATACAAAATGCCAATTGGTAGAAATTTTTATATTTTTTCTTCTTTAGCATATTCAGGATATCTATTTTCATTCATTTGATTTTTATATAGCAATACTATTAAATAGGTAAAAATTTAAACGGCAAGAAACCCGATTTCTCCCTTTTCACGAATCATTTAGACTTGCCATATGTGAAAATGTTATAAAGGTTGAAAAATTTGTAGTACATTATTTAACGTTACATAAATATATTAAGGTGTAAAGATATGTCTTTGATGGAGTTTGAAAAAACGGCAATTACTGATGAGGAAGTGGAGAAGCTGTGGGAAACGTTCAAAGTGTTTGATGAGGATGGCAACGATGCCATCTCAGTAGAGGAACTGGGGCAGGTGATGCGTTCACTGGGACAGAGTCCTAACGACACTGATCTGCGCGACCTGATCAAAGAAGTGGACGTTGACTTGTCGGGTACTATCGATTTTGACGAGTTCAAAGCGTTGATGGTTTCCCAGCAAGGAGACCGCAAGAGTCGTCTCAAGTTGGCATTCAGTGTGTTTGATCGGGACGGTAGTGGTCAGATCACCGCCAACGAGATGCGCAGTGTGATGAGCCAGTTTGGGCTGACGGATGAAGAACTTGATGAGATCATCAAAGAGGTTGATCACGATGGAGATGCCTCTATTGACTTTGAGGAGTTCTGTCAGCTGATGCCGGATGAGTCAGAGACAACAACAGGCTATAAAGACTCACCAATTCTCCCCACCAGTACCCTAAAGACAACCGCAACTTCTAAGGACATAGCCGCCACTGAGTCCACTCCACAGGAATCACCTACCGTTATGGATCGGGAGGTGGCGCTGCTGAAAGAAGAACTCTCTCGACACCCACAGAGTGAGCGCAAGCGCGGTACGTCCCTCCTGCAAATGCAGATTGGTATGTTCCGGCTGATTCAGGGAGCAGCCTACCGCTGCTTCCGGGAGAGTTTTTGTGCCAACCACGAAACCCACTTGCGTGTGAGACACCTGCCATACAGAATCACTGACTTTGTGCAGTTTGTGAAGACGGCAATTGAATTGTACAAGGGGTTAGGTGTGGTGTCCGAGACTTGCCACCCCGTATTGGATGCAGTGGTGGAATCGATCGCCGATGAGTATGCCCGACTAGAGTCGCGCATTCAGAACTGGAAGACAGTGGAAAAGACACCTGAAATGTTGGCAGAAGAAAAAGCGATGTTGGCGGCGCGTGGTAAGTCAGCCACTGTTAAGGAGAAGTTTGCTGCGGGAGTCGAGTTTGCGATCACAATGAAGAAGAAGAGTCTCAACTTGCGTGACGTCGCAGAGGGTGTACTTGCGCTCAACGAACTTAATCGGTTGAGGAAAATGGATTTGAATGAGGATCTCGCTCCACCAGCAGCCAAATCAGAGGGTTCCCCTCTTGAGTACCTTCAGAAGTGGAACCGTGTCATCCTCTCGAATGCATCAGAGTGTGTGGATGGTGCGATGATGCCGGTGGCATATTGGTATGAGGATTTCATGCCGAAGCTGTTGGCTGCGTTCAGTGTGAGTACTACAGCAGACATCCAGAGCAACACAGTACCTGACGAGGCGGCTTTGGACAAGTGGTACAAGTCTACCAAGGAGGCAGGGGAGTTTAACCGCTATGGAGCGGATATTGCAGAGGACTTTCCTCGCTGCACCCCAAAACAAAAGCTAATGCTCAAGCAGGCATGGCGCCTCACACACTACTACCTCAATGGGGTGCAGAAACGGCGTGAACGGCAGGAGTTTGGGCGTGAGTCAGGTCTACTCTCACAGTATGTGACATTTATTGATGTGTACGTGAGCCGGAGTGAGGTGAAGGATGCGAGTATGCGCGTCAGCTTCCCATACTACCTTGGTCCTGCTGTATGGCGCTTCTTCCACACCACTGCTGAGATTGTATGTACTAAAACAGCTTCACAGCAGAAAGCTTTGGTGGCAGTATTTAAAGACTTCTTCCTACTGTTTGCCACCATGTACCCCTGCCCCTACTGCCGCCACCACCTTAACATGTACGTCGTGCAGAACAAGGAGGTGGAAATGTACCCTGTGGAGTATCTTGTGCTTGGGCGTGACCTAAACCTTACTGACTTTAAGGTATCAGTAGATGCAAAGCTATCGACTGTGGTGGATGGTTACTCTCTTCGCTTATTCTTCTGGAAGCTGCATAACACTGTCTCTTCATCCATTGCTCGCTCCGAGGAGTGGTATCACAAGGATGAGAAAGCATTTTATACCACCCGTTATTGGCCTAGTCTTGACTCTGAGTTGGTACGCGCCAAAGCACTCAAACAAATCAGCATTGCCACCGACTGCATTTATCGCCTCTATGGCATCCTCAGAGCAGCGGCACGTCTGGCAGGGGTGAGAACAACATTGCAAAAGCTGATGGAGAAGGGCGACCAGGAAGGCATCAAGGAAGCATGCATGGTTGCACAAGATCAGATCAAGGATTTGGAGTCGGCTGTCATCAGTGCACAATTCCTACAGGACACATACTACTTTGAGCCTGACCTTGTGGATAAAGCTCCATACTTCACCCCAGAGGAAGAAGAGTTTGCACGCAGTGGCGTGTTTGTGGAGATCGCTTAAATATCAATAGACATCTTCAGAAATTAATTGTGCGTTGTTTACAAGTTTTGTAGAACGCCGTGCGTTCATACATTGTTTTTCGGAGATGTCTAATAAGGATAACGAGCAACAACTCCAGCAAGATTTAATCAACTTCATGTTCCTAGGCAATGATGCAGGAAACCTTGATGCGATGGCGTGTCTTTCCTTGTGGTTTGGGAAAAGTCAAGATACTGATACCGAAATCCGCAGTCGCCAGAGAAATTCTCCGTCTAGCTGACCTAACAGCAGTTGGTAATTTGGACATTTAGTATGCTTTTTAAGCTATCATAAGTCTTGAGTAGGTAAAAAGTCCATTGATATAGGACAACAGTCGTGACACTTCAAGAAATTCAAAATCAAGCGTTGCAACTAAATTCTCAAATGTTACTGCTTCATCAAGGCGACAAGAATTCCCAGTAGCTCATTGATAGGTGTTAAATAACGTTCATTAAGGTCAACTTTTACAAGCTGAGTTTTGTCTATTGAAAGAAATCTCCATACTTGTCCCGTTGTTACAGTACCATAAACAGTTTTGATATTTTCTTCCTGATTTTTTTGATTGATTATTTGTGCTGCAAACATTTCGGCGATACACTGTGCAAGTCCATCATTAATATTCTCATTTTTGGCTTCTACAATAACTACTACTGGTGCTTTAATCACTAGTTTATCTGGATTGCGAGTGAGAATAAAATCACAAAATCCTGTTAATCCTCTGCTTGCGTCCACATTAAAATTACGTCCCGAAAATAAACTCACCTGAGAATTAAGGAACGCAATTTCACTTAGAATTGGAGCAATTATATATTCCGAGCGTGCTTTTTCTGTATTAATAGCAGTTGCTAGAGGTACGAATCTTTTCAATGCTTCAATAAGAAATAAGCTCGGTTCAATCGGTTCGGAAGCTATTAAATTTTGCACTGATTCAATCATTGTAATCCCCAAAGGGTTTAGGCTATCTAAATCTTTAAAATCACTATATGACATTGCTCGTAACCCAAATTTTTTTCAGTTTAATCTATCTTAAGGCTTGCATAGAGCGAAAAGAAGTATCTTATCTCACATCTTGCACCTGGGTGAAAAACCGGGTTTCTTGAGAATGACTAATGGTCAAACCCTTAATCTTTGGTTGAGAAACCCGGTTTTTTAGGTCTTGTTGAGAATGGTGCAAGATATCAGTTATGCTTTATTAGGTGTTATACCCAATACGGTTCGGATAAGCACCAGCCGACCAAAACCCGGTAACTTTTACGAAACCGGGTTTCTCTGACTCCCACCTACCTTTAAGCGAACCTTATTGGCTAAATTGCCCCCTTTTTAAGGGGAGCGTAAGCGCACCCCACGAGTGTTTCCCGGGCGACTGGCGTGGGTTAGGGGGGATCAAGTCTTATGCGAACTGTATTGGGAGTGACACCTCAAAGCGCGTTGACTTGAAATTTGGATACACGATCGCGCAAGCTGATTGCGGCTTCAATCGCAGCATTCAGAGACAGAATATTTATTTGCTCTGCTACCTTTGCCATGGTTGTGACGACGAAGAGTAGCAAGTCTGTGGGTATATAGCGAGGTCTTGGGTTCAACGATCTGTTGAAGGGCGATCGCTTTCCTGGTTGGTTGAAGAAAGAGAGGGAGAGAGCGCTCTGCTCAGTTCTGACTAAATTTGTGTTTCTGACTCGGTAAAGATAGGAGGCCACAATTCAGAAATAGGCAATTCCCAACCGGGGAAAAGTTCTGGAATGGTTAAGGTCTGTTCATTACTTAACACGATTGTAAAACCTGTGGGTCGATAAACGGTTACGGTTGATTCATCAGGGTCAATGAGAATTCCGACAACGGCTCCTAATTCTAGGAAGTTTTTCAGCTTTTTTTCTAAGGGGTTTATTCTGTCGCTTTGAGATTTAATTTCGACTACTAAATCTGGTACAAGTTGTCCAAAGTAACGAGGACTTTGGAGAAGGCGTCCGGCGCGAACAAAGGAGACATCGGGTGCTTTGAGGTTTGTATCTGGCATGATGAAACCGCCTGCGGAGTCAAACAAGCGTCCCAAACGACGAGGATAAACCCAGTTACCCAATAACCGAATCAGCAAAGCTCCAATTTCGCTAGATACAATGTCTGATGGTCCCATAACGATAATTTTACCATTTTCGAGTTCTAGTTGGTAATCATGTCCGGCTTCGGACAGAGTTGCTTGTAAGTTTTCCAAGTCTTTTACTGTCATCAGTGACATCAGAAATCTCCTTGTGTGTTGAAGTGGATCTATATTGTAACTAAAATTGAAGTATGCGGTTTTTTGGGCAGCACTGGGTTTCTTCTGCGTACCGCTCAAACTTGGGACAGAAGCACCTGGAGAGGGCTAATAACCTTACAACCTCTGTTAACGAAGTTCGTCAATTTTTTATCTGTTCCAGGTTATTTTGAGTTTCTCCAAGGTTGGTTTGGAGTTGCACCGGATAATAGGTGAATAGATTAATCTGCTCTTTCTCCAGTAGAGTCAGTATCGCTAGGTTGAGTTTTTCGATGGTATCAGAGTATAATCGAGGATTACCATTAGTATTAGCAAAAACCCGAATTTTAATGATGCGAGAATTTTGATTTATTTCGCTAAAGTAAATAGAAAACTTTTCAGTCAAGATATCAATTGACTTGGGAATTTCGCGAAGAGCAACACAAATTTTTTCGGTTTGTTCAGCAGAAATACCATCAATTTTTAGGGTGAAGTTGATACCTATTGAATTATCATTCCCGAACGATTGGAACCAATTTTCAACGACGCCATTAATCATTTTAGAATTGGGCACTTTTTGGATAGTGTTTCTGCTCAGTATTCGCAGCGTTGTACTTCTCAGTCCAACATGTTCCACCTTAATTAGACCCTCTACTCCATGCATCGTCACTTGGTCGCCGGGTCGAAACAGGTTATCTACGTAGATGATGACGGTACAACACAAGTCATAGAACAGGTCTTTCAATAACAAACCTATGGCAACACCCGCTCCACCAAGCAGACCGATGAGTGCCCCAGCCGATGCACCCAAAAATATCTCACTCCCTTTAAGCAAGATAATCGCGATCGCGAGCACCTGAAACAACTTCGGCAGATACGGCACGAGCAAATCGTCTAGCTCGGTTTCACTTTTGAGTGTCCATTGTTTCAGCAATTCTCCCAACACAGGAGCGGCACGGTAAACAATAAAGGCTCCAGTAGCGATCGCACCAAACCTGAGAATACCTTCTACTTTAGAGTTCAATTCTGGGCTAAAATTTTCGGAGAGAATTAGCTGCACTATCCAGAGTCCACCGATCGCAATCAGCCAGCTTAAAGGTTGCTTGACTCATATCTTGCACCATTCTCAACAAGACCAAAAAAACCGGGTTTCTCAACCTTAAATCAAGGGTTTGACCATTAGTCATTCTCAAGAAACCCGGTTTTTCACCCAGGTGCAAGATGTAAGTTGATATTCCAAAAGTTTTCGTGGTTTTCTAATTCGATACTTACACAGCGTTGCAGTCTATTCTGTTTCAACTACCCCGACTTGCTTCTTAAAAATCGGCTATTGTTTTTTAGGTCTTCAACTCGAACGCAACACAAAGCGATTGTTTAGCGGTTGCACAGGTCTGGCATCAATGGATATTAACTTGGCAAATTGCTGGATCTGATTTTGTGAGATTTCAATTGGCTGCTGCATCACAATCCAGTTCACTCCTTGGGAGCAGGGTGGCGTCGTCAGAGAGCCAAAGTAGCGGTAAACCTTTCGCTCTAGTGGTAAAAATTGCTCTGCATTTACCTTCACTGTCTTCACGACTTGCTCCGGTTCGTTGCGTTCTGGGAATGCGTCCCAGATCGGTTGCAGGGCAGCATTGTGTTGTCCCTGCTTCATTAACACTCCAATCACCGCTAATCCACCAGCCTCGCTGCGATGCACCAGATGCAGTTCCATGTCAAATGGTTTTTGATCAATGGTGTGTTCACTGGGGTCGTGGAAGTGAAATTGCACCAGGTTATACGTCTGACCATCCAGCTTAATTGAGCTTCCCTGTGAATAGTTCACTTGGATGGTATGACCGTTATTGACGATGCGTAGCGGACTCTCCTGATAATCAATTTCAATCGGTGACAGTTGGGCTGCGACCGTAAGGTGCAAATCAATTGGCGATTGCTGGATTCCCGTTTTGCACAGTTGAAATTCGGGAGACAGGTTCCCCCAATTCTCTACGCCGCTTTCTCCGATATAGCCCCAGTGAACTTCGTGTCCAGTCGCAGCAGACACCCTTGATGGGAAACTGACAGCGAACGAAGTTTCCAGCGCCCCAAATCCAAAGAGTTTCAGTAAGGTTCGTCTATCCATTATTGTTAATTTCCTCTTGTTCTAAACAGCATTTTTTGGCGTGTGAGCGTGGATAGCTTGCAACACAAACGTTTTGACTGTCTTGACAGTTCTTCAGCAATCTTGGCATTATTATAGCCCTGCCAAGATTGCTTTATTCTTGTAAAAGTTTTTTACCTCACTTTTCCTACCTTTAAATAGGCATCTACCATATAATTAATCGGGGATTGGTGTGTTTGGCGTTTATCCTTTTGATGGCAATTTTGGTCAGCTTTACGGCTATTATGCCAGAAGGCAGCGATCGCAGTCTCCTAGAGTAGTGCTTTTTTGCTGATATCAACAGCATCTATGCGAAACTTATCTGGAGTCAAACCTGCATTCAGCAGGAGCATGGCAAGCGAGTAAGGCTCTTCTCCAGTAGAACAGGGGATACTTAACAGACGTAGGATGCCATTATTCCGGTTTGGCAGCCACTCAGATTTAACGTAATTTTCCAAGAAAGTAAACGGCTTGCGATCGCGAAAAAACCAAGTCTCTGGGACAACCACAAGTTCAATCAGATCTTCAAGTTCCGCTTTTGATGTTTGCAATCGCCGCAGATATGTTTGTAAATCGGGCAAATCACAGGCTAAGCGCCGCTTTTCAACGGCTCTAGCAATCTTGTGACCAATGGTGCTAGCCGCCAAACCAATTTTCTCTTTTAGCAGTGCCTCAATTGTTGCCTGTGTCGTTAGCATTAGTATTCCCCTGCTAATAGGCGCTTGTGTTGCGAATCCGATAGCAAATTCTCTAAGCGGATCAGTTGGATCATCCGCCGATCGTCCATAATCATTTCTCCTAAATAAGAAGCTTCATCTAATTGCGTTCCCGGATTCACCAGTTCGGTGTTTGGTTTATTTAAAGTCTCTGTGACTCGTTCCGCCATCAAACCGAGGTAGCGTTTGGTGTGGTCTTTATCTACGTAATTGACCATAATGATCCGCGTACTCAAGTAGTCCCGACTGGGCTTGCTTTGAATTAAATGGCAGATATCAATGACGGGCACGATCGCACCTCGATAGTTGAATAAACCTGCAACATACTCAGGAACGTGGTGTACCTTTCTGAGCATGACTCTGGGGATAATTTCAGCGACCTGAGAACAATCAAGGGCATAAAGGTTGTCCCCGACATAGAAAAGCAACATTAACATTGTTTAACCTTGGGAATATTCCTTGATATAAATATGATATGAGTTATTTAAAAACCGTTACAAAGAATTGGTATTACATAAATTTTAAATGTATGTAATAGTTTATTTTTTATAGAAAAGATAAAAGTAGGAAAAGTAGGTTTTAAAAATATTAGGACTTACGCATTGACAGAAATAGTTAAGTATGGGTCTGGATTTTCCATTATAGGAACCGTATTGCCTATGCACGCACAACGGTAACAGAACACGCGTTTTTTGTAGTTGTAACTTGAGTCGTCAAGCGTTCTTCGATTGGTAGCGCCTTTTGGCGTCGGTCAAAAATGATTAACCAACCAAAATTTACTCCCAACCGCGCCAAATAAGAATCTAACTGTTCAAGACCATCTTCAAGTGGGTCTCGTTTTTTATCGCGCCAAGCTTTTAACTCAATCCCTAATGTGACATTTCCATATCTGAGACATAAATCCATGCGATCGCGTCCAATGGCATATTCGCGCTCCAGAGTTCCACCACCATTAACTACGCGATGCAAAAACGCCATTAGCACTAGATGGGGTGCTATCTCATGGTATGCGGCGCTACCTAGCAACGGTTCTCCATGCTGACGCCAGAATTTTAAAAATGCGTGTAGTAAGGCATCGGTATCGATCTCGCCACTTTTGGTTAACCAACTGGGACTGATGTGGGGTAAACTATCTTGAGTGCCTAGCACCAAAACACGGGGAATCACCTCGCGGTAAATCGGATTTGCAATTATGAGTCCCCCAGCTGGGTCACGTCGCAACAGTCCCAAGTCAATCAAATATTGGCGATCGTCATTCGAGGTATCTCCTAGAGCAAGCCCTGCTAACATTGGCTCAATGATTGCCTTTACCCTCGGCTCTCGCAGACGTTCCGCTAGACTATCAAGATGAGTATCTTGGCGTGCTATTAATACTTCCTTGGCTTGGAAAATATGTTCTGGTGTAATTGCTACCGTTGTATCCGTCACCATCTCTTCTACGACTTCTTTAGCAAGCGCATTGACTAACCAAGGCTGTCCTTGAGTCAAATCAAACGCCGTTGCCGTTGCTTCTCTTGTGAAAACTTGTCCCGTGTCCGAGGTATGTTGTTGGTATAGTTCTGCCACTTCGCTAGCATTAAAATCTCTCAAAGTTATGGAACGCACTTTAATATTAAACGGACTTGCCGTATTTAATCGCTCACTGCCCCCTGAAGCTACTTTGTAATCCCGGACATCGCGTAAGCCTATTAACCCTACAGACAACGGGAAGTTTTTGGGGCGGGAGCGATAACCATCGCGTAACTGCCGCAAAATAGAAATCAGGGCTTGATCTTGAACAGAGTCGATTTCATCTATAAACAAAACCAATGGTCGTGGCGAAGCTTGTGCCCAAGCACGAAGACTGGCTTGAATCCTCTGTCCTGGTTCCGCTTGATGCCAAGCTGGGGGTTGCAGGTCTTGGGGTAACCAGTCTGCTATCGTATCGCGCCACGCACCGAGAATCGCCAATTCTGCTGCGCCTGGGTCATGACTAAAGGGGCTTCCCACTTCTGCCGACACCATGAGTGCCGTATAGCGTCCACTTTTCGTTAATTGTTCCGCTAGCGCTAGCATGGCGGTAGTTTTACCCGTTTGGCGAGGCGCATGAATCACAAAATAGCTACGTTGTTCAATCAGCCGCTCTAAGTCTGGCAATCGACTCGTAGGCGACAGCATATAGTGAATGTCGGCTTGGCTTGGACCTGCGGTGTTGAACCAACGAGACATGGTGTGTTTGGGGCGCTGCGGATTGGGCGATGCTATCAGTGTAGTTCAAATAGGGGGTACTGGTGGTTGGGGTCGAGGCACAAATGCCAGAAACGTTTCTGGTGTGGTCTCGTGGGCTGAAACCGAGTTCTGAGCTACCGCAGGCAGCCAAGTGGTGGCGGCGGTCACGCACCACATCTGCATGATTTGTGTCTTCTTCCGCCCATTGCCACTCCAATGCTTCTCCATCTAAGGTTCGCGCTACCGACGAGCATACGGTCATTGGTTTGGAGGATACGGGTAATCAAGGCTGGACGACCATCGAAGTGTCCCTCATTGATAGTTAAAATTCCCCGTCCAGGAAGAATGTACACATTAATGAAGTCCAGGGCATGTTGGTCTGCCCAATCAGCGATCGCAATAGACATCTGGTGAAAAACAATGTATGAACGCGCGGCGTTCTACTTGGATGCTCGGTAACGCATAATTAATTTCCACCAGATGTCTAATGTGAATCATTAACTTACCTCAATCCCTTCTGTTTTAAAACTTCATCCACCCAAGCAGCATTCTCTTGTGACAGTGGGGGTACAGGTTCTTGAGTGTAGTCAATCACTAAATCATAATTACCTTCATCGTATAGTTCATTAATTAATGTTTGTATATCTAATAATGGTTCCGGATCAATTTCACGTAAAGGTAGGGGATAAAAAGGAATCATATTTGGCAAATTAAATGCATATAAATCAGCTTTCGGACGTTTTAAGGCGCGGCTTACCAAAATTCTATAGTCAGTTTGAACTCCTGTTTGTACTTGCTGAATTGGCTTACCATCTCGCAGCAAATCAATTTCAACTAAATTCGTATAACTCCCTAGCACCTGTAACCGCTTTTTTACGTATGCATTTCGTCCTTCCACTGAGCGCTTATTTTTTGGAGAAATAATTTCAATCACAGTTACGACTTCTTGCGTTGTCACATCTCGCACTTCTAAGTAAGTTTCCTTGACAGTTTCTGGCATAGTAACATCAACTGTTACAGCTTCGACTGATGGTATTCTAGCGATACTTGCAAGTTGTGGTAATGGTGTTTTTTGTGTACTCTGCACTGCAACATCGGCAACACCTACTAAAAGTGAGTCTTCGTCAGTTGTCTGGTATATACGCTTTTCAATCGCCACTTTGTATTTAGGGCGCAACTGAGGATTCAGTTTCCGGAAAATAGCCGCTATCAGCAGATTATGAATTTCTGACCAAAATAACGGATTCTCTAAATATGGGTTCATTCCCGGAAACGGTGAAGCCATTACAGCACCTCAAGAGAATTTATACTCCCTACGACGTTTTTTCAGAAGTATAATAGTACTAACTAATTATATCTAAACTGCCGCCATCGACATCTTAAGACTTTGAAGCCAAAGGATCTGGCGCTGTTTGCAACGGGAAAATCGTCAATCAAAAAATTAGAAAAGATGCAGGTCTTCAACCAATCCCATCAATCACCGGATGGAAATAAAACGCCAATCCCAAAACTGTATAAGTTGCCAAGAGCAATGTGCCTTCAAGCCAATTCGACCGACCATCAGAACTGATGGAATTGGTAATCAACACTGCCACCATTACCGACACCAGTTCAAATGGGTTAAAATTTAAATCCATTGGCTGCCCCATTACCCAGCCTGCTAAAACTAAAACTGGAGCCACAAACAGGGCAATTTGCAAACTTGACCCCATAGCTACGGAAACCGAAAGATCCATCTTATCTTTCATCGCCACTGTGACTGCTGTGGCGTGTTCAGCGGCATTACCAATGATCGGTACTAAGATCACACCTGTAAACAGTGGTGTTAGACCGAGTTGGGATGTAGCGACTGAAAGCGAATCTACCAGTAGTTCTGACTCAACAGCAACCAACAAAGTAGCTCCCAGCAGTACCCCCATCCATAACCACAGGTTCACACTGGGTTCACCTTCTGCCAGATTTGATAAAGCTAACTCAGCTTGTTCTTGCTCAGCTAAACCCACATCATAGAGGTAGGAGTGGGTTTTCATCGAAAATAGTAGTGTCAGTGCGTAGATAAGAATTAATACTATAGCTACGCCAGTGGAAAGACGCTGCATCGTGATGATGTTAATTCCACCGGAGGTAAAGTCCATCGCCGTCGGCAGCAGAATGGCAATGACAGCTAAGTTCATTAAGGAAGCATTCACTCGTGCTACAAACGGTTGAAATGTCTGCTCTTTGTAGCGGATACCTCCTAATAGCATCGCAAAGCCCAAGACGAGGAGTAAGTTGCTGATAATTGAGCCTGTGATACTGGCTTTGACTACATCCACAAGTCCAGCATTGAGAGCAATTAAGGCAATAATCAGTTCAGTGGCATTGCCAAAGGTGGCGTTCAATAGTCCTCCCAGCGTCGGACCTGCGACTACGGCAATTTCTTCTGTCGCTGCACCCATCCAAGCTGCTAGGGGTAGGATTGCTAACCCTGCTGTCAGGAATACAGTTAGCTCTCCCCATTCTAGCTCGTGAGCTGCAAGGGAAATCGGAATAAACAGTAGGAGTAGCAGAAAAATTTGTTGTTTGATTGACATTTGTAAATTTAAAATTATTTGTATTGAGTACAGTATTGCACACGGACGGTTGCCTCAAGTCAGGGAACTGACTTATGTCAGTCAATGGTGAAGACAGCGCAGCTATGGATGTTGTTGGCGAATTACTGAAATAACCTCTCGAACATCCCCTCTTTTATAAGGAGAGGGGAGTATTATTCCCCCTTCCCTAGTAGGGAAGGGGGTTAGGGGGTTAGGTTTTTAATTCGCCAACGGGATCGGCTATGGGTCAGAATGCGACACATTCATAAAAAGCTGAGTTTGATTCTGATGCATTTTGGCAGGCTAGACGCCAAGGTCGCCAAGAAAAGAAGGAGAGTATTAGACATGGAGTGAAAATTAATTATGCGTTCGTTAAAACTTTATGTAGGGGCGCTCCTGCCGTTCGCCCCTACATCATTTCTCTTGATGTCTAATACAGACTCAAGATTATATCCGACTTGTGTATTATAATGTCTGCTGTCATACTAATTATTTAGAGGCTGGTAAGAAAGTTGATTACAAACGATAGTAGCCCTTCTCAAAAGAGAGTCTCGTGGCAAAAGCGCTTACAGTATAATTTCGACAACTTTATGTCGAAGGGGGGATTGTCAGTATTTTTCGCCTTACTTTCGTTGTTTTTTGGTGCTTTTGTTGTTATGACAATTGCACGTTACATAGCTGAATGGTTTTTCCCAAATCAAAATGTCGGAGATTCCTCGGATTTTACTTGGGATGTATTCGTCCAACTTATAGGGCTAAGAGACACAGGAGATAATGCCAATTTTGCGACCAAATTTGTTGGTGTCATTACGATTTTTGTCGGCTTAGTGTTGTTTTCTAGCCTAGTCGCTTTCATTACTCAGGAATTTGAATCAAGACTTAGTTTACTGCGGAAGGGAAAAAGCCCAATAGTAGAAGAAAACCATACCTTAATTTTAGGTTTTAATGACAGGGTTATAGATATTATTAAAGAGTTAGTGGTGGGTAATGAATCAGAAAAGGACGCAGTTGTTGTTATCCTCTCTCAAGAAAATAAAGAGGAGATGGATGATTTTCTCCGGAATAACCTAGGCGTTATCAAACCGACACGTTTGGTGACTCGGAATGGGTCAATGACTAATTCAAGTGACCTAAATAATGTCGGCATCAAGTTTGCTAAATCTGTTGTTATTTTGAATGATGCTAAAGCTTCAGATTCAACTGATGTCAAGACCTTGTCTGATGCACGTTTGCTTAAGGCAATCTTGGCAGTTGTGGCAGCTAATGGGGAAGAAAACTTACCGCCAATCGTCGTAGAATTATATTCAGAACAATATCGCCGACTCGCTGAAAACTTTATTCCTGGAGTAGTCACTACTCTGAATGAGGCAGATATTTTGGCTCGGATTTTAGTTCAGACTTCACGAAATGTCGGACTAGCGACAGTATATTTAAACTTAGTGGGTTTTCAAGGCAACGAATTCTATTTCTATCGCCCTGATGCCAGCTGGCACAGTTTAACATTTGGTGAATTGCCATTTCATTTCTCCAGTGGTATGCCAATAGGCGTGCGTCATAAAGATGGCACACTGACACTAAAATCACGCAAAGATTATAAGTTAGATGACAATGATGAAGTTGTCATCCTTGCAGAAGATGATTCAGCTATTCAATTCTATCCACAACCTATAGTGCAGCCTCAGGAACTAAGCTATCCTGACCGGTTGCAAACCTTAGAGCGAAAAACTGAAAAATATCTTGTTATTGGCTGGAACAGCAAAGCTCCGATTATTTTAAAAGAATATGCGAAATACCTTGTCGTTGGTTCACAGGTTAATCTCGTGGCACAGGATTTAACTCCCGAGGTTCAAGCCGAATTTGACAAGATCGCCAAAGCTTACCCAAATCTCAAGATGGAGGCTATGTCAGTTAATGTGGATTCGGTTGAGCAGCTTGTGACCTTAAAACCTTATGAATTTGACAGTATCTCAATTTTAGCAGGTAGCGGTGAAAATGCGGAGGAAATTGATGCAAAGACTCTCACTACCTTGTTGGAACTCCGGCAAGTTTTCCGAGACTATACTGCTGAAACTGGAAACAAAGTGACTACTGAGTTGATTGCAGAGATTATCGATTCAGAAGACACTGACCTGGTAATCAAAGCAGGTGTTAAAGATTTTTTACTTACTAATCAATTGGTGTCTAAAATTTTAGCCCAGGTATCCCAGCAACCTGAGGTGATATCAATATATCGTAATTTGTTCTCAGCGGCGGGTAGCGAACTGTATATCAAGCCAATATCACTTTACTTCCCAACCGAACGGATTGGCAAGCTGACCTTTGCTGACTGCGTACTCGCAGCTCAACATCGCGAAGAAGTGTGTATTGGCGTTAAAATGAGCGACAGATCCCAGGATAAAGACAAAAATTTTGGTATTGAATTAGTACCAAGTCTAGATAAGCAGTTAAATCTCACTCTGGATGATGCACTGATTACTTTAGCTGAAGATGAAACCTGAGCGAATAATTCGTAATTCGTAATTAATGGTTACAAACCCACGCCAGTTTCTTTAAGCGGGGGAACCCCGCCAACGGACTGCCGACTCAATTTATATCTTAGATGACGCGTCCAAGCCTAACTGAACCGTATTGCCCTATAACTAAACTCTAAAATCGAATCAGCAATTATCGATATCAAGTAGGTGGTACGCTCACCGTCAAAATATTAGCCCTAATTTAATCATCTGAATCCTTGTTGCTTCAATAACTTATCAACCCAAATAGCATCAATCATTGATAAAGCAGGTGTTGGTTCACGACTATAATCAAGCCTGAGATCGTATCCCCCTTGGTCATAGATTTCATGCATTAGTCTTTGTAAATCGACTAAGGGTTCCACATCTTCTGAGCGTAAAGGTAAAGGAAACTGGGGAATTTTATCCGGTAGATTAAATGCATAGAGTTTCGCTTTTGGACGGGTGTCACCCCGACTGACTAAAATCCGATAATGACTCTCAATTTCTGGACTCAAAATGGGCATTGCTTTCCCCTGACGGAGTAGGTCAATTTCTACCAAATGGGTGCAACTGCCCAAGACATTTTGACGTTTGGTTTCGTATTGCAGACGACCGACAACAGATTGCTTATTCTTAGGTGAGAGAACTTCAATAACTGTCATAACTTCATTTGTCTTGACATCTCGAATTTCTAAATAGCTTTCTGTTAAAGTCTCTGGCAGGGGAATTGTTGCTTCTATCGGTTGTGCAGTCGGAGCAGCGATGGTAATATTGGACTTGGTAATGTTAGCTGTCGTTTGCGGTCGTTGCACAGCAACATCAGGAATACCAATCAGGAGTGACTCCTCCCCGCTCATTTGATAGACTCGTTCCTCGATGGCAACAATATATTTGGGTCGGATTTGGGGAGCTAAATCATTGGCAATAGCGGTAATCAATCGATGATGAACCCCTGACCAGAGTGCTGGATGCGCTAAATAGGGATTCATCCCTGGAAAGGGAGAAGGCATAGTCTGATCTCCTCAAATGCCGCTTAAGGGCAGTCTAGCATTCTTTTTATATTTTAGGAGAGCGGACGCGATCGCATTGCTTGCATCATTATTTTGAGCATATCATACCAATAGCCCTTCGCACCATACCAAGCCGCCTGCGTCTTTTGTCACCCAACAAGTACTGGTGGTAAAACGGATACCAACATTGTTTATCTATTTACTACAAAAATAGAAAATTTGATTTTGGTAGGATGAAATAGATAATCTAAGGATGTTATTCAGAAATCGTGAGTCAACAAGACAAACTCTTGTCTAAAATCTTATCGGGAGCATCTGATGCAGACATCCCTTTTGCTCAACTGTGGCAATTCTTGAACAAACTAGGTTTTGATGAACATACTCGTGGTAGTCATTATATATTTACCAAAAAAGACGTAGAGGAGATATTAAACCTACAACATAAGCAAGGAAAAGCCAAACCTTATCAAGTTAAAAAACTCCGTGCAGTGCTTCTCAAGTACCAGCTAGGAGGTCAAAATAATGCTTCGTTATGAAATCAGTATCTACTGGAGTGAAGAAGACCAAGCATTTATTGCTGAAGTGCCAGAATTACCGGGTTGTGCTGCTGATGGCAAAACTTATCAAGAAGCACTGCAAAATGTAGAAGTCGTTATGCAAGAGTGGATTGCAACAGCAAAAGATCTAGGACGTTCAATTCCTGAACCAAAGCAGCGCTTAGTGTCCGTCTAATCGATAGGTAAGTTAAATTTGTAGGTAGATGAGTACTTAAGCCAAACATGACTCAGACCCTAACTCCAATCATACCACCAGTTGAAGGTTCCTACCTCGTCCTTTATGACATTAGTTGGGAAATGTACGAGAAACTTCTCGATATATTTGCGGAGCATCCAAAGCTACGCATGACTTACTATCAAGGAACTCTAGAACTAATGACACCTTTACCAGAACACGAAACCTATAGCTGGACTCTGGCGAGGCTAATAGTAATTCTTTCTGAAGAACTAGGTTTAGAAATTAGGGGTTTAAAATCGGCAACTTGGCGTTCAAAACCCAAGGCTGTTGGCAAAGAAGCCGATGAATGTTTTTACATTCAAAATGAAGCTGCTGTTCGGGGAAAATTAAAAATTGACCTCAAGGTTGACCCACCACCTGACTTGGCAATTGAGATCGATGTAACCAACTCATCAATCGATAAAATGACTGTTTATGCTGAACTAAAAGTGCCAGAGGTTTGGCGGTTTGCTGATGGCATAACAGTTAATATTTTCACCGATACAGGTTATATTGAGTCGGAAACCAGTTTAGCATTTGGCTCGTTTGCTGTAAAAGAATTAGCACAATTCATGCAGCTAGATTCTCAAAAAGGTGAGAATGCGAGAATGCGAGAATTCAGGGAATGGGTGCGAACAAAATTGCTCATTTAAAATTTTGCTACTAATTTGTGCATAGTCTTCAACATTTGTTGCGCCTGACTGTTATTGCCCAATATTTTGTAAAGATTGTAAGCTCGACGGTAATAAGAGATAGCTTCTGGATAGCGATTTAATCGGTGAAAAGTCCCACCAAGAGCAAGCACCGCTTTAGCTTCTTCAGAGGTATTTTTCAGTTCTTGAGCTAGAAGTAAAGCAGATTGGAAAAATCCTATTGCTTGCGGATAATGCCGTTCGCGATAATATATCCCACCCATGCTAAAAAATAGCTGTTGCTGACTTTGTTTTGCTCCTATTTCTTGCAAAATTGCTAAAGACTGTTTATAGTATGTTAAAGCTTTATCAGATCTGCCAACAAGCTGATATGTACTGGCAATTCTAGATAATGCTGCAGCCTCTCCAAATCGATTACCAATTTGTCTACTAATGTGCAAAGATTTTATATTATATTCTATTGCCTGTGAAAGTTGATTTGTTTGACTGCATACATCACTTAATCCTTGCAAAATGGCACTTTGTACTCTTCGATCGCCAATCTTATAAGAGATATTTAAGGCTTCTGTTAAAAAATCCATAGCCTTCTGATACTGCTCAAGCCCTTTGTATGCCTGACCAAGAGTGTTAAGGCTAATCATCCTGAGGCTTTTGTTATTAGTTTCTTTGGCAATCAAAATCGATTGATTACAAAATTTAATTGCCGATTCCCAATCTTGTAGCTGAAGATAAATACCACCCAGGTTAAAGAGTGAATCTCCCTTGGCTTTGATATCTCTCATTTCACAAGCTATTAAGAAAGCCTTTTGCTCGTAATCAAGAGCCTGTTGATAATCTCCCAGAAATTGATAAACATTTCCAAGTGAATCCAAGGCACTTTTCTCCCAACTGCGCTCATTCATTTCACAACTAATAGCAAGCTGATTTTGAAAGCACTCAATAGCTTCTTGATATTGTCCCAAATTTTGGTAATTAGTTCCCTGTCCCCAAATTCCTGCTATTTGCAATACCCTATTTCCAGTCTCATAAGTAATTTGCACCAATTGTACAAAATACTTCATTGATTCGTGAAATTGGCTCAGTTGACGGTAACAATTGCCTATGTTGTATAAAGTGACTTCTTGCCAATCTTTAGCACTAATTTGCTGAGATAGGGCAAAAAGCTGGTGATGGTATTCCAGAGCTTGCGAAAATTTAAATATTCTTTCATAAGTAGCTGCTAGTTGACTCAGGCAAGTTAGCTCTTGTTGTTGGTCTTGACTTTGACGGCTAACTGACAACTTTTCTAGGTAGTAGGCGAGAACTTCGTGAACTTTAAGAGACATAAGTATATTTACGATATACTCTTTAATATTTTAAAACATTCTTCAATGACTATTCAGTTAACAATTGTGACAGTGAAACCTGAGATCGTCTCAGGTATGGTCTAATTCTTAGTGAAAAAATTTACATTATTTAAATTTTGTAACTGCTGATGATAATATAAGATGATTTAGGAATCTCTTACGTAATAATTACAACAATATTTTCTCGCTTTATATAAAGTTAGTTTTAAGTAAAAGTACTGACAACGTGTGGAGACGCAAGGAATGAGTTTTTTGCGTCTCACTAGGGGAGAAAAAAGGGCGGGGGAACCCCGCCCCTACGGTTGGTTATATTGTGGTCTACCGGATAATGGTGTTCTAATTCCGATCGGGGATTGAAACCCACGATCGCCAAATCGCATTCAACGCCGTCAAGTTCTGCTACTTTGGGCAAATGTCCCCAAGGTTGAAAGTTGAATTTTTCAAACAGCTTTAAGCTAGGTTGATTATGGGCAAAAATAAAGCCTAGTAGGGTCTTTAAACCCAAACTGGGACTTTTGTGAATTGCTTGCGCTAAAAGTTGCTGTCCTAAACCACACCGTTGATAATCTCGGTCAATGTAAATACTAATCTCGGCAGTTGCATGATAAGCTGGTCGCCCATAAAAGGATTGAAAACTCAGCCATCCAGCAACTACACCCTCTACTTCTATGACCAAAAGAGGGCGTTTTGCGTTGTGCCTCTCAAACCAAGCCTGACGACTTTCTACACTGATATCTTGCACCATTCTCAACAAGGTGAGAGAAACCGGGTTTCTAAACGATAAATTAAGGGTTTCAGCTTTACCAATTCGCAAGAAACCCGGTTTCTGGCGGTGGTGCAAGATGTAAGTACAGACACTGGTTCTAAATCAGCTGTTGCCATGCGGCTAGGAATTGCCGCATTGTAAATTGCCACAATTGTTGGCAAGTCAGCTTCAGTAGCATCGCGAATGCTCATTTGCGTTCATTATGAATGATAAATTATAAATTATGAATGATCAAAAATTTCATGCAGGAGTCATTCATAATTCATAATTTTTAGCTTGCGCCAGTAGGGGGGCAGCGGCTAGCAGGGTTTTGGTGTAAGGATGTTGAGGATTGGCAAAAATCTGTTTTGTGGGACCAATTTCCACAATTTTGCCACTGTTCATCACGGCAATGCGATCGCACAAAAACCGCGCTAACCAAAGGTCATGAGTAATAAACAAATACGTTAAATCAAATTCGGCTTTGAGGCGCAACATGAGATCTAGTACCTGCGACTGCACACTAGCATCTAACATACTCACTGGTTCATCGCAGATGATCAGTTTGGGACGAGTAATCAAAGCACGGGCAATTGCTACTCGTTGCTGCTGTCCACCAGACAAGTCTGATGGATAACGGTCTAGATAAACTTCAGGCGGTGTTAATCCCACTTTCTCCAACATCCACAGCACCTCAACATTTGCCTTGTGTGGATCTGCTAATTTGTGAATCAGTAACGGATCGGCTATACTTTCCCCCACCGTCATCGCTGGATTTAAACAAGCATGAGGGTCTTGAAACATCATTTGCATTTGTCGCCGAGAAAAGCGCATTTCTTGACGCGACAGGGTCGTTAAATCCTTTCCCAAAAACTCAACTTTACCTGCAGTGGGGCGAATGAGTTGCAATACTGTCCGTGACAACGTACTCTTACCACAACCTGACTCCCCAACTAATCCTAAAATTTCCCCTGGATACAGTTCTAGGTTGACCTCATCCACTGCTTTGATTGTCTGACTTTGCCGCTGAAACAATCGCGCAACAAAGTTGGGTTCTAAAGTGTAGTACTGTTTTAAATCTGTAATCCGCAAAATTGGTGTGGCAACGGTGAAAGTGCGGGATGTAGCGGATGATTGATCTCGTCGTCCCACAGTCAAATTATCCGTTACATCCGTTGCCACATCCGTTGCCTCTGCTTGAATATGTAAAGCTGCTTTTAAGAGCGATCGCGTGTATTCGTGCTGTGGTTGTTGGAAAACAGTGTGTGTTGAACCCATTTCGACGATTTTGCCGTTATACATCACCCCAATCAGTTCGCAATACTCCGCAACAGCAGCCAAATCGTGAGAAATCATCAGCAGTGCCATGTTTTCTGCTGTGCACAGTCGCGTTAATTCCTGCAAAATTTGAGCGGAGACAGTAACATCCAAGCTAGTGGTAGGTTCATCAGCAACAATTAACTTGGGGTTAAGGAGTAAAGCTAGGGCGATCGCTACCCTTTGCCGCATTCCACCGCTAAATTCGTGGGGATACTGATTCCAGCGACTGGCAGGAATTTTGACCTTTTCTAATGTGGCGATCGCTGTTTCCTTGGCGGATCTGATTGACAACCTGGGTGAGTGAGCCTTCAAGGTTTCTATACAATGGTTACCAATAGTCATCAACGGATCCAGGCGCGTCATGGGATCTTGAAACACCAACGCCACCGCCTCTCCCCGGAATTGCCGTAACTCTGTTTGTGTGAAGTCAAGTACCGACCGCCCCTGAAACTTTACCTTTCCCTGAATGCGAGTAGACGGCGGTAACAACCGCATCGCCGCCCGTCCCAACGTTGACTTCCCACAACCCGACTCTCCCACCAATCCCATTCTTTCACCTGGTTGCAAGGTCAAAGACACATCATCAACAGCAAATCTAGGCTGTTCGTCACTCTGATGCGGATAAGCAACTCGCAGATTTTCTATACAAAATAAGGATTCACTCATAATTTGTTGGTTGTTAGTTGTTAGTTGTTAGTTGTTAGTTGTTGGTTGTTAGTTGTTGGTTGTTAGTTGTTAGTTGTT
>CAXTSI010000082.1:0-22824 GCA_964246695.1 uncultured bacterium
GTGGGCAGTGCCCAACGCCACTCCACGAAGACGCGGGGAACCCCTTCGGGTTCGCAGTCCCCTACGGAGGGAAACCCTCCTTCAGGGCTGTCTCACCGCGCACTCTTTGTGGCTCCCCTACGTAAATTTCAAAAATCAAATATGATTCCTATAGGACTTGGTTGCAATTACTTAAGCACGATTTTATAACAATTGACTTGAAATTTTTGTGAGAAATTTGGGTACAGCAATTAGTCAAAAAAAATCGGAATTTGGGTTAAGTTATAGCTAGGTTATGCACGCGATCGCAGGACAAACTTATGAGCGTCCAAGTTTTTTTAGACCAGCCATTAGAAGAAAAAGTAGTAACTTTAGTCGGTGTTTCCTGGGAGCAGTTCAAGGCGATCGAGACACTACTCTTAGATAACCGAGAAGTAAAACTAACTTATTTGGCAGGAGTGCTAGAGATTATGTCTCCAATCGGAGGTAAACACGAGTATGTAAAAAGAACCCTTAGTTACTTACTGGAAGCTTACATGAGGTCTAAGGGAATAAGATTTTATGGTCGCGGTGGGTTTACCCTAGAAGAACCTGGCTATGCTTCAGGCACACCTGATGAATCTTATTGCATTGGAACAGATAAGGAGATACCCGACATTGTTATCGAAGTAATTGTCAGCAGTGGGAGTATCAACCGAAAAGAGTTATACAAACCAAAAAGAGTTCCTGAAGTTTGGTTTTGGAAGTCTCAGCAGCTACGTATATTCCACTTAAACCAAACTGGAGAGTACGAAGAAGTTGTCCGCAGTAGCTTTTTACCAGATTTAGATCCCGCGCTGCTATTAAAATATCTTAATTATCCTGACCAGTACGATGCTGTAAATGATTTTACACAAGCTATTCGCGCACAGGATTGACCAGCTTAAGCAAAGACTGAAAAAAATAATTTGCTGATCTGGTGCGTAGTTTAAGCTCGTGCAACGTTAAATTCATTGAATCGGTATGTTTTTGGTTTTGTTTGGGTTTGGATTTGTGCTTGGGTCATAAGTTAAAGCCTCCACATATATTTGACTTTACCAGTCCCCGCAATCCGCCGCTACCAATTTTCCCCTGCTGCGGTCACAGGTGCAGGGTGAAATGGTTCGGGAACGAGCGCACAAACCAGGGTAAAAGTTACATATGCTACCAAACGCCGGAGGGGGGAAACTGCATAAGCTATAACCGCTGGCATTTATTTATTTCATGCAACTATATAAATAAGAATGTCTGTTGATGCGAGGCTAAGCAATAGCAATGGGTACTTCATCAAGATACTGGAACATTTGGCGAATCAGCCCGACTAGTGAAAGGGTGGGATACAAGTATTGTTTAGTTCCAAAGGCACAGGAGTTTGTTCAAAAAGTTGCTAATTCTCACTCTGAGGATATACAAGCTCCTTTGCTACACTACTTTCACAACAAAAAAACTGTTGATCCTAGAAGTCGCGCTGAAGCTGGGCTTTGTCTGAGGTGCTATGTTTCTGACCCCATCCTCAAAGCCTGCCAAAAAATCTATCATCTCTTTGGTGGTGAAAAGCAGTTCACATATCAGGATTTACTGCCATTTGTCCTTAATGACGATGGACAAGCTTTAGTCATCCTGGATAGCGATCGCCAAAATCAACTGATTCTCGATCGCAATGGTGAAGCTAGGACTTCTGCTTACAATTTTTTCTCTGTGAAGATTTTGCAAACATTTAAGTTTGATTCCCAGCCGAGGATGAGCTTAGATAATTGGGCATACTTACAAACTAAACAAAATCCAGAACTCAAAGATTTTTTATCAGAGTATGGTTTTCAGCATCTGAGCGATTGGGCACTGTTAAATAGAGCTAGACCTAAACAGCTTGAGCGTTTATCCGTGCGCGATCGCCATTTTGTGGAAGTTTTTCATGCAGTTTATCGTCGAGACCGACTTCAGCAACAGTCAAAGGGAGCAAGAAAATGTCCAGATCCCTCAACTGTCCAACTGCAAGAAATGCTCACCCGTTTACAATTCGCAAATGTTACGATCAACTCCACCGTGGTGTTGATGAAAGAACTCAAACAAGTCGCTATCTTGTTAAGGCAATATGACATATGGAGCTATAGAGAACCTCTGGAGATTCAAGACCCGGATACTGGAAGTTATACAATTAGAGCAGATTTACCTACTGATTCCCCCAATGAATTAGATGTAGAGCAACGGGAATTTTTGGAGTTTTTGCATCAGCAACTCAGTTTAGCTTTAACTGGTGCGATAGAGCAAGAAATAAGAGTTCGCATTACAGGGTTGCGAAAAAGCCACAAGTATGCTATCTTGGCTCAACAACTCATTCCTGGTTTACAACTATATTACAGCCAGGGTATGTCGTTGAAAGATATTGCTCCCAAATTGGGAATGACCAGTTGGGATCAAGCTAGGCGGGTGTTAAATCCGGGGGAACTTCTTAGTAAGGTACGTACTCTGACAGTACAACAACTTCTCGACGGCATTTTGAAGAAGGCTCTTGAAATGGGTTTAACCGAACTTCCTCCTGAACCAAACTATCTTAAAACCTTAGCTGAGAAGATTGAAGCTTTTGCAGATGCAGAAATCTTCCAACAAGCAGCAGAAGAAATCAGAGCGGGAAAGAATCGGAGGATGAATAGTGCATATGCTCAGAAACTTCGCATCTACTTAGAAGAACAATAACCTTTATCAGGAGCAAAGTAATGGTTAATTTAACTGATTTGAGACTCTTGCTCTCAGAAGTGATTTGGTTGGAACCAGAAGATTTCAACCAAGCAAGACAGATGAGCCTCGGGGCAACTGGTGAAGCACACCAGTGGCAAACTTATCTAAATATACTGGCGCGGCTTGGCTTTGAACAATGGCTAAGTGAACGCCTACCAGAGCAGTCAATCAATCGATATCCAAATTTTATTGACACTGTCTGTCATCTGAATGTTGGTGAGTTTAAAGTTTGTCTAATTGCCACAGAACAACTACTTGATGAAGTGGTGAATGTTCCTCAAAATATTATTGAGCAACCAGAATTAGCGGCTCATTTCTATGTAGTGCTTGAGGTATTAGAAGAGTCAGAACAAGTAATTATTAGAGGCGTTCTGCGTCACGACCAACTGGTTAACTATCGTAGTCAGGTCAATTTACAATCTATACAGACAGGCTACTATCAGCTACCATTGTCTTTATTTGATGCTGAACCAAACCACCTGTTGTTTTACTACCGTTTCTTGGCACCAACAGCTATTCCTTTACCTGTAGCCTCAACTGAGTCTTCTTCTGTGCCATTTCAGGAATATTTGCAAGAAACCAGAATCAAGTTGAGTCGCTGGTTAGAAGGTGTTTTTGACGAAGGTTGGCAAGCCATTGATACACTCATCAATCCAAAAGCCAATTTAGCTTTCAGTACTAGGAATACTGAAGAGGGTACGAAAAGAGCCAAACTCATTGACTTGGGTGTGCAGTTGGGTAATCTAACTGTAGCGCTGCTAGTAAATATCACAGAGGAAACTGAGGATAAATTAGGTATTTTGATACAGTTACATCCAACAGGCAAGGAAAGGTATTTGCTGCCAGATCTCAAACTAACTCTACTATCTAAGGCAGGGGAAACACTTCAAGAAGTCACTTCGAGAGGTCTAGATAACTACATCCAAATGAAACCCTTTAAAGGTAAAACAGGAAAACGTTTCTGTGTTAAAGTAAGTTGGGGGGATTTGAGCATTAGCGAAAATTTTGAGTTGTAAAATGAATGAAACTAGAGAAGGGATAAAGACGCAAGAGCGTTGTGTTACACTAACCTTTAGGAAGGCGCCTTCTGGACGTCTAAGTTAACGCACCCTTCAAAATTATGAATGAAGACGAAGTAGTACTCAATGGCTTACGGGTGCTGGTAGTTGATGACAATGCAGATAACCGAGACTTCATCGAGTTCTTGCTCCAAGATTATGGCGCAAAGGTGGTAGCAGCAGCTTCAGCAGTTGAGGCTTTAGAAATATTTGCATTGATTAAACCAGCTATTCTCATAACTGACATCAGTATGCCAGACAAAGACGGCTTTTGGCTCATTAGCCAAATCAGAACCTTGGAAGCATCCCTTGCAGGAACAATCCCAGCCATTGCACTTACAGGTACTAGTATAGAGGCAGTAACGGAGGCAGGGTTTCAAGTCTATTTACGTAAACCCGTTGACCCAACGGAATTAGTTTTAGCTGTTGCTCAACTAGCTAGTATCGCGAAGCGGAATTAAAAATTAAAAATTAAAAATTTAAGCTTTTCGAGCTATTCCTTTAATGGTTGCGCCCAAAGGGCGTCCCGTGTACTAGGAATAATTCGTAATTCGTATATATGATAATATTCTTATATAAGTGTAACCCAACGTGTTCACCACCTTTAAAACGCGCACCCAATCGGAACAAAAAAGTTAAAGCTTGCCTTCATTGGTTGGCTCACAGCGAATATCAGTCGGGTAGACCACAATACAACCGTAGGGGCGCGGTTTCCGCGCCCTTACAATGTGGCCAATTCAATTGAAAACTGCTGTAAGTACCGGAAAGTAATTCATTTGCGGTACTTGAAAAAGTGTTTAATTATAACACCTACCAAAGTTATGGAAAATTTTTCAAAAAATCTGGTTGCTGTCGAAGACCTCTTAATCGCCGTGCAAGTTTCTGACGGAAATGATATTGTTGTGATTCAAGGTGACGCAACAGTTGATTTAGCCGAATTTGACCTAACACCTCAAGAAATTAAAAAGTTTAGCAAGATTCTAAGGAAAATGAATGCCTTACTAGCAGAATCATTTTAAAAGCAATTTCCTGCTACCTCAGTAATTTCTGAAATTCGCTCACAATCATCCTGAAGGTAAAATTCTGCATTTGGTCAGCAGCTTTAAACAACTTACTCCCATCTTGATTGAACAGGCGATCGCCGGGATTGGTCCGGTCAAGTTCAGCCAAAATATTTATGCGATCCTACCACATATTGTCAGCAGTGTAAAAGTATGCTGGAAGTCCTGGTAGGCGGTAGCCGCTCGTGTAATTGTGAAATATTTTTGCTATTTCTATCCCACTCTTGCATAAATTGTTTGAGCTGCACCTATTTGGAACATAGAAGACAATCTCATTTAATGGCGTCCAAGGAGTACACAAATCAAATTTTTACTAATGAGTAAGTCTCACTACTAAAAGTGTATTATCTACTTTTGTAGTATTTGCTACCAACTCCCTGAGAATAAAGGTATGAAACGTTTTACTCTTGTTGCTTTAGCAACTCTCATTGGTACTAGTTCTGTTGTAGCTTTTTCACCAAGTGTTAAAGCCGAAACTCGTGAAGAGTACTGTAGACGTCATGATTGCGGTCGTGACCACCGTTATGAGCATGACCGCGATCGTAATGAGCGTGACCATGTTCGTAATGAGCGTGAGCGCGATCGTCATGAGCGTGAGCGCGATCGTTACGAACATGGTCGGCAACGTCGCTGGTATGACCGTAAAACGCATGAATGGCGCTACTATGAGCATGGTTAATTCCGCCTTCACTTAAACAATTGATGTATTGCTAGCATTTCGGGCAAAATTCACAGTTGATAACTGTGTTTGTATTGCCGAATGATATCATGTCCGTGTAGCGGTTATTATATGAACCCTCACCCCGCCAAGAGGGCACCCCTCTCCCAAGCATGGGAGAGGGGACGGGGGCGAGGGCTGTATATCGTAACTGTTTATACGGACATGATATGAGTCAGGGGAGGGTCAATGCCTCCCCTTTTTATATCAAAAGGTCTTAAGAATTTTAAAAAAACACCTAAAGTGATTAACCTTACATCTTGCACCACCCCCAGAAACCGGGTTTCTTGCGAATTGGTAAAGCTGAAACCGTTAATTTATCGTTTAGAAACCCGGTTTCTCGAGCCAAGTTGAGAATGGTGCAAGATCTCAGTAACCGAACACGATCTTAGTGAAGAGGCACAAAACCTACTTTTTCAACCAGTTCTTGCCCTTCGTTACTCAAGATCATATTGGCATATGCGACACCCGCCTGTTCATCAGGTCTGCCATCCCGTTTGATCACAACAAACAGCCTTCTAGTCAGAGGGTAAGAACTATTTGCAAAAGCACTCTTGTTCAAAACGGCGAGATTATCTGCGGCAACAGGAGATACAAAGCCTTGAGTAGCATCTTTGGCAAGCGGCAGAGGATGGATCATTTTTTGACCAATAACTTCGGAAGCAGTAGCATAGCCAATTCCTCCAGGAGTCAGGGCAACTTCTCGGATACCCTGTGTGGTACTCTGGATTTCTTGTACTGGTGCGCCGAAAGCTTGTTTTTCCAATACTTCTTCAATAAAAAACTCTACGGTTCCACTAGCTTTAGCATTGCGGCTCAGAGGAGTAATCTTAAGGTTGGGACCGCCAACTTCTTGCCAGTTTGTAATTTTTCCAGTGAAGATATCTTTGATTTGGGATAAGGTTAAACCAGGGATAGACAGCTTAGGGTTGACGTAAAATACAATGCCATCAATTGCAACAGGAATTTGCTCCAGTTTGAAACCACGTTGGTTAGCCTGAGCAAACTCAGTATCTTTCACAGGTCGAGAAGACTGAGAAAAGCTGAGTTGCCCATCAAGTAGCATCTTAATTCCTGAACCAGATCCCGGTTTTTCACCAATGGATTCGGTGTAGCGCAACTTGAACTCAGGATGCACTTGACTCAGGCTGGAGACGACATTGGCAGAACGCAGAGGCGCAAAGGTTGTTGACCCTCCATAGTTAAATGTACCTTGGGGGACATTGGGGATTTGAGTTAAGGTCTTGTAAAGCTCAGGGTTCGCTGAGGAGATGAGGTCAGACTTACTTTGAACAGCCGCACTTGTTTCTGAAGGTGAAGACGGAGCAGCAGATGGGCTGGGGACAATAGCAGAAGATGGAGATGGAACAGCAGAAATTGCATTACTTGCAGTTGCACTTCCTAACCTATCTTTAAACAAAAAATAGCTTGCACCTAGAATCACTGCAAGGACAAATATTCCCATCCCAATTAAAGGTAATACTGAAGAACCCTTGCTCAAATTCTGTCCACAAATTTCGCACTTCTTTAGGGTTGAAGCGTTAAGGTCGTGACTACACTTGGGGCAGGTGATGTAATTGTATTCGGTTCCCATATTCTTATCTCGATTTCGACAATCCTAGTTCTTCTTGGATATTGGTTTCCATAGTAGAAACCTGTTTGTTTGTTAGCCCCAACTCCTCTTGAAGTTCAAGCAACTGCGACTGTTGTTCAAAATCAATGTCGCCATTATTTTCTAGAAAAGCCCGATACATCAAACCATACTCATATAGTGCTTTCTGTTGGTCCTGACCATAGGAAAACTTGGCGACGATCTGGTTAGCAACTTCTTGTTTAATGGCGTACTTTTGACGGAAATGTTCTAGCATTTGTAGCTGGGCATCAGAAGGGTTACCGCGACGGTAACAAGTCTCTACTAGCTTGGTGAATTTTTCCAAATTGCTGTCAGAAGCTTGTTCTGTAGAGTTTGTGGAAGTTCTGGGAATGTCAGCCGATTCTTGAACAGGTGAGGATGGAGTTTCGGTCGGTAAAGCAGAGACAAACAAGCCGTTTTTCTTCACGTACTCTGCGATCGCTTCTTCATACTTACGGTAGTCAGAATTATCTTTACCACCAGGAAGAGTCTTTTCTAACTCTTTCAGGTAGACCATAAGTTTTTGGTAAAGCGCCTGTTTGTCAGATTTTGTGACCACTTTCTGACCGATATTTTGTAGTGCATCTTCCAAAATATCCCGTACTTTCCGGTTCTGGTCACTCAAGAGGTATTCTTCTGCTTGCTGCCAGTCAGATCCAAGAACCTGAGTTTTTGCCAGCCCTGTCAGTTTATCCTGATAGGAAAAACGCACTTCAGGATATTTCGTCACTGTGTTCTCGAACTGAGCTACCAACCCCAAAACTTGAGCCAAAATCAGGTTTTGTTTAGCCTGGACTTCGGCTTGAGTTGCTGGCATGTGATCTTCAAACTGGCGGCTATCTTGGTGGGTATGCAAAGGATTCTTATCTGAGTGGGACACCGACCGATAAATTGTCCGCATGCGATCCATCCCCTCAATCAGCCTGAGAGGAAAAGCTCCCGTCTCTTGGACAAAGTAAATGTGATGGGGGTCACTTAGGGGACGAATATCTTTGTCAGTAAGTGTGCTGGTTTTGCGGATCATTGGGAGCAACGCACCTACAGCCGGGTCTGTAGGTTTATTACCACCTTGAATTCCCACTATGGTTTGCCGTTTTTCCGCTCTGTCTTCCCAGCCTAGGCGAGCTTGCTCTTGACTGAAGCGCAAAAATGGCTCACTTTTTTCAAAAGTAGTCTTGATTTGAGCTTCCTGCTGTTCTAAAGTAGGATACTGCTCAAGAAACTTGGTGGCTGTGGAGATTTGCAGTTGAGTGCTGCCGACAAATTCATCCAGAACCCGATTCAAAATCCGCTCAGAAAGATCCTTGAGCCTTAAGTTGTCAAAGGTGTATAAATCAAACAGTTTTAACCCCAGATCGCTCAAGACCTGCTGGGAGATCTCTTGGCAAATAATTTCTTGCTTGTCATCGAGGGTTTTGTTGTAAACCTGATCTATGTCTTTAAAGTCGTAAAGTAAAATTCCATTGACCGTCAGCACTCCGGTTTCGCGGACATAAGTTTGTTCTTTGTCCAGAAATCGCGACTGCAAAGTTTCTAAGTTTCGCTCCAAAGCAGTAAGGTCTACAAGCAGCCGCTCAATTTCTTCCTTAAGTCCATCGAGTAGGGGCACTGCTAAGGTACGGGGTAGAAGCTGTTAGCTAATTTCTAGCCATCCTTACCCATCATTACTCATTTTGTCCGGTTTCTACCTCTGCTATCAGTTGGTCTACGTAATCTCTTAACCGTTCTTGCCAGTTATCCACTTTTTTTAATTTTTCTTTTTGTCCAATTCTTCCTCTAAACGCGATGACCTTGTTTTCTACTGGTTGACTATAAACTTGCTTTGCTCCCAGCTTATGATTTTTCTGAAAAGGCATTGACCATTACTCAATATATGTGTTAACATATATAGAAAACGTTGATAAGTCCAGTCAACCGATGCCACAGAGTTATCAAACCTACGTCACTCAAATATCTAATGGATATGCGGCTGAATTACCAGCTATTGAT
Source organism: uncultured bacterium (assembly GCA_964246695.1). Classification (GTDB taxonomy): domain Bacteria; phylum Cyanobacteriota; class Cyanobacteriia; order Cyanobacteriales; family Nostocaceae; genus Stigonema. The sequence goes on from CAXTSI010000082.1 coordinate 9,193, forward strand.
TTATTAGAGCATTTCTCTCCCATTGCAGAGCAAATGTCTTTGATGGCGCTGGCTGGTTTACAAAGTGGCATGAAAAAAGAAAAGCTTAATACTCAGATTCAGCAGGCGTTTAGTGTAAATAAACGTCATGCAAATAGTGTTATCAATTTTATTGGGGGTGAATTAGAATCGGCAGAAAAATGTTATAAGCAACTAATTGAAACGTTAGATGCTAAAATCAAATCTGTCAAAAGTACTATTGAATCATTAGAAAAGCGTTTAGACAACCATCGTAAATATATTCAAACAGTTCAAAAGCGTAATTTAGGAATTAAATATCCTCAGAAAACTAAGTCAGGGAAGTTAAAGAAATTTCCGGAAATTAAGGCTAAGCCAGTCTTTGAAGAAGCTTGTCCTATAAATGGTAAACAACATGGTAAAACTTATCTACAATTAGCAAAACAGCAATTACACCAAAAAAAACGCCAGCTTAAAATGTACCAAGATAGAAAAGCTGGCATTATAAAGCGTGGTGTAAAAGTTAATTTAGGTAATTTAGGCAAGGTGAGTTTTGTTGGCTCCACTGGGGAAACTGGCGGTAATCAAATATGTCAATTTCAACCTGATATTACTCCAGTACTTAAAATTCGTGTCCCTTATTTTTTAGAATTTTTATTTGGCGAATATGTAGAGTTACCACTATATAAATTTAATTCACACGGTAGTAATGAAATCAAAACAGCTTGGGCATTAAACCGCGCTCTTACCTACGTCTTTTCAATGAATAAAAAAGGTCTTTGGGTTGTAGCGATTACTTGCTTAGTTGATTTTCATGTAATAAGTAAAGACCGGAGCGATGGCTGTATTGGTCTAGATATAAATCCTGGATCTGTTGGCTGGTGTGCTACTAATCGTCATGGGAATCCAGTAGCATGGGGGAAAGTTAATTTAGATTTACACTCCTGCTCAACAGAACAAACAGAAGCTAGATTAGCAGAAGCAATCACAGAAATAACTAAGAGAGCTTTGGCATCTAAAAAGCAAATAGTTATTGAAAAATTAGACTTCTCCGTAAAGAAGAAACAATTTAAACGCGGTCGTAAGTACCTACGTATGTTATCTAGTTTTGCTTATGCTAAATTCTTTGAATTGTTAAAATCTCGATGCTTAAAACTAGGTATTCGAGTTATTGAAGTAAATCCCAAATACTCCAGTCAAATCGGCGTTGTTAAATATATGCGTCGTTTAGGTATGGGAAGCGATAGCGCAGCTGCTTTAGTTTTAGCGCGTCGTGGAATGGGAATTTATCATGAAAAAATGCCAGCGAGATACGCCTTTCAGACTTCGGTTCGCCCCGAAACTCGTAAGCACGTCTTTGCACACTGGCAGAGATTCAATAAGTACTACAAGAGCGTTGGTTCTCGTAATGCTTGGTTTAGATTACCTAATCTAACAGGTTCTACAGGCGACAGCTTGGTGAACACCGGATATCAAGAGATGTCCAAAGCTTCAGCACAAGCATGGGAGTGTATACCCCGTCTGGTAGTGAAGGTGTGATTCCTTCAAGGGAGGAGAGATTGACCGCTATCTCTCCGGTTGATCAGACTTGTTCACTTGTGAATAGGTTTGAGTAGACTTTATCGAGCGGCTTTGACCTCTACCTTGGAGATATACCGCGACTCTAAAGCTTGCATAATCCCTTTGAAGTCTTCTTCGATCTGACTCTTTTTATTAATCGGGTTGAACTGTTTGGCATGGTCATCTATCTGCTTGAGCAGCACTTCCAGGGCTTTAGCTGCAGAACTCTCTTGGGGTAACCACTTCTTTAGTCGGTCTTGGTCAAACTGGCTGCGGAAATCTGTAAAGACTTCTAGGAGTACTTCTAAAAAATGGCGGGCAAACTTTGGTCCTCGAAAGCGGTCTTCAATGATTTTGTAGAAAGTCTGACGAAGTTCTCGACGTTTTTGAGGAATCAACTGGTTCAGGTTGTCCCACATTTTTTGGAAGTAATCACTCCAACGCCTCGGGTCAGTGTCACTGTCGTGAAAGTGAGAGTTATACTTTTCTTGTTCTACTGATACGAAGCGCTGTAGGTTCTCGTAGGGAATATTCAGGTCGTTGCGGCGTTTGCGCAAGCTTGTTACCCAATCAGCCACTTCCTTGTTATAGGGCTTCATGTTGTCGCCAAGGCTAATGCTGTCGAGCAACTGATGCTCGTTGTCAGATTCAGCTAGTCGCAGACCAGGCAAAATTTCTGTTTTAATGACATCCCGCATCACCGTAGGTGTGGGAGCAGGGTTGGACCACCAGGTAATTAACTGACCAGCTAGCCGAAAGGCACAGGCATTTAGCACCCGCTCTACTGGAAATTGAATACTGGAAAGCCCAAAACTGATAAAGTTCTGGGGGTAGCCTTGTGGGTCGGGGCTAGCCCAGTGCTTGCGAATGTTATCCCGGACAAGTTTTTTATACTGACTGAAGCCTGAGTTGAAGTCCAAAAAGATATTTTGGGCAACCATCTCCAGTACAGAACCGAGGCTGGGAAAAGTTACTTTATCGTTGCTGTTACCAACTAGGTAGCAGAAGTTGAAAGGTACATCCTGACTACTCTGGGAACTAATGCGATCGCTAGGATTAATGCTGTACTGAGTTTCAAAACGAGTGGTGTTGCGCGAGTAGTGGTTCAGTTCCATCAGGGCAGCATAGGCATTAGCAACTACCCGGTCGCCAAGCCCTGAAAAAGCTCCAGGTAGCACCAAATAAGCTGAAGATTGGGGCAGTTCCGAGGGTGGAATCCAATCTCGAAGGTTATAGGCAATATCGAGTACCATCCCGGAGCCAGTGCCGCCTGAGAGGGAACAGACGATGAAGATGTTGATCCCTTTATCCAAATGGACCCCCCAGCGATCCAGCATAAACTTCTCATGACCGACAATCCGGGCTTTCGCGTTGTTAAAGCTGGTTTTAATGTTTTGGTAGTTCAGAGTAAAGGCAAACTTTCCCAGAGAGCGGATTTGTCCTGCTCCAGCTAAGATGGAATCAGTGCCTTTGAGTTGACTGGGGAACCACTCAGCTAAATATTCGTAGGCAGAAAGCTTATTCAAGATTGCCTTGGCGTCTTCCACCTTAGCCCACACCTGCTCAGCGGGACGAAGGGAAATGTCTTGCTTCAGGACGACTTGCGGTTCGGAAACCTTGGCATTCTGCTCCGTGTCAACATGCAAAAAAGACACAATGGGTAAGGAATCTAGGGAGCCGTAAGACTCTACAATCATCCGGCGCACTTTGATCAAAACTTCCTTGCCTGTTCCTCCCAGTCCAATTACTACGGTAGGAGTCATTCCAATATGATCGGCCATTTTTCATCCTCACCTTACTCAAATGCACCTCTGTAGTAACGTCTGCTTGTTTGAGTTCCATCTCTGCAATCAGCGGGCAGCTCGGTCACTAGCATACTTGATGCTTCAAAATTTCCTTGCTTGAGCTTAAGATAAGATAAGCCATCCACCCAAGGGTGGATTTACGGTTTTTTTGAGACATCTGTGACGACCGTCTGTACTAACACTGAGAAGCGTAGTGTGTATTCGTTCCTGTGCGCTCAATGCCATCTCCACGGAGAATAATCTCAGCACGAGACTGAATCAATTTCCGTAGTGTCCGACAATTGTATTACTTGCAGTTGCACTTCCTAGCTTATCTTTAAATAAAAAATAGCTTGTACCTAGAGACGCCAGAAGTAATATTCCAATCCCGATTAGAGGTAATACTGAAGATTTCTTGCTCAAAATATGTCCACAAATTTCCTGACTTTTCACGGCATCTTAAAAACCTCTCCACGCCAGTCGCCGTGAGTTGCGGGAAAGCCGTCATTCGCGCTGGCTCCCTAACCCCTCTCCCACAAGAATAAGTATGGTTTAATATTTAATTATGCCTTAATTTAGTACTGAATTTAATACTTTTGTATGATTGATTTAGAAAATATTCATCCTCTAACAGACTTTAAGCGAAATGTCAAGCAGTTTATAGAGCGTACCAAGGCAACAAAATCTCCTCTTATCCTCACCGTTAACGGCAAAGCAGAAATTGTTATTCAAGATGCAATTAGCTTTCAGGAAACTCAGAAGCGACTCGAGCAAGCAGAAAAAGAAGTGCGGAAACTCAAGCTAGAAGCTTTGCAACGTGACATTAACCTTGGGGCAGAACAATTACGCAATGGTCAGTACACCGAATATAATGATGAGTCTCTGCCTGGGTTACTACAAAAAATCAAGGAGCGAGGAGAACGCAGGTTGCATTCCCAAAAAGATTAAATGAATGCCTACAGACTGTCCGAATTTGCCGAACAAGACCTAGAAGATATTTGGGTTTATATTACTGGGCAAAATCCGGTTGCATCTGACAAACAAATTGCTCAAATTCTTGACAGATTACCCATGTTAGCTCAATTTCCGGACATGGGCAAAAAACAAGATACCTTACTTCAGGGACTTAGAAGCTTTCCAGTTAAGCCATATATTGTGTTTTACGTCAAAATTGAAGATGGCATTGAAATACTCCGAATTTTGCATCAATCAAGGGATTTTGAAAGTCAGTTTGGGAACGAATAACTTGTAAGCTGTTATGCACTTAAATTGGATATTAACTCGATTTGACTGTTAACCGTTGACCGTTGACAGTCAGCATTTAACAGTCAACGACCACAAAGAGTGTTTATACTATTTAAACGCATATTAGCTTAGCTTGTTATTCTGTCAATTTCGCGAAATTTGACGCAAGAAGTATCACTCTCTCGAATTTCTTCGCACAACGAACCGTAGTTGTGACGCCGAATCTAGATTTTCCTAGATTTGTTTTAGCGGTGCAAGAGCAATACGCTGCACTGTGCGATCGATGCCATCTCCACGGAGAATAATCTCAGCACGGGACTGAATCAATTTCCGTAGTGTCCGACAACCCAAGGCTGGAGTAATTTCTGCTAATACTGCAAGAAACTCTGTGTTTAACTTATACCAATTCCAAAAATGATTGCTACAAATGAATACCCTGGTAGGAGCACGGCACTGCCCATGCATGTCAACTAAATCGCGTTCATTTAGGCAGTACGGGGTGCTTTTTAGATATTCTCGTTCCCAGCCTCTGGCTGGGAATGCCTAATCGGCCGGCTGCTGCCTCCAGATTTTGCAAGTAATGAGGCAGAGCCTCACCGACTGCATTCCCATGCAGAGCATGGGAACGAGAAACCAGCAAACTACTGCGGGTTTCAAAGTTAAGTTGACACCAATGGGCAAAGCCTTTGCCCATACTCCAAGTGTCGCATTATTTAATGAAACTGGTATTAATTCTTGTACATGTCAGGAAACTGTGCTTGGAGTTGAGCAAGCTTCGGCAAGTCATTCACCACGACGTAGAGATAATTCGGATTGTGGTCAATGAAATGCTGATGGTATTCCTCTGCTTTATAAAAACCCTTCAAGGGAACTAGTTGGGTCACGATCTGCTTGTGGAAGATGTGCGCTTTGTTGAGTTGATCGATATAAGCTTGCGCAACCCGCTTCTGGTCGTCGTTAGCAAAAAATATAGCCGAACGATATTGCGTGCCAGAGTCGGGACCCTGCCGATTCAACTCTGTCGGGTCGTGCGCCACTGAAAAGTAGATCTTTAGAAGTTGGCTATATGATATCTGTGATGGATCGTAGCTGATTTTCACTGACTCAGCATGCCCCGTCAATCCGGAACTAACAAGGTCGTAGTTCGCGGTCGCCGCACTGCCACCAGAAAAGCCAGAGACGACATCGGAAACACCTTTCAGATGCTCGAAAACCGCTTCCATTCCCCAGAAGCATCCTCCAGAGAAAACCGCCGTCTGTTTTCCCTTAGCTGTAGAAGTCGAGATATCGGTGGCGGGATCGGGAAGCGTCGCACGGGACGCACTGTACGCGAGTGCAACAGTGATTAGCAAAATGATCGACAAGTTGCGTACTAGGTGGCGTCCGAGAGTAAAACTGTGAGTTGACATGGGTTCGTGAAGTCCTGTGGTTATTGAACCGTTACGTTCACTTATTGACGTAGATTTTCTTTTTTCCTGGAAAGAGAGCTAATTTCCTGAATGGGGCTGGTAACTGTTACTTAATTACTAGCATCCATACTGTTGCTGAGTTTGTGCTGAGAAACTTCTGAACCTACCATAAAAAATATGGTTGTGTTGCTGATTCCATGTATGAAAATGATTTTACGTGCGGACCAACATCCTTGTAGAGATGTAGCACTGCTACGTCTCTACATCCCGATTCATACCTCAATTCAGCAACGCCAAAATAGGGTTGTGTTGCAAAAACTGGCGAGAAGCGAACAATAACCAGCCTTGTTCTAGTAACTGTACGTTCGCTCAGGGAACTGTCCTTGAGTGATTCAGATAAATCAGTGCTTCCACAAGGGCTTGATTTTGCTCATCAGTGCCAATAGTGATGCGTAATTTATCATCTAGTCTTGGCTGTTTGAAGTAGCGCACCAGAATTTTCTGTTCCTTCAATCTTTGATTAAGTTGTTCCGCATTTCCTTCTGGAGGCTTCACCAGCAAGAAGTTGGTCTGGGAATCCCAAATCTGGAAACCTAATTGTTTTAAGTCTGTTGCTAGCTTTGTCCGCGATGCCTTCACTCGTGTTACACAAGCATCTTTATAAGCTTGGTCGGTCATAGCAGCTGCCCCAACCGTTGATGCGATCGCATCAATGTTATAGCTATCCTTCACCTTATACAGTCCACTCAGCAGCTTTGGATTCGCCACCCCAAACCCCAGCCGCAATCCCGCCAACGAGTACCCCTTAGAAAGTGTCCGGATCGCGATGACATTCTCGTATTCCGTGACCAACCCCAATGCATTCTCTTCTGCAAAATCCACATACGCTTCGTCAATCACTAAAACCCCAGATAACTGAGTTGCTAGTTCCCGTAGTTCCGAAGCTGGAACTACATGCCCAGAAGGACTATTGGGCGATGCAATAAATGTCACAGATCCATTGGCAGCAACCAGTTCCTGAAGAGGTAAGCGGTAGTCCTCACTATAGGGAATCTCAATAATTTCCGCAGACTGCATCTGTGTCAATGTACCATACAGCACATAGGTTGGTATAGGGTAAACTACCTTGCGTCCTGGTTCTGCACAGGCGCGAATCACTATATTCAATATCTCATCACCCCCGTTCCCGACAATGATCCAATCACTAGGAACTCCCAAGGCTTTACTAGCTGCTTGCCGAAACTCCTCTGCAAACGGATTTGGATACCGCCGCAACCACTCCCCATCGAAGTTCCGCAGCACCTCCATTACCACAGGAGAGGGAGGATAGGGGTTCTCGTTGCTGTTAAGTTTAATGATTTGGGTACCTGGTTTGGGCTGTTCACCAGGGACATAGCTAGCCATTGCGTCAATATTAGAGCGGAAGTAGTCGGTCATTACTGAAACTTACATAAATAAATATTGAAGTTGTTTTGCATGAAATTTTATTGAGCTAGAATTTACGCCGTTGCTTTCAAGGGGCTGTTTGCCGAGCTTGGCGCTGGCGATAAGTGCGAGTATCCGTTGAAGTTAAACTGTAGAAGAGTGGCATCGCACCTACTGGGTTAGCGATGGGGAATAGAGACACAAAAGTCCCTACCGCAGAGGAAATGATATGCTGAGGCATAAATTGACCAAAAAAGGATGAACGGATAAAAATTTTGTCCTTCGTTCTTCTGCCTGACCCATCTATTGTTCACTTTTGAGACTTTAGACCTATCTGGGCAAGACATTTGAGCGCACAGTCACTGTTGGAAAATGATAGCTTAAAGGCAGGCAAATGTTTAACTATCTCGCTGATCTGTTGAACTGCAGCCTGTTTGTGATCTGTAAAGTTGATACAATTACGCAGCAATTCTAGAGCAGCAGTTCCTGGGGAGCAGGGTAATATTTGAGCCGAGGAAAGCTTATCAAAGCTGGGAAATACGATCGCCCGAATCGGTAACGGCGAACGGCAAATGAGATCTCGATCTAGAGTAACATCAAACTTCGGCACTGACCATAGGCGATCGCTAGGTACTAGTTCGCCTGTGTTCTGCCGCACTCTCGGTGTTTGAGGAAAAGGGAGAATGTTTCCGGTGGATAACTCCATCGGTAGCACATCATCGGATAGGTAACGCCATCCCTGCAAGCACAGTTGCGTAACCAAGGTACTTTTGCCGCCGCCACCGGGAGCCGCAAACACCACTGCTTCTGTATCATTTGCTACTGCTCCGGCATGAAACCACAGCAGATCCGGACGCGCACACACCAGTCCCATAACGACTTCATATTTTACCGATTGTAACAAATAGAACTGTTCTGCGGTCGATTCATGTACTGTGTCGCCGGACTGCATGATATAATTTCCATCTGACTGCCAGATCTTTATTTGGCGCACAATCAACGATGGTTGTGGCGTCATCATAGCATAGAACCATCGCTTTAAGGTGGTGTGGACATCAACAATTGCTGTCTCAACCACGACCTGATGTTGTCCGAAAGTGATGTATAGCGGTGACAAACTCATGCGATCGCCTAAAGACTTTCCAACAAGCCTAAATTGTGAAATTGCATTACGGTTGTGCAGATGTCCAAGAGCAAGGCTTCCTCTGCACACCCCAACTGTTGACTCAATACAGTTGCCATCTCGAATAGAGTATGAGAGCCATCGCAGAGTTGCCAGATTTGTTTGGACGAGTGATTGAGGCTAATGCCCAATTCTCGATCGCTGCTGTAGATCAGCAATTCGTCGCCTAAATCGTAGACATCAAGACTTTTGCACTTCGGACGTGCGGTGGGGATCGCGCACTTGTCCCAATCAATATCAGGCTGAGTTGCTGCGCAGGAGTGCTGGTCAGATCCCTTACCGCCAAGGATAGGTCGATGGATGAATCCCAACTTCTCCCCAAGTAATCGCAGGGGGCGAAGCAGGTAGTAGAAGAAAGTTAAAGGCTTGGGCAGAACAATTAGACGGCGATCGCGTACATTCGGCACGAACAACCGAAAGACGAAATACTGCACTTGGTCGTCCAGGCGATCGCGCACATACAATCGGAACAGGGTAGGAGATATCTGGCGAGATTGCCCCGGTTGCGACCCAAATAAGTAGCTGCATACCTGCTGCATGAGCGCGGGGAGAATTCGTTCGCTCTGGATTGCTGCCAGCACTGTCTCTGGTATCCGTGTCCCTAATAACTGCCGCGCTAACTCTACTCCCAGTAACAGCATTCGTTGGCTGTGCAACCGCTTCGCTCTTTTGAACACCTGGTCCCAATCCTGCACAAATATAAGTCGAGCAGACTGATTTTTACCTTAAGGATAAGCGCGAAGCTGCCACTAGGGGCAAACTAACCCAGAACTTTTTTATATAATAAAGTCTATCTTCATGAATGCATCCAATGGCAACCTGGGAGATTACTAGAAGTGACTTACTGCCTAGGTTATACTAAACTGCTTATAGGGAATTAAGGGAAAAGATGACTCAGAATCTTGCCGAAAACTGCCTCTCATGTGATGAAAAAGAATTAAATATTGAGCAAGAATCGGAATTTTTCATCTTCCCCACATCATTTGCCCAAGCTAGGCTGTGGTTTCTTGACCAGTTGGCACCGGGCAATCCTTTCTACAATGTGTCAACAGCACTTCGCCTGACAGGGAGGCTTAACTTAACCGCACTACAGCAGACATTCAACGAAATTGTGCGTCGCCATGAAGCCTTACGCACCACGTTTGTCATGGTAGAAGGGCAACCAATGCAGGCGATAGCACCCACATTAACCATACCCCTGACCGTAATCGACCTCCGCAACCTTGAAAGCCAAGAACGCGAGACACAAGCGCAACGACTTGCAACCCAAGAGGCTCAACGTCCTTTCAATCTTACCACTGGACCATTGTTGCGAGTGACGCTGCTACAACTAGATGAAGCAGAATATGTACTGTTGCTGAATCTACATCATATTGTTGCCGACGGTTGGTCTATTGGCGTCCTCATTCGAGAACTGGGGGTAATATATTCAGGTAGAGACGCGACCGATCACGTCTCTACTCCCCTACCAGAACTACCCATCCAGTACGCCGATTTCGCCGAATGGCAGCGCGAGTGGCTTGTGGGATTCGTTCTACAAACCCAGATAGCTTACTGGCAAAAGCAGTTGGACGGCATCTCGGTGCTAAATCTCCCGAAAGACAGACCAAGACCAGCAGTTCCAAGCTACAGGGGATCGAGACAATTTCTAGAACTACCGCAGTCCTTAAATCAAGCACTAGAGGCACTCAGCCACCAAGAAGGCGTTACCTTATTCATGATTCTGCTGGCTGCATTTCAGACCTTGCTCTATCGCTACACACAGCAAGAGGACATTGTAGTAGGTTCACCTATTGCCAATCGCAACCGCAGAGAGGTAGAAGGGTTAATTGGTTTTTTTGTCAATAGCTTGGTGCTGCGTACATACCTTGGGGGTAACCCGACGTTTCAAGAACTTTTGAGTCGAGTGCGAGAAGTAACTTTGGCAGCCTATGCCCACCAAGACTTGCCTTTTGAGAAGCTGGTTGAGGAATTGCATCCGCACCGGGATTTAAGTCACCATCCACTGTTCCAAGTAGCGATCGCTCTCCAAAATACTCCCATAGAAGTTTTAGAGCTACCTGGGTTAAGGCTCTCGCTGTTCGAGAACGAATGCCTCAGCGCCAAGCTTGATTTAGAATTCCACCTGTGGCAGGACTTAGAAAACCTGAAAGGACAAGTGGTGTACAGCACAGATTTATTTGATGACACCACCATTACCCGGATGCTGGGACATTTCCAAACCCTGCTAGAAAGCATTGTCGCCAACCCACAACAGCGCATAAGAGACTTGGCAATTTTGACGGAAAAAGAGTTAAGCCAACTACTGATAGAATTTAACTTGAATCAATCTAAAATCCGTCTGGGAAAGTTTGCTCTGTCGGGAAACACTCATTCAGCACTGGCTCCTCCAAGCAACTTTCCGCAAAATCCCAAATCCCAAATTAACAAGTGTTTTCATCAGTTATTTGAGAGCCTTGTAGAGCAAACTCCCGATGCTATAGCCGTAGTCTTTGAAGACAAACAGTTAACCTACCGCGAACTGAACATCCAAGCTAACCAACTAGCACACCACCTGCAACAAATGGGGGTCGTCCCGGATATTTTAGTTGGCATCTGCTTGGAACGTTCAACAGAAATGATCGTCGCACTTTTGGGCATCCTCAAGGCTGGTGGAGCATACCTGCCTTTAGACCCTACCTATCCTCAAGAGCGCCTGAGCTTTATGCTAGAAGACGCGAAGATATCTATCTTGCTAACTCATTCCTCACTAGCCCCCCTTTTTAAGGGGGGTTGGGGGGATCTATCTGTATGCATAGACAAAGACTGGCAGACTATTGCACAACACAGCCAGGAAAACCCAACCAGTAGCGTCACATCTGACAACTTAGCTTATGTTATCTACACATCTGGTTCGACAGGAAAGCCTAAAGGTGTTTTAATTGAACACCGAGGGCTGTACAATATGGCTCAAGCTCAGATTGAAACTTTCAACTTACAGCCGACTAACCGCATTCTGCAATTCGCATCCTTGAGTTTCGATGCTCCGAATCCCAAGTGCCAGGACCAGCATTAATCAAACTGTTGCAACAAGGTATTACTCATGTCACCCTGACGCCTGCTGTTTTAGCAGTCCTACCAAAAGCAGAACTTCCCACACTGCAAACTATCATTTGTGCAGGTGAATCCTGTTCTCAAGAAATTGTCAAACGCTGGCTCAAATCTGGTCGTCGGTTTTTTAACGCTTACGGACCAACTGAAGCAACTGTTTGGTCAACTGTTGCAGAAATTACCGAAGGAAATGAAAAACCACTTATTGGTCGCCCGATAGCTAACACTCAAATCTATATATTAGATGAGCATTTACAGCTTGTACCAATCGGCACGATTGGCGAATTATATATCAGCGGTGACGGACTGGCGCGAGGCTACCTCAACCAACCTGAATTAACAGAAACCCGGTTTCTTGCAGAAACCGGGTTTCTCTCAGGAACGCGACTTTACAAGACCGGTGACTTAGCACGTTATCGACCAGATGGCAATATTGAATTTTTAGGTCGCATAGACAATCAGGTAAAGATTCGCGGCTTCCGTATCGAGTTGCAAGAAATTGAAACCGTGCTGAGTCAACATCAATGTGTGCAAGAAACCGTGGTAATTGCTCAAGAGAACGTATCTGGCGATCAACGCCTAATAGCTTATATTGTGCCCTACCAAAAGCAAGCACCAACAACCATTGAATTACGTGAATTCTTAAAAGAAAAATTACCAGACTACATGATGCCAGGAACCTTTGTCGTGCTAGATTCTCTGCCACTCACACCGAATGGCAAAGTAGATCGCTGTGCGCTCAAAGTAACCGATACTCCCACAAGCCGATCGATAGATAAAACCTTTGTCACTCCTCGTAGCCCAACCGAGTCAACACTCGCAAAAATTTGGGCTGAAGTCCTTAACCTTGAGCATGTGGGTATTAACGACAACTTCTTCGACCTGGGTGGAAATTCACTGCTAGCTGTACGTCTTTTAGAGCAGATACACAAACAGTTTGAGCGTGAGTTGCCTTTATCTACCCTCTTTTTGCGACCAACAATTGAAAGTTTAGCAACTTCTCTATACCCAGGAACAAATTCTCTGCCTTCGTCTCCCTTGGTTGCGATTCAGCCTGCAGGTTCAAATCCTCCTTTCTTCTGCGTGCATCCAATCTTTGGTGCGATCTTTCCTTATTACGAATTGGCTAAACATTTAGGTAAAAATCAACCATTTTATGGGTTACAACCTATTGGCATTGACGGAAAAAGTTCCCCACTGACTCGCATTTCTGACATGGCTGCTCACTACATTCTCGCATTGCGTACAGTGCAGCCAAAAGGTCCTTATTTCTTAGGAGGTTGGTCTTTTGGCGGTTTAGTTGCTTTTGAGATGGCTCAACAACTACAATCAAGCGGGGATGAAGTCGCTCTACTGGCTGTGCTTGACGCTGTAGCACCTGTTTCCGGCAATAAACCTTCTTTAGGTGATAGTCTCAGGTTTCTTTTCACTACAGTAGTACGATATGTATGGCCATTTTTCCTTGATTATTTTTATTTAATGACCGCTCCTAACAAGAACCGAGTTGACAGTTCTACTTCTGGTTTTCCTAGTTTCAATCAATTCGTTCAATGGTTCAGAACTAATCTATTCTCTCACTTTAACTTAGAAGAAGTAGCAGCCAACCTCATATCTCAGGAGTCCAAGTCACGGATTTTGCGCGAGTTAACTATTCGTCCAATGCTTCGTATTTTCCGTGCCAATAGTCAAGCAACTCTCGACTACGTCCCACAAGTCTACCCGCAGCGAATCACTCTTTTTAAAACAAGCTTTCACTCAAGGATTGCTGATGATCCAAGTATGGGTTGGGGTAAGCTAGCTGCTGAAGGAGTGGAAATTCATATAATTCCTGGTAATCACCTCACGATGCTGAGAAAACCCCACGTCCAGGTTCTCGCAGAACAGCTAAGAGTTATTTTCTCGTAACTCTCAAGAAACACGGGGAGTGGGGAGTGGGGAG
>CAXTSI010000083.1:0-13056 GCA_964246695.1 uncultured bacterium
CACTCCCCACTCCCCACTCCCCGTGTTTCTTGAGAGTTGAGCAACCCCTGCTAACTAGACCGTAGCAGTTACACTACCTACAGGGCTAACTTGGCTGAGGAGGCTGTGCAGTTGCTCCCCCTCAATGACTTCTGTCTCTAAGAGTTTGCTAGAAATCGTTTCCAGCAAGTCTCGGTTGCGCTCAAGGATATCCAAAGCTTGCTGATGGGCAGTTTCGACAATGTCCTTGACCTCGCGGTCGATAGAACGCGACGTTTCTTCACTTACCATCCGGCGGGGATTCGGCGCACCATCGCCCAAGAACATGGCTGGCTGTCCCTGCTGGTAAGCCAATGGACCTAAGATTTTGCTCATCCCGTAGGTTGTCACCATCCGTTCTGCCAAGTCAGTCGCCCGCTGCAAATCATTGGATGCCCCAGTGGTAATGCTGCCAAACACAATCTCTTCGGCTGACCGTCCACCAAGCAGGGTGGCAATCTGCCCCCGGAGTTCGGCTTCGTCCATGAGGAACCGATCTTCTGTTGGCAGTTGCAGCGTGTAACCCAACGCTGCCATACCACGGGGTACGATGGAGATTTTCTCGACCCGACCAGAACCGGTCATCAGGGAACCGACTAGGGCATGACCGACTTCGTGGTAAGCAACAATCTTCTTTTCCTTGTCGTTGAGGACACGGCTTTTCTTTTCCAGACCTGCTACCACACGCTCGATCGCTTCCGCAAAGTCTTTTTGAGCCACCTGGTCGCGTTGATTGCGGGCTGCTAAGAGCGCCGCTTCGTTCACCAGGTTTGCTAGGTCTGCTCCGGCAAAACCGGGGGTGCGAGTCGCGATCGCCTTCAGATTCACATCTTCACCCAGCTTTACTTTCTGAGCATGGATTTTGAGAATCGCCTCACGATCGGACAAATCGGGGCGATCAACCAGCACTTGACGATCAAATCGACCGGGACGTAGGAGGGCAGGATCTAATACTTCTGGGCGGTTAGTTGCTGCTAGCACGATCACAATGGCATCGCCCGCCGCAAACCCATCCATTTCTGTGAGCAACTGGTTGAGCGTCTGTTCTCGCTCATCATTGCCGCCGTAGAACCCACCACTGCTTCTCGACTTGCCTATAGCATCCAGTTCATCAATGAACACGATGCAGGGAGCTTGCTTCTTCGCCTGCTCAAACAGGTCACGCACCCGTGAAGAACCCACACCAACAAAAAGTTCTACAAACTCAGAACCTGAGATACTGAAGAACGGTACCCCTGCTTCTCCAGCCACCGCTTTCGCCAGCAGCGTTTTACCAGTTCCAGGGGGACCCACCAGCAGCACCCCCTTGGGAATCCGCGCCCCAATCTGGGTATAGCGCCCTGGAGTCTTGAGGAAATCCACAATTTCAACCAACTCAGTCTTAGCTTCCTCTACCCCAGCCACATCGGCAAAGGTCGTTTTAGCAGATTCCCCCTCCACATAAGCTTTGGCTTTGCTCTTACCAATAGAGAGAACACCTTGAGGTCCACCACCCCGACGGGCAATAAACTGCCAGATTGCCACAAAGATCAGGGGTGGAACCACCCAGCCCAGAAGACTGGTAAACCAGCCATTCTGGGGCGGAGGGGCAGCGGCAAACTCAACACCCTTTTCTTCTAACAACTTGGGCAATGCCAAATCAAAGATGGGTGTAGTCTGGAACACAGATCCTGCTTGATCGTCGCCAGCTTTCAATTGGAACCGAATCTGGTTTTGACCGACTTGCACCCGCGAGACTTCCCCTGACTCTACCTGATGGATGAACAGGCTGTAGGGAACACCGGGAATCTGGGGACCAAAGAAACTAGGCAAGATAAAATTTGCTCCCAGGAGCAAAGCTGCCAACCCTAGAAAAATGTTCCCGATCAAGCGGGAACGAGGGGGAGTAGGTTGTTTTTTAATCGGCATCGTTATCACCAATCCAAATCATTTTATTCACTTTATTTATGGGTGTTGAAAACAGCAAAACATCTCTGAAAGTCAATTTTCCGTTGATAAATTTGGGTAGTGTTTGAGATTTATGAGTAAACCTTTGACGTTCCCTAAAACCTGAGTTGGACAAGCTTTCTTGAGGCGCGCAGGCGTAGGAGAATGGGAAGGAGCGCGATCGCACCGATCCTAAGATCGCCAGATCGCGCTTTACCAAACAGATCTTTCCACCTAAACTGCGCAAGTGCCACAAGTGTCGGTATCATGGCACTTTACTACTAAGGTGCTATGCTTTTGGGTTTAATCTTGGCTAATGCCACAACCCTTCAACACCAAGTTACTCCAGGGTTGTTGCGAGTCTAACTTTTAAGTACGCGATCGTACTCTAGACTAACTTAGCACTTTATGAGACTAATATCCGAGTTTAGTTAATTTTTGTTTCATTCTCTGCCGACTGAAGGAAGAGGTGATATTTAATAATGGACTGAGGACCAAGGGAAAATGAATTCAGAATTATGTTCCTGCCGCTTTTCCGCTCAATGCCAAAAAGGGTCTAGTGGAAGATGTTGGCAGAAACAGGGGCAGTTACTTTATTAACTAATTACCCCAGAATGAAAAGCTATGCATGAAATCTCAGCACAAACTGCACAAGCTGCAAAAGAACACGCTCAAGTTTCACTTAAACATGGCAAATCTGTAGAAAAGGTGGGAAAGAGTCTACAAAGTGGTAACCTTCCTAACCAAGAACTTGGCAAACGCATCGAAGAATATGGGCAAATCATCCAAAAGCATGCGCAGCAGTCCCTGACCAAAGCAAATAAGCTGACAGATGATGCCTCAACAGAAGTGTTTTTAGAGTCTTCACAGGAGCATATCAACGCAGCCTCAATCCATGTTGAGGCAGTTAAGGAATTTAGCTTGGCATTGCAGACTTATCTAGATCAAGCTGATAAAACTTCAACCCAGATCCAGAAAACTTTAACTAGCGGCAAGAAGTGCTCTCAACAACAAAAAGACCTCGGTGGTTCTAAGGTCGGGGAGGACTGAGTTATATCATGTCCGGTTGAACACTTATAATAAGGCACGTAGTTGCGCTGTGTTCGCTCCTAGACTGTTAAGAGCGAAGACAGCGCAACTCTGATACAGTGGGAGCTTCTAGGAGGGAAGAGAGGTGATGTTATGAATCAGAAGGACAGAGGTGCGAGTTTTTTGTATGTCTTCCCAAATGGTAGAAGCGTTGATCTTCATAAAAATTCCGAAATTTTCACGCCCGATGAGGAAAGTAAACGCACCTCTGATGTCAACAAAAATTCTGCTAAATGCGCGGTGGTTGGTTACGGTTACCTTTGAAAGAAGCAAGCAATTCTCGTACTTGTTCAGCGGCAATATCACGTGAACCTAAACCAAAGGCAAGGGCAATTGCTACGGCTAAAGCACCTAACAACAATCCAAACGCCAAATTAACAATACTGCTGGCAACACCGATTTGTTGTAGTGCCATTGCTGACACCAAAGCAATAATTGCTATCCGTGCGATTTGTCCCAAAATTTGGGATTGCCGATCGCCAGAACTGGTAATGATATTAAACGCCAAATTAGCTAGGAACAGTCCTACAGCAAACACCACCAATCCTGCCAAAATCCGACCAAAAATCACCACAATACCGCTGAACAATGCGGTAAGCGCCGGAATATTCAGAATATCAACAGCTGCAACGGTGGCAAATAGCATGATGCCAACTAGTACAACGATCCCAACAATTTCTGATGGGGTACGGGTTGTACGCGCAGTGGCAGCATCCGGTTGGAGTACGGTGCTTTGTGGCGATGGAGGTACGGAGTAGTCCCGTGGTGGTGCGGCGCGTCTTCTAACGGTAGTTGGTAGACCGAGGATAGAAAAAATGTTGTCAAAGCCAAGACTAGAGAGAATATTGGTCACAAGATTCGCCACAAACCTCCCCAGGAAGTAAGCGACAATCAACACCAACGCCGCAGTGAAAATTGCGGGCAGGGTGTTGAGGATTTGTTGCAGCATGGCGATCGCCGGCACGGAAATCGCATCAATTCGCAGCGCCTGAAGTGCGGCGATCGCAACGGGAATCAAAATCAAAACATAGACAATTGTGCCAATAATTCCCGAAAGCGATTGCCCGGTGGTAGTTTGCCGCAAACCAATTTGAGCGCCTAGGCGATCTACTCCCGTTGAAGAGAGCAAGTTGGTGACAATCCGTTGCACCACAGTAGCCAGTAGCCAGCCCGCCCCTGCTATCAACACCGCCGCTAAAATGTTCGGCAGAATTGAGAGAATTTGTGTAATCAGAGTCTGTACAGGTAGTAGTGCCTGATTCAGATCTAGGGCATTAAGAATCGGCAATAAAAACAGTAAAAAGATGAACCAATAAAGGGCATTACCAATCGTATCAGCTAGAGACAATTGGCTTGCTTCGCGTGTCCCACCACTAGATTGCTGATTTAAACGCTGATCCAGCCTTAAGGCGTGCAGTCCCCGTGTGGTTATTAGCTTGACAAGCGTTGCCACGACCCAAGCGACTGCAAACAGAATTGTCGCACCCACTAACTTGGGTACAAACCCAACGACTTGATTGAGGAAAGTGTTGAGGGGTTGAGAGACGACTTGTAAATTGAGTGCCTGTAAAACGGCAACTGCAGTAAATAGGACGATCACCCAAAACACAAAGCTAGAGATGACATTCTCTACTTGGGGCAAGTCCCGTCTATCTCCAGCACCCACTATCCCAGCCGAAATTCGGTTATCTAAGTTAGTGCGGTTGAGAATTCCCCGTGTGATCGACGAAGCGATCGCCGCTACCAGCAACCCGACTAACAAAATCGCCAGTGCGGCAAGCAAAGAGGGAATAAAATTAATCAACTGTCCCATCAGTTGTTGCACATAGTTCACGCTAGCATCAACAGCTTGCCCTGGTCGAAGCTCAGGTGGGTTATTTCCTTGAGCTTGGGCTAGTAGCTGCAAGGGCATGATTAGCACATGACCATGCAGACTTGCGGTTATTTCTTGCCAAGTTCCATTCATGTTTTTTTGGAGTTAAGGTCAATCTAATTCGTAATTCGATAGGGATTTTACCGCGATTGCAGTCGAGGGCTACAAGGAAGAAACTTTTTTCTTGTCCATCGGAAATTTCCATTCGATACTGCACTTCTTGTAGTTAGGTTGTAGGGGAATTTTGGTGTAAAAACGAAACGTCCTCCGATTTATCAAACCCTAGGTTTGATAAATCGGAGTCCAGTTGAGTTTTTGCCAATTAATTCGTTTTAAGTGCATGATTTTTGCTAGAATCGTATTACTACAACTAACCTACGGGTAGTGCGACAGAAAGTTACGCCCACGGAGACGTTTGAAAAGTCGCGAGCATCATTCGTACTCAGGCACGAGCCTGAGCACCCAGTTAAGTCAATTTGACAGGGATGCTAGGGAGTTAACAACTAACACTTCTGAGAATCTAAGACTATAGCAAAGCTTGGTCTTAGAGTTTCAAGAATGAATTCATCTGGATTGTACCTTAATTACGAATCACGAATAAAGAATAACGAATTATTTTGGTAAAATTTACACAAAAAAGCCTCTCAACTGAGAGGCTTAACTATGAACTTAAACAAACTTTAGCCAAACAGGCTAGGACCAGCTACTGCTAAAGCACCAGCGATTGCTGAAGCTGCTAGGGAAACCAAAGCCGTGTTAAATAACCACCAAGCAGCACCTGCAACAGCTTTTTTAGTTTCAACAGCTTGCTTTTGGGCTTGGTCTTTGATGGCTTTCAGGCGTTTTTGCGTTTCCGACTGGATGCGTTCAGCGCGGTGCAGCACACTATCCCGCCCTGCTTCAATTTGGTCAATAATTTTATTAGCTTGCTCCTCGGAAATATCCTGGCGAGAGCTAAGAATGGCAACTAGGGTGCCACGATCGAATTGACTGAGGCGATCGCGCAACGCTTCAAATCCGGCTTGGGGATCGTCGAACAATTTCGCAAAGTCTTTCTGAATGCTGTCTGGGTTGAGTTCCGGACGTTCTAACGAGTTGAGATAGTTGCGAATAGAGCCACTCGTTTGATCAAGCAACGATTGTACCCTTTGCTGAACCTGCTGAAATTGTTCCACAAGCGAGTTGCGAACCGACTCAATTTGATCTACAATATGATTTGCTTCTTCTTGTGAAATATCCTCACGTTGCGAAAGTAAAGCCACAAGTGTAGAGCGGTCGAATTTGGAGACGCGATCTGCCAAACTTCCAACTCCGGCGCGAGGAGAAGACAGCAACAATTGCAAATCCCGCTTCAGACCTTCCGGGTTAAGTTCTTCTTTGTTAGTATTGCGCAGGTAGTCTGACAGATTGGCTTCAAAATCCAAAACCTGCTGAGTAGCACGCTTTGCCAAGCGTCGCGGTGCTTTGACAATGTTACCAATGGTTTGTTGTACAGAGTCAATTGTCTGATTAACTTGCTCCTCGCTTAAGTCTCCCCGTTGGGTAAGGAGTTTGACCAAGGTTTCCCGGTCAACTTGAGACAGGCGATTGCGTAAAGCACTAGCACCCTCTTGAGGATTATCCAGCAATTTAGTCAAATCGCGCTGAATGCCTTCTGGGTTGAGTTCTTCTAGTTTGGTATTGCGGAGATATTCTGCGATCGCACTCGTCGTTTGCTCGTACTGCTGTTTCGCTTGATCGGCTACTTTCTGCGGTGCTTGTAAAATATTATCTCGTACCGATTCCACCTGGTCAAGGATTTGGTTAACTTGCTCCTCACTCAAATCTTGACGCTGACTCAGTAATTTTACTAAGGTGTCACGGTCAAATTGCGAGAGGCGATCGCGTAGAAGACTAATTCCAGCTTCCGGGTCTGACAGCAAAACTTTAAATTCTCGCTTGATACTTTCGGGATTCAGTTCTTCTTTGTTGGTATTGCGCAAATAGTCTTCTACTTTTTGCCGTAATTCCGAAGCTTTGGCTGTTGCTTGTTCTTGCAGTTGTTTGGCACGATTCAAGATATTATCGCGAGTGCCTTCGAGTTGACCAACAATATTATTAGCTTCCTCTGGACTGATATCTTGACGTTGCTGAAGTAGTTGCACTAAAGTATCGCGGTCAAATTCCTTGAAGCGATCGCTTAAATCTTCAAAACCCGCCTCTGGGTCTTCTAGCACCTTTGCGAAATCCCGTTCAATACCTTCTGGGTTGAGTTCTTCCTTCCCAGTAGAACGCAGATAATCTTCGATGCGCGTACGGAGGTCTTGCGATTTGTGGTCTGCGGACGCTTGCTGGACAATTTTTAAAACATCCGTGCGATCGCTTTCAAACTGTTCAGCAATTTCCTTTACCCTCGCTTCGCTAAGGTCGCCCCGCTGTTTCAGCAAATTAGTAAAATACTCAGAGTTGAGTTCCTCCAATTCCCGTCTAACAGTTGCCGGATTTGCCTCAGGGTCATAGATGACTTCTTTGAATTCCTCTTTAATAGTGGCGCGGTTGAAATGCCACGGAAAAGAATTCAGTATGTAGTCTTCTACATCTGCCTTGATGGTGTTTTCGAGTTGGGTCGGTAATTTTTCAGCTATTTGTTTGGTGGCTTTATCTGTTAGCTGTTTCAGCTGCGTTGTAATTTTATCGACATCTAAATCTTGAACTTTTCCTTTCAGCTTTTGCAACTGAGGTGTAAGTTTTTCCAAATCGATATTGGACAAGTTTACCCTGCCTAAAACTGCTGGTACAGCGGCGCTTAAGCCATATTCAATGACTTGCTGCATCACACCACTGCTTTGCGTAGCGTTGCTAACTCCAGATGTAACTAGTTCACTCAGCCGTTCACCTAACTTGTCTGAATTCAGATCTTCGGGAGAGGCTGAATTGAGAAAATTCATCACTTGTTCTGTGGGATTTTTCCGATTGACAACTTGCTTCCAAGCGGCTTCAAGTTGGTCAGCAATTTGATTGGTTTCTGCTTTCGAGAAATCAGTCCGACTGCTGATTAAATCGACAAACGTCTGGCGATTGACATTTTTCAGCACATCGCTATCGGCAATAGATTGTAAATCTGCATCACCAAGCAGCTTATCAAATTGAGAGCGAATTTCTTTGACATTCAGTTGCGGTAATTGTAGAGAAGCAACAGAACTCTGGAGTGTATTACGGATGGTTTCCGGGTCAAAACCCTCGGTCAATTCGCGTCGGACTGCGGCTGTAATTTCTTCAGCGGTAGAAACCATCTGGTTTTTCGCAGCACTAGCGCCTATTGCAGCAGTTGCTGTACCCATCAGTCCTTGAAAGCCAGAAGTAGCAGTGCTGACGACAGAACCAATCAAGGAACCTACTGCTGATGAACCCACCCACACTAGCACTGAGAAGTAGGTAGACCAGATGACTACACCAATAATTGCTCCCAGAAGCGTACTCTCGATTAAGCTGAGTTTCACCGCGAGAAAACAAGCGCTGAATAATGCAATAGTTGCGGTAACTAGCGCCCAAAGACCTGCTGCGGTTTCAACTTTGCGAATCGTTCCGCCCAAGCTTTCTGTTGAATCATCACCGGAGTTATTCCCTAAAGAAGCAATTCCTACAGCTACAGAGAAGTTTGTTAATAGTAATTGGAAGGCAAATGCCATTACTACACCAGCAAGTAATGCCACAAAAAATTTAGGACCAGAAAATATAAGTGATGCTTCTTCTGGAGTGACAAATTCCTGCGCCACTGTCATCGGTGCTAACCCGAATAATGACCAGCACCATTTCAAAGCAAATTCCGCACTTGAAAACATCGTATTTTCCTCATTCACGAGCAATCACAACTTGCAATTTTATACTAAGTTGATCTACCTAAAAAAACATCAAATTTCGGGTGCGCTATAGTCGCAGCCATAACGCACCATGATTAAATATTACTTATGACCGCCAAACCATTTAGAGGCGATCGCTCCCAAAGTTGCACCAATAACCGGGTTACTGAGAAACTTCACAATCACCGGTTGCTCCGCTAGCACCTCGTGGAAGACGTCCGGGTGGTTGTGATAGGTGAAAGCTGCGAGTTTGCTGACATCATCAGCACTCATGCGACCGGGAACATGGGTGGAAAGACCCAATTGTTGCTCCAGATGGCGATCGTCTAAACCTCTATGCTTTAAGTGCTTGAAAAAAGCACCTGCGACATCATCCCGTTCATTGGGCTTGATCTGGGCGATCGCTTTTTGGAGTTCTGGTTCCATCTGGCTGGGAGGGACGCTGTCGTGATTTAAAGATCTACCAAACAACTGGCGACGTTCATGATGTGATGAGCGTTGAGCAAAATCGTCAAAGTTTTGGTATTCTTTATGAGGGTCAGATGGGACTTCTCCGAGAGATTCGGTATTACCACCAGCCAAATCTTTCATGATTTGACGTTTATATTCTTCGCTACTAGTCATTTTTGCGTTCTCCTGATTTGAAATTCGAGTTTATTGAACCGCCTGAAATTGAGAATTTATTCGTACTCAATGTTGTTTGACTGAGTGTCATACTGAGCCGTCAGAATCAATTTTTTGTCAGGAGCATACACCAAAACTGTTAAGTCTTGGTTGGGAAAATTGCGGTGAAAACCTTGAACTAGGGACTTGGTCAAGGACTTCACTTCCGATGTCCGAACTTTCGGCGTAATCACAACACCTAACTTGTTGTTGTCACGCACATAAGCATCCTGAACCAGTCCTGATGCTGTTTGCACAACCCAATTACCAAAATCCTGCCCAGATTCCGTGTTACCAAGTTCCAGTTGGGCATATTCTGAGCCACGACTAATCACTGGTAGATTACTGGTTGGTTGTTTAGCTTGAACCGTACCACTACAAGCGGCAGTGGTGGTCAAGACTAAAATTAGGACGAGAGCCGTTACAATTTTGCGAAACTGTTGAATCATATTCAAGTTTGTCTTCTAAAAAAGTAAGTTGGATGAACATAAATTTTGTGAAGTGGCATTATCCTGTCACTCAAAATTTTTATCCCTGATATAGCAATCCTATTTGAGTTGCGAACACCTCAAGCTTCGGAAACCCGGTTTCTTAAAGAAACCGGGTTTCTCTGCGTTCGGGAATTATTTAGGATTGCTATACCTAAATTAAAAAATTAGTAATTAATCAGTCGTCTTCCTAAAGAAAGACTTAAAAAAAATTTTGGATATAAAAATATGAAGAAAATTTAATGGTTTTTATTTTAAAAGAACAGATGAAAAGGCTAAAACTCTCTCTAGGTAAAAGTTATATTAAAATTTAATAATTTATTTTATCCAGACTGTGACTAGATTTTAGCAATTTTGTGACTGGGTTCTAGCACAAAATGTCAAGTCATTTTATCAATAAAAGCAAGCTGATATGCTAATTTCGCTTGTTTAAGCGTACCTTACATTTAACAACAAAATTTCTTTTGATCTGTTGTTTTACTTGCTTTGATTGTCATATTTATTGTATGACCATTGAGAGATAGAAAATTTATTCCAAACGAGTGATAAAAAGTCAATCAAAAAATGCAGTAATAAGATTACTGGCATTTATGCATCAATAAGTAATTTTTCTTATGGGGAGAGTGAGTCAAACACCCCCTTCCCTACAAGGTAAGGGGGCAGGGGGTTAGGTTTTTGATGACTGAATCCGATGCTGTTGGCGTATTGAAGGAATCGTCAGGATGTGGAACACCCACTGCATGAATTGAGAGATTCCGGCTTCTCGAGCAACAGAGTATCAGTGGTGGCACAACATGCAGACTGCAATGATGATATGACTGATAGTGTGGTGATTTGAAAAAAAACAGTGAAACTATGGAACCTGAACTACAGCAACAAGAACAAATAAATGTCACCTTACCCGAAGGGTTGACAGCACTGAAAGACTCAGAACCAGGAACCCTGGCAATCCTACCGCCCGCGACTGAACCTGATGACCAATGGCAGCCAATTGGCACACAATTTTCTGACTTTTTCGAGCATCTGCCCATTTACTTAGGGACGTTTTTCCAAGAATACAAACTGCCGGTGATCAGCTTTGGTTTGCTTGTGGTGGGCGTTGGTGCACTCAGGATAGCGCTGGCGGTACTGGATGCATTGGATGATATTCCGCTGCTTCCCCCAACTTTTGAGTTGATCGGGATTGGTTACACAACTTGGTTTACTTTCCGCTATCTTCTCAAAGCTGCCACTCGGCAAGAATTAGGCACAGAAGTTAGCTCGATTAAAAAACAAACTTTGGAAGGAAATATTTCCGACTCCTCGAGCTAAGTAGGTAGGCTGATATCTTGCACCATTCTCAACAAGACCTAAAAAACCGGGTTTCTCAACCAAAGATTAAGGGTTTGACCATTAGTCATTCTCAAGAAACCCGGTTTTTCACCCAGGTGCAAGATGTGAGTAGGTATAAATAAACTGAAAATAGGGTGGGCGGGATACCCACCCTTTCTGGAAAACATTTATTTTAGAGTTATTTGTGTCTTCACAAATCTCCTGGTATGAGCAGTATGTTTGTTGAAAAAATGAAACAGTTAGCAAAAGCGTTACGTAGCAAACTTTCGCCTTTATTTCATCTAGCAGGAGAAAGAATAGCTATTTACCGTAGGTCAAACTCCAGCGCCGCTAATTTTTCTGAAACTGTTCTACCAGAGAAAATTCCTGCATTAGGAATTCTTGAGAAAATTATCCAAAAATTACGGTTAAAGTCCTTGCAGCTTCCAGCAGAAACCCAACGCTTCAAAAAAGCCTCGTTGTTTGTTGACGGTAAGACTAATGTTGCTGCGTTGTCTCTAGTTTTGCGTGGCGTTGCTGAAGTATTATCTCAAAAAATGGATTTACCTTGGAAAGCTGAAGCAAGCAAAACTTTCAGCTACGACAAAGAGGCTCAATACGGACAAGGAAAAATCTGTTACTACGTAACGGATAATCCAGAAAACCCGCATCCTGAAATTCTGGCTGAAGAAGCCGCCTTGGCTGCGATCGACAAATTTGACCCGAGGGCGTGTGCTATTCACCTGATTTACTGCGCCCTGGTAGCCAACCTTGATAAACCTTGGGAAGGAAATTTTGTGATTAATGACAAGGAATTACTTGAATATACAGGGCTTGTCAAACGCCGGGACTTATGCAAACATGAACAACTGAGTACGTTGTATCAGCTTTTACGGCAACCAGCCCAGATACTAGCCTGTATTGCATGGCCTAAACAAGGGAAAGTAGGAGCTTTTACTGTTGCCGATTTAAAAATCTGGGACATTTCTGTACTGCGAGATTTTGAAACTGATAAAGCTGGCAATAATAAGCTGGTGGGCTTAAAAGTTATAGGTCAGCCTGGTGCTTGGACAAAATACTTCCTCAACAAATCTGAGTACTACCGCCACACGGGAATTATCACTAAGAAAACCGTACAGAAATTATTCAGCATTGGTAAACAAAATGCTGGTGCGGCTAGAATGCTGATTTGGCTAACCTTCCAAATCCAACCGGAATTTCAAGACTGTGTGATGGGTCTGACTTTGATGGAAATTGCTTACGGTGCGGACAGAGTGGCGATCGCTCATTCTGACAGGCAGATCAGACGCCAAATGGCTGATGATTTTGAAACTGATTTGAAAGTCGTTAAAGAAGCCGGATGGCAGGCGGAGCTTGAAACAGGACCAACTTGGTTAACAGATAATAATAGCACTAAAAGGCCTATAGGCTATTGGCGCGATCTGCTAAATACGAAATGGCGTTTTCGTCTACCGGCAGAAGTACAGGAACGCTTAACTTTGCCACAGATGCCAAGACCAAACAATATTCAACCCCCAACAGGCAACGTCATTAGAGAAGCTAGAAAAGCAAAAGGCTGGTCTAGGGCATTTTTCGCCACAACAATGGGGAAAAGCATTTCCTGGGTTGATGCAGTCGAGACTGGTCACCGTCAAGTTTCCCAAAAGGATTTGCCGAAGCTGTTCAACAGCCTAGAACTAGACATTCACTCTTGATTTATTTCAAGAACCAGATTGCAAATTATTCGGGTCGATCCCAAGCGATCGCAAGTACTGCGCTAACTGTTCAGCGCGTGTTCGTTCTTGTTCTGCGCGTGTTCGTTCCTGTTCAGCGCGTGTTCGTTCTTGTT
>CAXTSI010000083.1:13156-22508 GCA_964246695.1 uncultured bacterium
GTTCGTTCTTGTTCTGCGCGTGTTCGTTCCTGTTCAGCGCGTGTTCGTTCTTGTTCTGCGCGTGTTCGTTCCTGTTCAGCGCGTGTTCGTTCTTGTTGTGCTTGTTCGTCTGATGTCAAATAGCGATTTCCGCTGTTGTCGTACCAAAACAGTAACTCTTGTGAAATCCCACCAATCACACCCTGGTATCTTCCAATCCCTAACCCGACTTCCGGCATCCAGTAAGGTTCGCCAATTTGCAATTGATAATTACCATCCACCAACTTATACACTTCAAACGGTTGATGTTGGTCGCGTCGCCAATACTCTGGGTTGTAAATCACGTAGTACAGTACGCCCAGTTTTGTATAAATAGCGAGCTTTTCGTCGTATTCACCACCAGGCGTCTGAGACACCATCTCCAATGTCAAAATCGGTACAACTTCATTCTCTTCCCAAACCGCGTAACTTTTCCGGGATTTTCCACCCTTTTTACGTTCTACTCCCAAGGAAAGAAAGCCATCTGGCACAACGGGTACTCTGGGATTGAGTCCTGTAGTATGATACACTGCCATGTCTACACCGAAGAACCAATCCATTCGATTTGCCCAAATTGAGGAAAGCAAAAACAGTAAAACGTTGGGCAAAATATTCTGGTCTTCATTATCCACAGGCGTATCGTCTGAACAGGGTAGTTCATCAGTCGTCGGTAACGCAATTTTGAGATGAGATGACAGCATAGCCGTTGCGAAAGTGCGTTCAGTTCTTATGATTATAAAACTTAATTACTGTTACAAAGCGCAAAGTTAGCACCTGTAGCAAGCTACCTCCACTAAATTCTCTCTTGTGACGAATTACCCGGCAAATTATTCGGGTCAATCCCAAGCGATCGCAAGTACTGCGCTAACTGTTCAGCGCGTGTTCGTTCCTGTTCAGCGCGTGTTCGTTCTTGTTGTGCTTGTTCGTCTGATGTCAAATAGCGATTTCCGCTGTTGTCGTACCAAAACAGTAACTCTTGTGAAATCCCACCAATCACACCCTGGTATCTTCCAATCCCTAACCCGACTTCCGGCATCCAGTAAGGTTCGCCAATTTGCAATTGATAATTACCATCCACCAACTTATACACTTCAAACGGTTGATGTTGGTCGCGTCGCCAATACTCTGGGTTGTAAATCACGTAGTACAGTACGCCCAGTTTTGTATAAATAGCGAGCTTTTCGTCGTATTCACCACCAGGCGTCTGAGACACCATCTCCAATGTCAAAATCGGTACAACTTCATTCTCTTCCCAAACCGCGTAACTTTTCCGGGATTTTCCACCCTTTTTACGTTCTACTCCCAAGGAAAGAAAGCCATCTGGCACAACGGGTACTCTGGGATTGAGTCCTGTAGTATGATACACTGCCATGTCTACACCGAAGAACCAATCCATTCGATTTGCCCAAATTGAGGAAAGCAAAAACAGTAAAACGTTGGGCAAAATATTCTGGTCTTCATTATCCACAGGCGTATCGTCTGAACAGGGTAGTTCATCAGTCGTCGGTAACGCAATTTTGAGATGAGATGACAGCATAGCCGTTGCGAAAGTGCGTTCAGTTCTTATGATTATAAAACTTAATTACTGTTACAAAGCGCAAAGTTAGCACCTGTAGCAAGCTACCTCCACTAAATTCTCTCTTGTGACGAATTACCCGGCAAATTATTCGGGTCGATCCCAAGCGATCGCAAGTACTGCGCTAACTGTTCAGCGCGTGTTCTTTCTTGTTGTGCTTGTTCGTCTGATGTCAAATAGCGATTTCCGCTGTTGTCGTACCAAAACAGTAACTCTTGTGAAATCCCACCAATCACACCCTGGTATCTTCCAATCCCTAACCCGACTTCCGGCATCCAGTAAGGTTCGCCAATTTGCAATTGATAATTACCATCCACCAACTTATACACTTCAAACGGTTGATGTTGGTCGCGTCGCCAATACTCTGGGTTGTAAATCACGTAGTACAGTACGCCCAGTTTTGTATAAATAGCGAGCTTTTCGTCGTATTCACCACCAGGCGTCTGAGACACCATCTCCAATGTCAAAATCGGTACAACTTCATTCTCTTCCCAAACCGCGTAACTTTTCCGGGATTTTCCACCCTTTTTACGTTCTACTCCCAAGGAAAGAAAGCCATCTGGCACAACGGGTACTCTGGGATTGAGTCCTGTAGTATGATACACTGCCATGTCTACACCGAAGAACCAATCCATTCGATTTGCCCAAATTGAGGAAAGCAAAAACAGTAAAACGTTGGGCAAAATATTCTGGTCTTCATTATCCACAGGCGTATCGTCTGAACAGGGTAGTTCATCAGTCGTCGGTAACGCAATTTTGAGATGAGATGACAGCATGGCCGTTGCGAAAGTGCGTTCAGTTCTTATGATTATAAAACTTAATTAGAGTTTGCTATGTTCCCGACTCTGCCCGTTGGATTCAAGAGTTTGAAAAGCACTTGTATCGCCGCCAATGTCCAACCATGCAGAACTTATCAGAGTATCGGTAACGACATTGCCCACATGGACGGGAACGATCGCCAATATGCCAATATACGGAGAATGAAAGGCTGTGGCGCGGATGATTTTTGCGTGATTTTACTGAGGTGGAATATTGGTTTGTGTATTTACGATTAAACTGACAACTTCTCCTACTTTTCCTAATATATGTGCTGGATTACTCTTACCTGTCGATGTATCGGCAATGGGGCATAGGGGAGCGTAAGCGCATGTTGTCGGGTTTCCCAAGCTACAGGCGACTGGCGTCATAGAAAACGCACCCATGCCCCGAACTCGTGGAACCTACCTCTAAATTTGAGCAGAAATTTATTTCATTAATCAAAGGTTCTGAGATAGAACATGAAACGTCTTGTTGTATGTTGTGATGGAACTTGGCAACAGCTAGCTAGTCCTTGCCCAAGCAATATAATTAAGCTTGCTCAGACAGTGAAAGCGATCGCCAGTGATGGGACTGCACAGATCGTGTTTTATGACGAGGGAATTGGAACGGATAGTCAGGCTACTAAGCTTATGGGCGGTGCCACCGGACTAGGGATCGATAGAAATATACAAGATGGCTACCGTTTTCTGAGTCTCAACTATGTTCCAGGCGACGAAATCTATCTGTTCGGTTTCAGTCGAGGTGCTTACACAGTCAGGAGTCTAGCAGGGATGATCTATTGCTCCGGTCTGCTTGATCGCTCTCATATTACCAAAGCACCTGAAGCTTACGAGCTTTACCGTAACCGAGACATTAAACCAAAGGATCGGATAGCAGTTGATTACCGTCAACGATACGGCGATCGCGTCCCGATCACCTTGCTCGCTTGTTTCGACACCGTCGGCGCCCTTGGTATTCCCGGTATACCCGCCTTCAAGCAGTTTCACGAACAGCTCAATAAGAGGTACAAATTCCACGACACCACTTTAAACAAGTGTATACAGAATGCATTGCATGCTGTTGCGATCGACGAAATCCGCGAAATCTTCGCTGTCACCCCGATGAAGAAAAACCTTGATGCTGAGAACCAGAAAGTTGTTGAAGTTTGGTTTCCCGGCGAACATGGCTGCGTCGGCGGTGGAACGGAAGAACACAAGGGATTATCAGACGCAGCCTTACAGTGGATGATGGATTCAATCGGTCACCTGGGATTGGGGCTGGAATTCGATCCAAGTGTCATTCCGACGGGTATCAAGCCTGATTATAGCTGCCATTTTAAGAACGATCCTGGGTTGTTCAAATTGGCGGGAATCAAGCTGCGCGAGGTGAGCGATCGCATTGACGATCTTCACGAAAGCACGATCAAGCGTTGGCAAAGCCTAAATGACTACCGCCCCAAGAATCTAGAAAGGCTTGCTGACAAACTTAATTTAAAGTGAAGCGGACTCAAAAGACGAGATCTTCCTCTCTCGGATTGCACAGAAGCAATCAAATCTACAAACTCGAAGAATCACCAAACAATTATGGCAACTTTAAGAGACACATCCAGAGACGGGTTTAAAAACAAACTTGAGACTTTTGCTTTAACTGGCTTGAAGCCGATCTGGAACTTCATTCAAAGCAACGATGCTCTCAAAAAAAGAGTCAACAAAACTCTGATTAATAACGCCATCTCAAAAATTCCAACTCGTCCCTATGCATTTAGTACCAAGTCTCCCTACACCTCTTGGGAGTCATTAACAGAGCGAAACTATTCAGGACTGCATTTACCACCTGTTGATTGGAAACCTTTAACCGATAAAAACTATCTAGGAGTTAATTTAGCTCCGACTGAAAAGTTTGAAAAAAATCTTCCTCCCGTTGAGGATTTGGCACTCTTGTATAAGAAAACCGGAGAGACTCAATACTCGCCAAAATCCTCTCTGATGTTCCCGTATTTTGTCCAATGGTTTACCGACAGTTTTCTGCGAACCGAACGCCAGAATCACCTCAAGAATACTTCCAACCACCAGATTGATTTATGTAATGTCTATGGGTTAAACCCAACAATTACTCACCTGCTGAGATCTCATCAAGGGGGCAAGCTAAAAAGCCAAATTATCAATGGGGAAGAATATCCTCCTTTTTACTATGATGAAAATGGACAACCCAAAGAAGAATTCAAAGGAATGCCTCATGTAATAACCAATGAATTCGTTCCCAAATCCGAGTATTTTCCCCAAGATAAAAAACAAAAGTTATTTGCTATGGGGGTAGAACTAGAACGGGTAAATGTGCAAATTGGCTATGTAATGCTGAACGTTCTTTGCTTAAGAGAACACAATCGCTTGTGCGAACTATTGGCAAAAAATTATCCGACTTGGGATGATGAACGCCTTTTCCAAACAGCACGAAATATTGTCATGGTTGAGATGCTGAAAATTGTGCTTGAGGATTATATTAACCACATTACTCCCTATCACTTTCAATTCTTCACCGACCCCCTGGCATTTACTAATGAAAAATGGTATCGCCCGAATTGGATGGCGGTAGAATTTACCTTAGTTTATCGCTGGCATAGTATGCTGCCCGATACTCTCGTTCATGACGGCAAAGAAATGTCTATGCCCGACTCGATGTGGAACAATGAAATGATTATCAAAAAAGGGTTGGGAGCGATATTTGAGGAAAGTTGTTCCCAGCCTGCAGCGCAACTGAGTTTATTCAATACGCCTGATTTTCTACTTCCTACCGAGTTGGCAAGTATTCGTTTAGGTCGCGGTGCAAAATTAAGAAGCTATAACGATTATCGTGAGATGTGTAAATATCCACGGGTGACCGATTTCAATCAAATTAGTAGCAATGAAAACGTTCAAAAAGAACTGAAACGATTGTATGGTCATGTAGACAATATTGAGTTGTATGTTGGACTGTACGCAGAAGATCTGCGACCAAATTCCGCCTTACCGCCTTTAGTGGGACGACTGATCGGAATTGATGCCTTTTCTCAAGCTTTTACGAATCCTCTCTTAGCAGAAAATGTCTTCAATCCAGAAACTTTTTCACCGATAGGTTGGGAGGAGATTCACAATACAAAAACCCTCGACCAAGTGGTGCATCGCAATATTCCTGAAGGGAAAAAGTATCGAGTTTCTTTTTATCGCGAAGATTGGCAACCAGTTTGATGAGCTAATGAATTAGGGTGTGTTACGAATAATAAAACACACCCTAATTCTTAAATACACATAAAGTGTTTCCTGATTAATTAATCCTACAAAAAAAATGAAACTATTTACAGAATATCCCGAAAAAGACGAACTCATATATTACGATCTCTTTCGGGATCTAATCAAAAAGCGGATGGAAAATCTTTACGGGGGTGATTCGGCACAACCAGCAAAGAGAGATACTCACGCTAAAACCCACGCTGCTGTTCAAGGAACTCTAGAAATCTTTGACTTTGATGAAGCAGCAATTAAGCAGGAATTGAGCAACCGCACCTCATTAACTGAAGCTCAACTTTCTACCATTTCTATAAAACAAGGTTTATTTGCAAAACCGAAACAATATCCGGTGTGGCTACGATTTGCTAATGGTGCCTTTTCAGTTAAGAATGATTATGAACCAGATACACGCTCTATGTCCATAAAAGCGATCGGGGTAGAAGGAGAACGACTAGCCCAAAGTCACGAGTTAAAAACCCAGGATATTATTGTACACAATGCCAACAACTTTTTTGTCATAACCATCAAATACTACTACAGCTTTTTTTTGGCGATTTATAGATCGGGGCTTTCTTCATTTCTTAAGCTGTCCCCACTGTTATGGCTACTGCTTCATCCCAAACAATTCTCACTTCTAAAAAACGGTTTCAAACGGATTCCCAAGAGTTTGCTTACAGAAAGCTATTGGGCTGGTTCAGCGTTTTCTTTGGGACTCAAATCTGATTTTGACCCAACTAAACCGGGTGTAGTTCCAGTGGAATATCCGGCTGCGATCAAGTTTGCATTTACTCCGGTTTCCAGTCAACCACCTCATCAACAGCTTCCTTCCCAGTCCAGATCCGAAAGCGATCTTAAGCGTGCCAAAGCCTCAGGTTCAGATGACAACTACTACCGAGAGGATATAATTCAATCTCTAGCAAAGCCTGATGCTGAATACTGTTGGGACTTTCAAATCCAATTTCAAACTAGCCCAGAAATGTCCATCGATGATGCGACCATTGTTTGGAAGGAAGAGGACTCACCTTTCTTGACAGTTGGTCGTCTGACGGTTAAGCATCAGAATGTTCACTCTCCCCTAGAAGATGACTTTGGGGAAAATCTTCGCTTTTCTGTTTGGAACGGTTTGGCAGTCCATCGACCTGTCGGTGCGATAAATCGGTTACGCAGCATTGTTTATCCTATCGTTGCTGAGTACCGTCTTAAACAACGAGGAGTCAAATACGAGGAACCAACTGCTTGACTTTCGGGAGCGATTTGGAGTTTGCTATAGCGTCCCCTAGTTATTACTCCCGAACCGGTCTAAGATTACCTATTTTAACAAACCGCAAAGACACGAAGTACACGTTCGCGCAGCGTCTCCGTCAGGAGAAGAAAGAACAGAAGAAGATCGGTAATCTTGTAGCGGTTCGGGAGTAATAGGGGTGAGTTCCTACTTTACCACCCCTCCCTGTTTTTGCAATACAACCACTCTATGGACTGAGATTACAAGCAGGACGGTATATTTGTATACTCAGATCTTGCACCATTCTCAATAAGACCTAAAAAACCGGGTTTCTCAACCACAAATAAAGGGTCTCAGCCTTGAATATTTGCAAGAAACCCCTGACGCTCGTTCCTCGCTACCGCTTCGCTAACGGGTTCACCAGTCGCCTACGGCGGGAAACCCGCCTACAGCGCTGGATTCACCGGTTTTTGATGCTGGTGCAAGATATCAGTCGTCAAACCTAATTTCTTTAATCCCTATGAACACCAACACATCCATAGATAAAAATAGTGATTCTCTTGTGCTTGATGAATTTAAGTCGAATCACACACAAGAGATCCAACAGATCGCCCAAACGTTAATTACGATCACAAATTTATCAGAAGAAACAGTGAAACCTCACCTTGATGCGATGCTATTGCAGTTGGTGAAGTCTAAAGTTGAACGTCCATTCTATGAAACCGCCACCCCGGATGAATGGGTGAAGGCATTTCGTGAATGGGCAGACAGCCACAGGCGAGATACTCCTCTGCTTTCCGACTATGCTGTGAGTCGGGCTGGAATATACTCTGAGGATGAAGAGATTTAGTGGCTTACCCGATACTCTAGTGAGATTACCCCTGTGCATCCAGCAACCGTCACGTCTTAAAAAGTGACGTCGTTCGAGGCGCAAAAATTCTAACACTAAATCTCTATGTAGTTGAGGTAGTCGTGCTCTGCCCTACGCAATCTAGCGTTGCAGAATGCAATCCATAACCAGTTTTTTTGCTTAACGCTCAGCTAATTCATCCAACTTTCCTTTGACTAATCCAACTCCCGCCGTCCTTCCATCGCTCTTGCCAGCGTCACCTCATCAGCGTACTCCAAATCCCCACCCACTGGTAACCCAAAAGCAATCCGCGTCACCTTAGTAAATGGTTTCAGTAAATGACCCACATATAATGTCGTTGTCTCACCTTCCACACTGGGACTAATTGCCAGAATCACCTCTTGAGGAGTGTGCTGACTCACCCGCCGTAACAAAGCGTGGATAGTCAACTGTTCTGGACCTATACCATCTATCGGGGAAATCACACCACCCAAAACATGATACTTACCTTTATACTCGCGGGTTTTTTCCAATGCAATCACATCGCGGGAATCCGCCACTACACAGATAGTGGTGTTGTCGCGGTTAGAGTTGCGGCAGATTTCACAAACTGGTTCAGAAGATAGGTGAAAGCAGACAGAACACAAGCCTATCTGTTTTTTTGCTTCGATTAAGGCTTGCGCCAAAGCCTCTACTTCTGTTTCTGGGCGTTTTAATATATGCAAAGCCAGTCTTTGGGCAGTTTTTGGACCTACTCCCGGTAAGCGTTGCAGTTGCTCAATTAAACGTGCTAAAGGACGTGCGTAAACCGTTGTCTTGCCTCCAGTATGTTCTTACTATCACTATTCTAATCAGTGATTTGCCCTCTCATGGACTTAATCTGCGATCGCTTGCTTTTGCTGTCAAGACGTTTTCTCTGAGAGCTGCGAGTTGGTTTGGTGGGTTTGCGTTTTCGCTTCAGTACAACTATGCTTTTAATGAGTTCTTGAAGTCGTCTCAACGCTTCCTCCCGATTCTGCTCCTGGCTTCGGTGTTCTTGAGCCTTAATAACGACAACTCCGTCCTTGGTGATGCGTTGATCGTTCAGCTTCAAAAGCTGTTCTTTATAGTAATTAGGTAATGATGAAGCCCCAATGTCGAAGCGCAGGTGGATGGCGGTGGAAACCTTGTTGACGTTTTGACCTCCTGCTCCTTGGGAACGAATCGCACTAATTTCGATATCGCTGTCGGGGATGATAACTGTGTTAGAAATTTGCAGCATATAATAGATATATTATAATCCCTGATAGGAATTCATACAGGTAAACCCCCGCCATAATACATATAATACCACATGAGCGATTAGGCGATCGCACTCTGGTATTTTCGGCATAGTACTAGTATCGCTCGGGCGATCGCAACTTGGTTCAGTAAATGGTATCCTCTGATTATTTGCTCCTCAACTCAATCCTCAATATCTTTTAAAATCTACAAAGCTAAATTATCAACCAGATTTAGGAGTTGACGAAGATGGGTATTAATTATACAAAGCTTTTGTCTGTGTTTTCTACTACACTAACCCTTGCTGTCTTACCTCAGATCTTGCACCTGGAAATTTGAATGTTAATTCCTTGACTAAGTGCTAG
>CAXTSI010000084.1:0-22448 GCA_964246695.1 uncultured bacterium
CCCCTACTCCCCCTACTCCTCCATTCCCCACACTACTGCTTCTGTATTTAATTCCAGTCATTGGTTTTTTCCCATCCCTATGGACTCTGTATCGTCGTCAAGGAAGTCGGGAACAACTTACTGCTAGTCGTCTGTCAATTACTTTGGCACTTAGCTGGCTTTTGGGATACATTTTATTAACAACTGGGGCAGCTACTTCAGAATTTTTAACACTGCGTTTACTAATACTGAATAGCTTTCTCACTTCTGGTTACTTTTTAGTCAGTATCTGGTTGATTGTTCACACCGTTAGGGGTAAGTCTAAGCGCTTACCAGGACTGAGCAACTTCGCCGAGCAAGTGCTTGGCAAGTACTTGTCTTAGTACCTAAGCCTCAAACTGGGTTGTGTATTTCTATTGCTCCTGAAAACTTATAAAACATTTCTTAACACTTCTGGTCAAACCTTGTTGATTGTTGCCATACTTCAATATAAACTTCTTCGGATTAACCAAAAATTCCGAGGAATCCTGGGTATAAGTAGGTCGGCGAGAACACCAACTATGTAAAGTTTTGTAAAATAGACGAGAAAGGCTTGTAGTTGCGCGCGACTCGCGCACTGTAGACACGAAGCGCGATAGCGTAAGCGTTGCGTGAGCCGGTACTCCGGCGGAGCGCGATCTTCGAGTACTCGAGCGTCAGCGGTAGCGATAGCGTAAGCGTTGCGTTAGCCGGTACTCCGGCGGAGCGCGATCTTCGGGTACACCAGCAGAGGGACGAGCGCTACTGAGCACTACTCGGCTTCCCGCAAGGGTAGCGCAACTACGAACCAATTTTGACATACTTAAATAAATATTGGTTTATGCTGCTAATGGCTAATCTGCCAATCGGCAATTAGCTATTAGCCTTTAGCAATTAGCAAATTTTCAGCAATTAAGTGTGAGGAAGTCAGTGAGTAGTCAAAGAACTTCGGCACAAGAGGACCATTTTGCGAACGCCTCCAACTCCAGTAAAAGCGATGCGACTCGCCCTAAGTTTGGACGCTGGTTGTGGTTTTGGTTAGGGATGAGCGGTATTGCAATGGTATCAGCTACAGTAGGGGCGCTGTTTGCGGTTTCTTTGACCAGTAAGCCTTTATTGCATACAAAACTTAGTCCAGATGAAGCGGCGGTATTTGATGGCGATCGCATCGCGGGGAGTGGGCTGCGGCTTTCAGAATTAACTCGCCCCGTCAATATTTTACTTTTGGGAATGAGCGTACTTCCACCAGACGTTAAAAACCCTCCTGCTGAAACCAGACAAATGAGGTATCAGCCCGAGTTAAACTCCTTTGAGGGTCTTTCTGATGTGATGCTCTTGATCAGATTCTCTCCAGAGAAGAAAAAAATGGTCACGCTTTCCATTCCCAGAGACACCCGGGTAGAGGTGGAAGGTCATGGTGTGCAAAAAATTAATGCCGCAAATGTTGATGGTGGACCTGCTTTAACTGCCAAAACGGTCAGTAATCTCTTGAGTGGAGTCGGAATTGATCGTTATGTGCGGATTAACGTTCTGGGAGTGGGCAAGCTGATCGATGCCTTGGGTGGGGTGACAGTCTACGTACCTAAGGATATGAAATACAGGGATGATTCCCAGCATTTGTACATCAATTTGAAGGCAGGAAAGCAGCATCTCAATGGCGATCAAGCTCTACAACTGTTACGCTTTCGCCATGATGCACTAGGAGATATTGGTCGAATTCAGCGGCAGCAAATGGTAATGCGTGCCTTGATGGACCAATCGCTTAACCCAAATACATTGGCTCAATTGCCCAAAATTCTCGATGTCGTTAAAGAACACATTGATACCAACTTGACAGTTGAGGAATTAGTGGCGCTCATGGGTTTCGGAGTGCGAACAAATCATTCTAATATGCATATGTTAATGGTGCCCGGTCGGTTTAGCGATAAAAGGGAGTTTGATTCTAGTTACTGGTTGCCAGATAGCCAACACATCAACTCCTTGATGGCTCAGCACTTTAATTTGGATACAGGAAATCAACCACAAGCAGCTAATCCAGCCTCTTTACGAGTAGCAATTCAAAACAGCACGGGTAGCAGACGTGCCGATCTCCAACCTTTAATCATTGCCTTAGAAAAAGCAGGCTATCGCAACATCTATGTAGCTAAAAGCTGGGGAGAACCTCTGGAAATGACTCACATTGTCGCTCAACAAGGAGACGGTAGCAGCGCCGAATCAATTCGCAACACTGTGGGATTTGGGGAAGTTCGGGTAGAAAGCACCGGTAATCTGGCTTCTGATATCAGCATCCAAGTCGGTAAGGATTGGTTGCAGCAAAGAGCTATTTTACAACGTTCTACCAAACCTTAACATCAGACAAATTACGAATTATTTGAATTTCCAAATCCAATCCTGTAAAATCGGATTCACTACCTCAGGAGCTTCATCTTGAGGACAGTGCCCTACGCCTTCTAAAGGAATAAACTTTTGCACTTGCGGGAAGTTGGCTAACTCTCTACCTAACTCAATGGGTTCCCAAGGGTCAGATGCTCCCCATAAAATAATTGCTGGACAAGGTAGGAGAGGTAAAAGGTCTTCAGGTAAAGGTCCTGTTGAATATGAGGTAAAAGCAAGGAACACTGCCACAGCGCCTGGATCGCCTACTGGTGCCATCAGTATATCTACTAGCTCATCTGTTACTATTTCCGCATTAGCATAGGCTTGTAGTAGAATCGAACGCACGGTTTTCGGTTTGGCTATTTGATTGAAAAAGAATTCGCCAATTGGTTTTATGGATAGCAACCGTTGAACGAGGGGTGTGCCAAAGCGACGATACCAAGGTAAAGTTGCCCGTTTGCGATCGTGCAACAACCGCAAGGAACAGTTGAGTAACGCAACTCCTAATGCAATATCTGGGTTACTCACGGCAGCTTGCATTGCTACAATACAGCCGATAGAATTCGCAACTAAAAAAGCAGGCTCACCCACGACTTCACGGCAAAAATCTGCCAATTGCTGTCCCCAGGTTTCAAATGTATAGGCAATCTTTTCACCTGGTTTGGGTTTAGCTGAAGCGCCAAAGCCAATCAAATCAATGGCATAGACTTGGCAGTTATCCGCCAGCACGGGAATATTTCTCCGCCAGTGTCCCCAAGAGGCTCCAAAGCCATGCACCAGGACTACGGCTGGTCCAGTGGTTCCTTGGGTTTGATAGCAGATGGGGAAGCCTTGCCAAATCCAGGTTTTGTCTGAGGTAATTGTCGGAGTGGAGGTAGAGCTAATCATGAGATACTAATTTATTAATAATAATGAGTAGATGTACAGCCGCTGACTACAGGCATAACTCTTTTTATTTTGGCAGTACTCTGGGAATGGGGAATGAGGGAGTACAAGAATTAAAAATTAAAAATTAAAAATTAAAACTTTTTTAATTTTGCATTTTTAATTTTTAATTGATTTGCTCCTCATCCCCATTGCTCTTGAGGTAGTGTACTCCGAAGCCCAAATTGTGTGAGGATTAAAACTCGCAATTGCAATACAAACAAGGTGTTCGTCATGTTGGCACAAAATTCTACCTCTGTGCTGCCATTCTTAGGAGTGGGTGCTGCTGCTATTTATGAGACTGCACGTGTAGTTATATTACCCATTTCTTATGAGGCAACAACCACTTATCGACGAGGTTGTCAAAGCGGTCCGTATGCTATTTTAGAAGCATCTCAACAAGTTGAATATTATGATGAGGAACTAGACAAGGAAACAGGCTGTGAAGTAGGAATTTATACACAGGAAATAATTGCCGACACGCGGCTAGGGCGCAGCATATCAGCTATAGAAATGTTAAAAGTCACCCAAGAAACAGTGTATAAATTGGTTAATGATGGCAAATTTGTCATTGCCTTGGGAGGCGAACACAGTATTACTACTGGAGTGGTAGAAGCATATCGTCAGGCGTATACCGCAGAGCCTTTTACTGTAGTGCAAATAGATGCTCACGGTGATTTACGTCACGAGTATGAAGGTTCTATTTACAATCACGCTTGTGTAATGCGGCGGATTGTGGATATGGGTTTACCAACAGTACAAATAGGCATTCGTGCTATTTGTAAAGAAGAAGCCGAGTTAATTCAAGAAAAACAACTTACAGTGTTTCGGGCACGCGAAATTGCTCAAGATCCAGATTGGATAGAAAAAGCGATTCAAGCTATTCCTACGGAGAAAGTCTTTTTGACTATTGATTTAGATGGTATCGATCCAACTTTGATTCCTGGGGTAGGCACTCCAGAACCAGGTGGCTTGCAGTGGTATGCACTCTGCAATTTTTTACAGCGTCTATGTAACAATTACAATGTGATTGGCTGTGATGTCATGGAATTAGCACTCTTTTGTAGATTCAGTAGTTTCACAATTTACGGCAGCCAAATTGATCTATAAAATTATTGGATATCAGGCTTTAGCTAAGGGGTGGTTTAAGACTTGAAGTTGACGCCAAATTTAACGATAATTCCTTGTTTTTAGTTCCTTCAAACTCAAAGAAGATGACTATACTAGAAACAATTGGCACGCCAGTTGGAAGCTACGCACCAGATTTTGAACTGCCCGGAATTGATAATCAAGTCCATCATCTGGGTCGTTATCTCGAGAAGTTCCGCGCAGTTGGCGTCATTGCCATGTGTAATTACTGTCCTTATGTAGAGTTATATATCGACAGGCTAAAAAACATTCAAACCGAATTTGGTGAACAAAACTTCACACTGATCGGGATGAATGGCAGTGATGCCAATACCAATCCTATGGAAAATTTTGAAAAAATGAAGGCTTTTGCTAAAGCACATGAGTTAAACTTTCCCTACCTGTGGGACTCAACTCAAGATGTAACTCGTAGCTTTGGTGCAAGTAAAACTCCAATGGCTTTCTTAATAGACGG
Source organism: uncultured bacterium (assembly GCA_964246695.1). Lineage (GTDB taxonomy): Bacteria > Cyanobacteriota > Cyanobacteriia > Cyanobacteriales > Nostocaceae > Stigonema. The sequence goes on from CAXTSI010000084.1 coordinate 4,901, forward strand.
GGATGGTATAGTGCGCTACAAAGGAGGAATTGACGATCGCCTTCATAACCCTGAAGTTATAGGAAAGCATTATCTCAAGCATGCGATCGCCTCTCTGTTTAAAGGTCAAGAAATTTACCCCCCACAAACAGAAACTGTCGGTACTTTATTAACATGGCGTAAGTAGAAGACAGATGGTCACTGTACTGTTATCTTAAATTGGAGGGAATTGCAAATTTTTTGATAAAGCGTAACTTCATGGGAACAAATTACCGACGGGTTTTACTTAAGCTGAGCGGTGAAGCCCTGATGGGCAACATGGGCTATGGAATTGATCCGGAAGTGGTAAAACAAATAGCCACAGAAGTAGCAGAGGTGGTAGCAACTGGCATTCAAATGGCTATTGTCGTTGGCGGCGGGAATATTTTTCGTGGCGTGAAGGCGGCGTCGGCGGGAATGGACAGAGCAACCGCTGACTACATTGGGATGATTGCCACGGTAATGAATGCCATGACGTTGCAAGACTCGCTGGAACGAATAGGAGTACAGACGCGAGTTCAAACTGCGATCGCTATGCAAGAAGTAGCGGAACCGTATATTCGTCGTCGTGCCATCCGTCACCTAGAAAAGGGGCGGGTGGTAATATTTGGTGCAGGTTCTGGAAATCCCTTCTTTACCACTGATACGACTGCAGCCTTAAGAGCTGCAGAAATTGATGCGGAAGTGATTTTTAAAGCCACTAAGGTAGACGGAGTGTACGATGCCGATCCCCACATATACCCTGATGCAAAACGTTTTAACAGCCTTACATATGGACACGTTTTAGCAAAAGATTTGCGGGTAATGGATAGTACTGCGATCGCCTTGTGTAAAGAAAACAATATCCCAATTCTGATATTTGACTTGACCGTACACGGTAATATATACCGTGCAGTGATGGGAGAATCCATCGGTACGCTTGTGGGAGGTGCTTGTGAAATTAGCTGAAGCTGAGAGTACGATGCAAAAGACCGTTGATGCCACTCAACGAGCTTTTAACACAATTCGCACTGGTCGCGCCAATGCGAGTTTACTAGATAAGGTGATGGTAGAATACTACGGTTCGCCCACGTCTCTAAAAACACTGGCAAACATTAGTACGCCAGATGGCACGACAATTTTGATTCAGCCCTATGAGCGCAATAGCTTGAACTTGATCGAAAAGGCAATTTCTATGTCGGATGTGGGTTTAACCCCTAGCAACGACGGTTCGGTGATTCGGCTGAATATTCCGCAATTGACGAGCGATCGCCGCAAAGAACTAGTTAAACTCGCTGCCAAGTACGCTGAAGAAGGGCGCGTTGGCATTCGCAATATCCGTCGCGATACTCTAGATACAATTCGTAAACAGGAAAAAAGCGCTGAAATCTCTGAAGATGAATCACGAGATCAGCAAGATAAACTGCAAAAACTCACAAATAAGTACACCGCCAGAATAGACGAATTGCTAGCAGAGAAAGAAAAAGACATCACAACTGTCTGATAAAGCTCTCAATAAACATGGGGAGTGGGGAGTGGGGAGTGGTGGTGTTTGTTCCATTCATAACGGGTGGTGTACCGCCTGTAGGGTGCTTCTAAGGCAGAGAAGAATAGGAGAATATGGCTCTTTTTTTCTTCTCTTGCTAAAAACTGCTTCTTGTCAGCAGCGAAGATTCACATTCATTAACTCACATCTCGCACTCCTGTCATAAACCGGGTACGAGTGCGATTAACTGAACCTGAAAGCCTTAATTTTTCGCTACTATCGCAACCCTAAATGATTTGTGAACACCTCTCCCTTGTCTCCCTTGTCCCCCTTGTCTCCCTTGTTCATAAATAAAATAGGACTGCTCTAGTTACCCGGTTTCCGAGCTTCTGTGATTATCTATATAGTTGGGAAGGATCGTAAATTTCTGTTGAAAATCAACTAGAGGAAGGAGCAAAGAGTCAGCCATATGTACGACTGCATTATTGTCGGCGCTGGTCCTGCAGGTGGGACATCTGCATATCATTTAGCCAAGCGAGGGCGCTCAGTATTAGTTTTGGAAAAAGAACCTCTGCCAAGATATAAACCTTGTGGTGGTGGAGTGTCGCCAGCGATCGCCGAATGGTTTGACTTTGACTTTAGCCCAGCAATTTCAATCAAGGCAGATACAATTCGCTGCACTTGGAAAATGGACGAAGCAGTAGAAGCCGAACTAAAAACGACAGAACCAGTTTGGATGGTGCGGCGAGAAGTTTTTGACCATTTTCTGATTCAGCAAGCGCAGAACCAAGGAGCCGAACTGCGAGATCGTACAGAAGTTACAGGAATTGAATTTAAAACTGATTATTGGCAAGTTAATACAGCGAACGGACCGATTACAGGTCGTTATTTAATTGCGGCTGATGGTGCTAAGGGACCAATGGCAAAATGGCTGGGCTTCAAAGAACGCAAACGCCTTTTAGCAGCAGCGTTGGAGGCGGAAGCACCAGCCATAGTGACTGACGGTAACGTCGCTCACTTCGAGTTTGGCATGGTTAAAAACGGCTACCTTTGGAACTTCCCCAAGGCGGATGGCTATTCCATAGGCATCGGTAAATTTCTTGGTGGTGAAGCACAAGATTTTAAAAGTACTTTAAATGAGTACGGCAATCTGTTTGGTTTACAGATAAAGACCTGCAAGCAGTATGGTCATGCTATTTGCTTGTGGAATGGTAATCAAAAGCTACACACCGAAAATGCTGTTTTAGCTGGAGAAGCTGCTTGTGTCGTAGACCCCTTTACAGCAGAAGGTATTCGCCCCTCAATTTTTAGTGGGTTGAAAGCAGCTGAAGCTATTGACAAAGCGTTATCTGGAGACAAGAACGCTTTAGAAAATTACTCCTTTGTCATCAATGAACAATGGGGTAGTGATATGGCTTGGGCGCAAAAATTAGCCGGAGCATTCTACCGCTTTCCTGGTATAGGCTACAAAGTAGGTGTCAGGCGTCCCTCTGCTGTCCAAATTATGGGTAAAATCCTGTGTGGGCAATTACGCTATGGCGATGTTGCCGGTCGCGCCCTGAAGCGTTTAGTCCCTGGGTTTGGAGGTTAGCCATAAACAAAAAATATCCAGAGAACTAGCCCAGTCAGCAGTAAACAAACAATTCCCGCTACACCAGCTAAGGGTTTTTTATTCTTACCCGTCACCCATTCCGACACTTGGTCGGTGTAATTGATGAGTTGCGCCGTGTCTAAGCAGGCGATCGCCCACACCCATCCCGCGTGCAATCCCCAAGCTAAACCTAAATTACCGCTATTGACAAACCGTGCCATCACCAAAACCATTCCCATTAGCCAGAGTCCTGGCAGTTGTGGTATGGTTTCTTTTTGCTCCCAAATTAAGTGTAAAAAGGCAAAAATTAAGCTAGAAACAGCCGCTGCTGCCCATACTGAATAATCATGGTTTAGTTCAGTGAACAGAAAACCGCGAAAAACTAACTCCTCTATCCCACCTACGAACAACGCTATTAACAAAATAGGCAACAAGATGGGTCGCACTAGCTTTATATTCGCAAATTGAAAAGAACACCAACCCAGCCACAACTGAAAGACAAAGACAACCGCTAGACTCAGGACTCCCAAACCAAAACCCAAACCCAAAGAACCTAGAATTGAAATATTCTTGACAAATCCATAGTCTGAGAAAGATGTATTGGTCAGCCAACTCATTCCCCAAACAACTAGGGGGGCTAATAAGTAGAGAGACACAAGTATTGGCAACTTTTGTTCTGGCTGCAACGGTTTGTTGGGTTGCCAATTAAATGCGAACACCAACACTGCTGCTACTGGTAACCAACATCCGGACCAAGCAATAAAAAAAGTCATCACAACAACTAGTACTGGTGCATCTTGCCCAAATGACAGTAAGGAGTTGGCTGATGACTCAAATAAAGCTATCAAAACAAGCAAAAAAAACACGATAGACTTCTTGCCAAAACAGATTTCTCGTTTCCTTATCAAGCCTCTACTAAAATAGGCAACTTGTGCAAGAGGTCTAATCGTATTTTTTACTCAAAGCAGCTAGTTTCTTTTAAAAGGGACAAGCTGTGGAGTACCAATGACCTCAAGGGTTTTCAGTATATCTCTTCTGCTGAAAAAATTTACTCCTCGTCTTCGTCCTCTTCGTCCTCTTCGTCCTCTTCGTCTTCGTCCTCTTCGTCTACGTAATCTTCGTCTAAGTCGGAGTCTAAATCAGACTGGAGTTCTTTTTTATCACTATCAACTTGTATTAAGTGAATATGCTTGTATCCCAGCTTAATTTCAAACTCATCACCAGGATTTAAGCCCATGGCTTTGGTGTAGGTTGCACCAATCACAATTTGACCATTTTGATGGACACTAACTCGATAGGTCGGTTCGCGACCACGACCATCTTTGGGTGCTTCCGGACTTAAAGGAATTCCTCTAGCCGATAGCAAAGCGTCATAAAAATCGGTAAGGTTGACACGAACCTGGTTATTTTTGGTAACAGTGTAATAGCCACATTGCTTGGCTCTTTCTCTCCGTGGTAAGGTGGAAAGTTCTTTTACTTTAGCCAGCAATGATTTTCCCGTCAATGGGGCAGTTGCAGTTTCAGTCATTACGCTCAAAATATCCTTACTCTCTCCAAATTGATAAACAATGTCGTCTCATGCCAGTATGATGGCTTTTTAACATCTGCACGCTTGCTGCTCAAAGCCCTAAAGTGAGGGATTAATTCCTGCTTATAGGGAGTATGATAGCCTCTGTTATGCTTGTCCACAACAGATAAGAGGTCATAGTTGTCACAGGCATTAATTTCGGTAATTTTACGGCACTTTTAACCCTCATTTGCCATCGAAAATGAAATAATTTTTTCGAGAGGTGCTATTACGGTGGTCTAACTTTAAGCCACCTTGGCAAAGTGGATCGGTTCTACCACTATACATAAGTGGTAGAACCAACAAATAGCAGGGCTTTCCACTTTTCTCGCTTACCTTTCTTGGCTTTGAGTTATAGGATTTTCCCTACTCATGTTCTCAAGCTTAGGACAGCATAGGATTTTTATAGGGTTGTGCAAGCATACACCCTTTTATCCTGCTAGTAAAGACGATAAATCTCTCTTTTCTACAATTTTACGAATAAACAAAGCAGTATTAGCCGCGCTAACACGTCAACTTCTACTGGTTTTGTTGCCTCGTAATTTTATATTAAATACTAGCATGCACTAATAATAGCAAAATTGTTATTTAAGTTTGAATTAAACTTGCTGTTACACTTTTATCTAAATACCTGCCTTTGGGCTGAGGATTGCCATAAGGCTTTTATAAAAATTCATCTAATTTAGACGAGCAGTTTTGACGAGTGAGTCATATCCTTTGAGTTTCTTCATTGAGAGGTCAAGATGTTCATCCTCAAATTTGACAATTCTATATAATCGAATAATTTGCGCTTAGCGACAGTTCAGGGTTTGATGCCTGTTGACATTAAGATCCAGCTATAATCTATAAAGCATTTGATTCAGATATTTTTCAGTTTGAGGTAAATCACCTATAGGGGTGAATCCCATCCTCGACTCGACTCCCAAACAGGTAAATCAGATGCCAAGCAGCGATTATCTTTTTTTAACTGCTAGGTCTAGAGGTTGACACAATTGTCTGACATCCCAGGAGAGTGCTTATAAAATTGAGATTTTCAGGGTTATCCTTAAACTAGAATCAGTAGGTCTTTAATCATCAGCTTATTAACAGCTAGCGTTACCAATGGGCAACAAGAGCCGAACTACTTAAGCCAGCAAGCTGCATGTGAGATTGATTTTTTAGGTAAATGTGGTAATTTCAAGACTTTGGTAGGATGTAATGGAAGTTCTTTTTAAGGTCATTCGGCAAAAACAAAATTCCTCCCCGATTGTGCAAACTTATGTTTTGGATGCTGAATCCGGGAATACAATCCTAGATTGTCTCAATCGCATTAAGTGGGAGCAAGATGGGACTTTGGCGTTTCGCAAAAATTGTCGCAATACAATTTGTGGTAGCTGCGCTATGCGAATCAATGGACGATCGGCTTTAGCTTGTAAGGAAAATGTTGGCAGCGAAATCGGCAAAGTACCACAGATCGGAACGTCCGGAAGTAACGCGAATGTCATTCCAGAAATAACTGTGGCACCCTTGGGCAATATGCCTGTTATTAAGGATTTAGTGGTGGATATGAGTAGTTTCTGGAATAACCTAGAGGCAGTTGCTCCTTATGTGAGTACGGCAGGGCGTGTAGTGCCAGAAAGAGAGTTTTTGCAAACGCCTCAGGAGCGATCGCGTCTCGATCAAACGGGCAATTGTATTATGTGTGGAGCTTGCTACTCGGAGTGTAATGCTCGTGAAGTGGATCCTGGCTTTGTTGGTCCTCATGCCCTTGCCAAAGCTTACCGCACCTTAGCAGACGGACGTGATAGCCAAACCCAAAGCCGTTTAGAAAATTACAACGAAGGCACTAAAGGAGTTTGGGGCTGTACACGTTGTTTTTACTGCAACTCAGTTTGTCCAATGGGTGTTGCACCATTAGATCAAATCACCAAAATCAAACAGGAAATTCTCGCGGATAATGAAGTACCAGACAGCATTCCACTTCGTCACCGCAAGGGATTAGTAGAGGTGGTTAAACAAGGTGGCTGGATTAATGAATCTCAGTTTGTTTTACAAGTGGTTGGAGACTACTTTAAAGACCTGAAAGGATTACTCAGTATTTTACCCTTGGGGTTACGAATGATCGTCCGGCGTAAGTTCCCCCTAACATTTGAGCCTTCACAAGGAACTCAACAAGTGCGATCGCTGATCGAAGCTGTCCAACAAGAAATTAGGGAGTAGGGAGTAGGGAGTAGGGAGTAGGAAGTTTTTCTTTCCCCATTCCCCACTCCCCATTCCCTTACCCTGCCGCGCTAGATTGAAGTGAGGATTTGCGACTGTTGTGTAGTGTGGTTATAAAGCGTTATAATATCAAATAAACTTAAATATTTGTACTATCGCCTAGAGTGGCAATGGGTAATCGGAATTATTTTTTTCCCAATTACCAATCACCAATTTGTTCAAACGTTGTCAAAATTCGTCGAATCAGGCTCTTCATTTGAGCGCTCAATCGGTTTATATTCCACATATTCACTTGGTACAACGTCATCATCCTCCCGTGGTGGTCGGGAAGCCGAATCGCTAGGTGGACGACGTCTTTTTTGTCTTGGAGCGATATCCTCGTCACTACTTTCGGGTCGGATGTATCCATCACTACCGCGACGAGGATATCTTCTTTCTTCGCTAGTTGAGCTATCCCAATTATCACCTGCTTTAGATGAACCCCAATCTTCGTTTTCAATCCTGTCAGAGGTACGACTTACTTGTCCTCCAGAACTACGACGACGGTTTTTTTCTGTAGGTGTTGGTCTTTCGCCACTATTGCGCCGGTCTTGACGACGGCGGGGTTCATCATCGTAATAGCTATCACGAGACGAACGACCATCCCTGCTACCCTGAATTCGAGGGCGCGGACGTTCCTCCTCGTATTCATCATAAGGCAGTGGTTCTAACTCTGCATCTACCTCAGCCTCATACCTTTTACCACTATACTTGTAGCGATCGCTAACCTCTCGCTCGTCTACAATCTTTGTGTTGCGCTTAGCTTGCTCAGTGGCTATCGCTCGTAAGCGAAGACTTTCAACTGCAAAAAATACAGTTGTGCCAATCAAAAGCAACTGACCGAATTGCAGAATTGGGTCTAACCGCCAACCTTGAAATATGAGAATAAAGCCGCACACTAAACCGATGGCTGCAAAAAAGATATCTTGATCTCGTTCCAGCCCTGGACGTATAAAGCGGATAAAATACAGTGCTGGTCCAGCCACAGCTAGGAAAATTCCTAAAAGGCTGGCTGGATTTGTTCCAAAATTGACTTGAGCCAGAACACTGGCTGAGTTCAGCCCAAAAGTTACCATTGTTGTTTACCCAATAGTCATAATCTATGTTAGCGACTTACAATTAAAATCACTACTGTAATGAGAAATAATATTATTGTAGAGACACGAGGTTTCGCGTCTCCACAATATCACCAAAGCTCAAAAACCGCTATCTATTTACCGTACTTTATGAAGCGCCAGTATTATGAGCGCTGTATTTTATCTTTTTGGCTGACAAAAATCAATCCCACTATTACAGGGATAACAACAATCGCGCTACCCCAAACCAGACTCCAAAGGAAATTTGCTAAAGAAGGCGTCATAAATTCTACCTTTTGTTACACTCTTCATTTCAATTCTAATCGTCTATTACACCTTTAAGCAGTCACTTAGCTTCCTACTTGAGACTTCACATCACACGCTTGCGAACTTCCCTTGGAAGTGACAGCGTTTGGTTAGAATTATAAAATAGCTGTTTACAAAGCTTCAAATTTTCTGGCGGTTGCGCTCGTTTTTATTTTTTTACACAGAGAGTAGTTCAAAACATGACTGGTGTTGACCTGACTTCCTGGATTCTAGGTCTGGGATTAGGACTGATGATACTTTTGTTTATTTTCCGTATATTCCTAACTTGGTATCCCCAAGTTGATTTGAATCGGTTACCTTTTAATTTAGTAGCTTGGCCTACCGAACCCTTTTTAGTACCGTTGCGAAAACTAGTCCCACCTGTAGGTGGAGTGGATATTACCCCGATTATTTGGGTTGGGATCATCAGCCTGCTACGGGAAATTTTACTAGGTCAGCAAGGATTGCTGACCATGCTGTCTCGTGTATAGGAATTGTTAGTGGTTAGTGGTTAGTGGTTAGTTGTCTTAAAGTACTACTCCCCACTCCCCACTCCCCACTCCCTACTCCCTACTCCCTATCTACTACTCTGTGGTTTGTCATCTCCTGCACAAAATTAGTGTAAACATCTCCCTGCAAAAACTGGGGATTTTCCATAATTTTTTGATGAAACCCGATTGTGGTAGGTAATCCTGTAATGGCACATTCCCGCAATGCCCGTTTCATGCGTTTAATAGCAGTGAGGCGGTCTGGTCCCCAAACTATTAACTTGCCGATCAGAGAGTCATAGTAGGGAGGAATTTGGTAATCGGTGTAAACGTGGGAATCAATTCTGACTCCGGGACCGCCAGGGGGGAGATAACCACTGATACGTCCAGCGGCGGGACGAAAGTCATGGTCAGGATCTTCAGCATTAATGCGGCATTCGATCGCATGACCCCGCAAGACGACTTGGTCTTGGGTCAGCTTCAGACTTTCCCCTTGAGCAATACGGATTTGTTCTACTACTAAGTCTACGCCAGTAATCATTTCTGTTACGGGATGCTCCACTTGAATCCTAGTGTTCATTTCCATAAAGTAGAATTGACCAGACTTATCTAGGAGAAACTCGACTGTGCCTGCCCCAGTGTAATTGATAAATCGGGCAGCTTTGACGGCAGCTTGCCCCATTTTCTCTCGCAAGTCTGGATCTAGCGCCGGACTGGGGGCTTCTTCTAAAAGCTTTTGATTGCGGCGCTGAATTGAGCAATCTCGTTCACCCAAGTGGATAACGTTACCGTAGCTATCTGCCAAAAGTTGAAATTCAATGTGGCGCGGACGTTCGATACATTTTTCTAAATAAACGCCAGAATTTCCAAACGCTGCTCCCGCTTCGCCCTGGGCGGCTTGAAAGAATTTGACGAATTCGCTTTCAAATCGCACTAGACGCATACCCCGTCCACCACCACCAGCTGTGGCTTTGATCATCACTGGATAGCCAATTTTCCTGGCGATCGCTAATCCTTCTTGCTCCGAATCTATCAACCCATCACTACCTGGTATCGTCGGCACCCCAGCTTTCAGCATGGTTTCTTTAGCAGTAGATTTATCTCCCATCAACCGAATCGCTTCCGGAGATGGACCAATAAAGGCAATATGATGGTCAGCACAGATTTCCGCAAACCGAGCATTTTCTGCTAAAAAGCCATAACCAGGATGAATGGCGCTGGCATTGCGCGTCAAGGCGGCGGCAATAATATTGGGAATATTCAAATAACTTTTACTGCTAGCTGGTTCGCCAATGCAAACTGCTTCATCAGCAAGTTGGACGTGGAGAGCATTACGGTCAACGGTGGAATGTACCGCAACAGTCGCAATCCCCATTTCTTCACAAGCGCGGAGAATGCGAAGCGCAATTTCTCCCCGATTGGCAATTAATATTTTGTCAAACTTCATCTTCTTTGGAACAACGCAAAGCCTGATTTCAAATTATGACAGGAGATCCCCAAGCCTCGTCCCAAACCTCGGGAAGGAACTGGCTTGTTGCCTGAATGGGTATTGACTCTTACTACCAACATTGCTGCTGCTAGTCTTCGTCACCCAACATTGGCTTTTTAATGGCACCGTGTGTCCCACGGTGACTATAGCCCTTTTTAATATCACTTGACGGCACACTAGTTTTCTGTCCGTCAGAGATACCTATTGAAGAAATTTGCGAATCCTTGCACTTAAATTTTTTAGAATCGATCTAACCTCTATACAATAATGATTTTTTTATGCTATATTGCATAAGTTAGAAAAACCCTGCGGATGTGGCGGAATTGGTATACGCGCACGCTTGAGGTGCGTGTGGCTTTGCCTTGCGAGTTCGAGTCTCGCCATCCGCATTAAATATAGAGACGTTGCCTGCAACGTCTCTATATTTATAATTTTTTATGTTTTTATAGAGATAGGTGAATTTTTGTAAAGAGCATTGACTGTAACTTTTACGACAAATAATTTAACACTGCCTATTGAGTGGCATCGTTTGACTCCGATTTGGCAAGGTGGGGAAGAAGTTATTCAACAAGGGTTGCCTCACGCTCGAATGGCACCCGCCTGGCAATTATTACTTTTAGGCGATGGCTCCCCGACACGGCACTTGCAATTGCTTACAGGCGAACCTACGGAAGTGGATGTCATTGACATGTCATTGATTGGTATAGACTTAGATGATGCTCCTAATTTAATCCAAGCAGTGCCAGGACCACGACTACGCCGACAAGTGTGGCTGCGTACCGCTTCTGGTCAGCGCTTAGGGTATGCTAGCTCTTGGTGGGAAGCTAGTCATGTAGATGAGTATTTGCAAAACCGTTCATTACCTATTTGGGCAAGTTTAGCTCGTATCCGTACAGAGTTATATCGGGATGTTCAAGGAATTTACTACGGTTACTCAGATGCACTACAGTCAGGCTTTAATGAAATCGGACCCTTTTGGGGTCGTCACTATCTGTTTTGGCATCATGGGCAGCCCTTGACACTTATTTATGAAGTTTTCTCGCCTTACTTAACAAAATATTTAGGTTCCATGCAGTTATAGAGTTTTTCGTTGCCTAATGTTTGCCAGATTTTTTGTTAAGTATGAAAATATACAATTTTTGTAAAAATATCGAAATGCGCCAGATTCTCTTGCTTACCGTCCACCTTTGTAGAGACGTTGCACTGCAAAGTCTCTACACCTATGTAATTCCTAACGTTCAGTCCTAACTGAACCGTATTGGCTCCTACCGCTAGTTTTAGTGATTATTTATACAATAATTTGTTAATTATGATTATTTTTGATGGCTCGTGAATACGCTATTGATAAAAAAATAACTATTTGTTTAACAGTAGAAATATATTAAATAAAATCTATTTTATTCGTGTAAATAAACTGCCAGAGTGTTTGGTTGTGATAGTAATTTCAGGTTCCTTCGCTATTAAAAAAATGGTAGGTTAATTACGGAAGTCAGATCATCGTCCAAGGTGGAGAAATTTATGTAATCAGCAGCCCTAGAGATGGGAAACTTTTTGGTGAAATTTAGTAAAAAAGCAAGTAATGAGTTCGCAATTATTGAGGTATGGGTTTCAATGGGACTGCCCGTCGAGTCTGTTTCGATAAAGAAAAAAAAGAAACCATCTCTGGTGCTAACGCTTTCGTCTGCTGGGCTATTGATTGCTGCGGGGAGTGCGGCATACTGGCTGTTAAGCCAAGGAAAACCACTGTCCAGAGATTTGCCAGTTGGCGCAAATATTATTCCCCAAGATGCCCTGTTTGCGGTTTCCCTAACTACCGATCCTAACCAATGGCACAAATTACGGGAGTTTGGCACAAAACAGACCCAAACACAACTAGATGAGAATTTAGTGAAGTTGCGCGATCGCTTCCTGACTAATAATGGATACGACTTCCAGAAAGATATTGGTCCTTGGGTTGGCGATCAAGTCACGATCGCAATCCTTGCACCAGTTGCAAGTAAACCTACAGCCAAGCCCATCGCCACCAATGAAAGTGCTACTACTAACGAGCAATCACTGGTAATAGTTCTGCCGATAAAAAACTTGAGAATTGCCAGAAGTATTTTGGCACAACCCAAAGCGTTCAAAGGAGGCAAATGGATCGATCGCACCTATAAGAATATTGCGATCAAAGAAACCAAAAACTCAGGGGAAAACCTCTCATCAACCTTACTAGATGAGCGTTTCTTAGTCATTACCGATAATCCTAAAACTACAAATAAAACGATTGACGCCTACCTTAATAAAGCATCGCTAGCCACAAGTGCAGGTTTTGCAGAAAATTTCCCTAAAATTGCTACTTACCAGCCATTTGCTCAGTTTTATGTGAATGTACCTGACTCGGCAAAAATAGCCGCTGCATCTCCAAACCGCCGTTTACCATCTCAGGTTTTAACTCAACTTCAAAATAACCAAGGTTTAGCGGGGACAATTACCTTAGAGTCAGAAGGAATCAAATTAAAGGGTGTTTCTTGGCTAAATCCAAATAGTCAGCGAGTGCTGGCAATGGAAAATAAAGCTGGGAGAATGCAAAACCTTGTGCCAGCAGAAACCTTAATGATGCTATCTGGTGGAAATTTACATCGGTCGTGGGCAGACTACGTTTTAACATCTCAGGGAAATCCGCTCTCGCCAATTGCACCAGAACAACTGCGAAATGGTGTGAAATCTCTCACCAATCTTGATTTAGATCGAGATTTACTAAGTTGGATGTCCGGTGAGTATTCTATCTCAGTGATTCCAACTAGTTCCAAAGAAGGAACACAAGCGGATGTCCGTGCTGGCTTAGTGTTCATGATACAAGCAAGCGATCAAAAGAACGCTGAAGCATCCTTAAAACAGCTAGATGAAGTCATGAAAACTCAATATCAGTTCCAGATCCAACAGGAAACAGTGGGAGGTAAACCCGTTGTCAACTGGATTGGACCTTTTGGAACTTTAGCTGCCACCCATGGCTGGTTAGATGAAAATATTGCTTTCTTATCTATAGGCACCTCTGTTACTGATAAAATTGTCCCCAACCCAAACAAAACATTAGCTAGTGCCCGGACATTCCAACAAACGGTCCCAAGGGATCTCAATCCGATAAATGGTCAGTTTTTCTTGGATGTGGAACACACTGCTAAAAATTTTCCCTTACCGACCATACTGCCTAATCAACAAACTTTGTTAGCAGCAACACGCTCAATCGGGGTGACCACTGCTATCAGCGATAGTCGTAGTACCCGCTATGATATCTTTCTAGCACTGAAAAAAGCTGAAAACCCTCGACCTTTACCAAATCCAGCAAGCCTTAACAAGAGTGCTACCCCGAACCTTACTCCTAATGCCCCTCGCATAATACCTACACCTGCTTTAACCCCGTCTCCTGCTTTAACCCCGTCTCCATGAGGAAGTAAAAATTAAAAATTAAAAATTAAAAACTAAAAATTAAAAATTAAAAATTTTTAATTTATTGCCCTACTCCCCACTCCCCACTCCCTACTCCCTATTCTCCTAAAACAGATAGGATCAAAAAATCAGAATCCATACTTTAGAATTCTTTGGGGAGAAAGCTTATGAATCTGGTGATACTCCAGAACTGGTTAGACAATATTTCCTTTGCCGTCCTATTCCTGACGATGCTGGTTTATTGGAGTGGGGCGGCTTTTCCGAATCTGCCCTACTTGCCGACTTTGGGAACAGCTGGGATGGCGATCGCGAATTTGTGCATTGCCACCCTACTAGGGGCAAGATGGATAGAGGCTGGTTATTTTCCGCTGAGCAATTTGTATGAATCCCTGTTTTTCTTAGCTTGGGGAATTACCACTATCCATTTCATTGCCGAAAACACAAGCCGTAGCCGCTTGGTGGGAGTTGCTACCGCACCTGTAGCAATGCTCATTACCGCTTTTGCCACCCTGACGCTGCCATCAGAAATGCAAGCAGCCGAACCTTTAGTACCAGCACTCAAATCCAATTGGCTGATGATGCACGTCAGTGTGATGATGTTGAGTTATTCAGCTTTAATGGTGGGTTCGTTGCTGGCGATCGCCTTCCTCGTTGTCACTAGAGGTCAAAATATCCAACTCCAAGGCAGTTCAGTAGGCACTGGTGGCTATCGCAGCAACGGTTACCGCTTGCATAAAGCCTCGGAACTTGCGAATCAACCACAAGTAAAGGCTGTGGAAAATAATGGCATAGCTCGTTTTGCCAGTGATGGTAACGGCAAAACTGCAGTCATGGATTTAGTGACAACAACCCCAATCCCCAATACACAATCCCAAATCTCAAATTCTGAACCGCTTTCACCCCAACGTCTCAGCCTCGCTGAAACCTTGGACAACATCAGCTATCGTATCATCGGACTGGGATTTCCCCTGCTAACGATTGGTATCATTGCTGGTGGAGTCTGGGCTAACGAGGCTTGGGGTTCTTACTGGAGTTGGGACCCTAAGGAAACTTGGGCGCTGGTTACCTGGTTAGTGTTTGCTGCTTACCTCCACTCCCGCATCACTCGCGGTTGGCAAGGTCTTCGTCCGGCAATTTTAGCTGCTAGTGGCTTTGTCGTCGTTTGGATTTGCTATCTGGGAGTTAATTTGTTAGGTAAAGGTTTACACTCATACGGTTGGTTTTTTTGAGTAAATTCCCAATATTGTAGGGTGGGCATCGCCCACCTTACCTACCACTCAGTATTGCTGCCGACAATTGCCGCATGATATTCAAGAAACCGCCGACCAATGTTATGAGTTGCTTGCTACAAGTAAAATTTACGCATTGACATAAATAGTCAAATATGCAGTGTGATTTTGACAGCATGACAGCTTCTTTCAATCGGTTAAACCATAATATGACCGTAGGGGCGGGGTCTCCCCGCCCTGACAATCTGATTCAGCTATTGAAAACTGCTGTGTCTGTATTTTTCTACTCAGAAGGAGCAGTCAGCGCCTGGAGTCGAACGATCGCTCTTGTGTCTGAAACGACAGAATTCCGTTATATACATAATGCTCAATTTATACCATAAGTAAGTCATTGTAGGGTGCGTTAGGCGGTAGCCGTAACGCACCCTACGCTTAAAATTTATTTACATGGAACTAGCTTTGTAAGTAATTTTCGTTTTTCTTGACCTGCAACCGAAAAACGCCAACTTATGTTGTAGTTATAAATGCACAATTAAGTTAAAAATATACTTATGAAGTTAGGTTCGCACTGGCTAAAATTCGCCCTTGTCTCACTGCCATTGCTAAGCATTGCTCTTTTACCCAGCTTAGCGCAGGGGAGTTATCAACGGATAGCACAAGGTGTTAATTGTAACAATCCTCAGACAACAGCGGCTATGAGAACTTGCGCTAATGGCAAATACGAAGCAGCCGATCAAAAAATGAATCAGGTTTATCAAGCTTTGAAGCCAAAATTGAGTACAAACCAGCAAAAAAGATTAACCGATGCCCAACTAGCCTGGATTAAATTTAGAGATACAACTTGTGCTTTCGAGGGTGGTCAGTTTGAGGGAGGTACACTAGCAGGACCTACCACACTTTCTTGCCTAGCTAAAGTAACCCAACAACGCGTACAAGACTTAGAGGGGTATTTGCGAGACGTTAATAACCGATAAATAGGGGGGATTTCACGAATCATTTAGTTGTGCTATATGTTCCAACTCCTGATTTACAGCACCTTCGTCGGTTAGCCCAGAATATAACCGTAGGGGCGCGGAAACCGCGCCCTGACAATGCGATCGCAGTCATCAGGTTGGTTATTAGTAGGGTATGTCTGTTATATTTGATACATTTATGTTGCGGGTGACATCTTGTCCGCATCGATTTTTCACTCGTGGTCAAAACATTCAACCACAAGGTAGTTTTGTTGGCACTGGTGGCGATCGCAAGACGAGTAGGGAACCTATCAGATTCGCGGCGCGGGAATTTTACTTTGTTGATTTTTAGGCGCATTTGTAAAGACTTTTTCAACGATATATACCGTAACTTTCTTGTGAGCGCGATCATTATTCTGTCCCTCACCAAACTCACCTCTACCTCGATAAATGACCTGAATTATCTCCATTAGGTTATTTTCTATCTGGAACCTGGGTAACTCCACGATTATGTGTCGAGCATGGGGAAAGGAGATGCCGCGAGCAGCTGATGAGGTCATAAACACTACCCGTACCTGATTCCTACATTCGAGGAGCGTTTCCTTGTTCCCATCAGGCACCTGGGAATGTATCTCCAGATAGGTCTTATTTTGATCGAAGCGATAAAGTCTCTTTTTGACCAAGGAAATTAATTGTCTCAGACGTTGCTTGTCCTGGATGTAAACAAGTAATTGTCCTAAATCCGGGTGATTGACGTGGTGGATTATTTCGGTCACTAACGACTCGTCTCGCGCACTCCTACCTGGTTTATTTTTAACCCACATTCCTTGGAGTGCGATCGTAAATGCTGTATTTTTAAAAATGACGTAAATGCCGCATGATGGTGAGCATGACAGCATCTCCACGCTTATATTAGGGTACAGGATATTGACCACTGCGCTTGCGTGCAGGCATATGTGATGAGATGAACGAGGTCTCGCAAATAAACCATCTATTAGGGACTCATTCTCAAGAAATCATTAGTGCTTGTCTGGTTGTAAAAGCGATGATTCGATTGGGGGCTAGGGTTCGTAAGTGCTCCGTTATACCTATTTGAGAAATTTTTCGTTGGCAAAGCCTTATTTGCATTTGTTAGGAGAAGGAATACGCCCAGAACACTTAAACGATGACCGTTTAGGTCGAGTATTAGATAAGTTATACTCGGCAGGGCTAACTGAAGTCTTTGTCACGGTAGCCCTGAGTGCAGCCAGAAAATTTGGGGTCAAAATGGATAGTCTCCATCTTGATTCGAGTTCGTTTCACGTAGATGGTGAGTACAGAAAAAATCCTCAAAACGAGGAAGCACAAGCAGGAGTAATCGAGATTACATATGGGTATTCGAGAGACCACCGCCCAGACTTAAAACCCATATTCCGCAGTCCAAGTCCAGCCGATGGTAAATTTGTGAAAGCGCAACATATCTATGCTTCATCTCCAGAATTTCACCCTATTCAAGACCCTATAAAGTTAGGATCGGAACCTATAGCCAAGATTAAGCATTACGACATTGAAGCAGAGAAGATTGTGGGAGGTCAAAGTTAAATGTCTTCATATCTGTGGCAGCCTATAGAAGACCTTCCAGAAAACTGGGCTGATTTTCGCTCCTCTCAGAGGGTGTTTATAAAATAAATCTTAAGCAGTTGAGGAACGACGATTACGA
>CAXTSI010000085.1:0-22389 GCA_964246695.1 uncultured bacterium
CCCCCTACTCCCCATACCCCTTTGTCCCGTTGCTCTGGATCCCAGTCCCAGATGGGATACTCGATGAATCGGGGCGATAGGCGCAAATTAATCAGCGCGGTGTGAATTAACTTCCAGGTTGATCTGTGGTCTGGGTGAGGGTCGTACCGCCACGGTAAAAAGATAATTTGTGGGGCAACTTCTGTTAGATAGGTACGACAACTCGCCACTGCACTGTTATCATGTGCCGGAATTGACCCATCTTGCAAACCTAAAAAAGTGACGGCATTAGGCTCCACACCTAACACGGAGAGCGCCAAGAGTGTTTCACTTTCACGCAATTCCCGAAGTGCATCTCCGGGATACTTCTGAGAACGCGGGTGCGAAAGGGTACCGTCACTGATGACCAAAACTCGCACATCACAATTTAGAGAACGCAGTAAAGCGATCGCACCACCACAACCCAACGTCTCATCATCTGGATGAGGTGCAACGACTAACGCTGGACTGTGGGCGATTTCTGTGACTAAACGCCAGGGCAAAACACTAGGATTGCTTAAAGGTGATGCACTCACAACCTGATTATTCATTATTCCACAGCGATCTAGCTGGATGACTTTGAGTCAGGACGTACTGTCCAACATTGGCAAGTGCCGCATCAAAGGCAGGTTGACGCAGGTACAGGGTTAAATCCCGAATAATGCGTTCGATCGGATTTGGCGGTAGTAACCCGCGAGTACCAACACTCCGTTCGCACAGCTGCATGACATCGATGCAAATTTGTTCAATTGCCGTGCGCACCATATTTGCATAGGCAACGAGTTGGTCTGCTTGCGGGTTGGGAACTGTTGCTGTTCCACCAAATACAGGCGCATATGCTGCAACCAGATCGGCCGCCCCCCGCAGCCAGAGATTACCACTTTCAATGGCGATCGCCATCCTGCCCAGTCGTTCCTTTTGGTATGGGTCATTTGTATATTCCAACTTCTGGAGATACTCACGAGTCAGGTCAAACAGTGCTTCCGCCCCACCCAGTTGTACTGCAGCAAACCGAATGACTCCAGCAGACAACCAAGGCTGTCGATGGTAGTCCCCTGATTCGCCAATTAATGCGCTCTGTTCTAACTCAACGCCGCTAAAATCTACTTTATAACTAGCAGTTGCTCGCATCCCACAAGGTTGCCACCAAGCAGGGTCACTAACTGTAACAACTTCATCCATCGGCACAACGCACATCTGCCAACCGCCGCAGGGCAAGACTCCATTCACAAAGGGACGTTCAACGTAGCCAGATCCGGTACAAAAGGTTTTGGAACCGGACAGCCGATACTTGGAGTCGGCAAGGGGAATAACTTTGACACCATCCGAGGCTTCAGCATTCCAAACGCCAAAGATTTTGTGGCGATCGCGGGCATCACGGGCGTAAAGATTGATTTGTTCTCTAGTGCCAAAGGTCTGAATCAGTTGCAGCGCGTTGACGTGCCCCTCATAAATTCGACCAACCGCCAAGTTGCCACGCCCCATCTGCTTCAGCAGCATCAGCAGGAAGTGGGTAACATTAGCATCAATTCCTGCGCCCCACCCGCCTAACTCTCGGTGCAACGGTGCAGCTAACAAGCCGCTACTGGCAATTAACTCAAACTCGCTTTGGGGAAAAGTGCCATTATAATCTATGGCGGCAGCGTTGGCTGCACAATAATCAGCAATTTCTGTTGCACGGATCAGGGATTGGGCAATGCTTGAATCAAGCCATTCCTGGATGACGACATCCTTTGATAATTGAGTGGTAATAGTCGCCTCCTTTGTGTAACACTTCTTCGTAGAATGGTGAAGATTAATCAAATCAAGTCAGCTAAGATCACCCGATCAGGTGACCCGGATGGATGAATTCTAATTACCGCCCACCATAGTATTGTAGGTGACAACCAGCGAAAACCAGTTAGCCAGTAGCTGATCGTAACAAAGTCTACTCCCACACTAGGCTATGAACAAGCAAGAAAAAGCAAATATAAAACTAGCATATCAAACAGCGGCAGAACTAGCTTATATGATAGCTGTTAGTTTGAGTTCAGTAAAACAAAACCAGACGATAGAAGAATTGACCGACAAGCAACAACAGCAATCAGGATGAAACTCTTCCTTGGAATTAAAAATTGAAAAAGCTTAGATCATAAGCTTTTTACTAATTTGAATGGTTGCTTTATCTTTGCGCCCAATATACTAGGGTGTTCATAACTATTCAATTTTAGAGGTTTAATGTGCCATCTTGCAGAACTTTCAATGGAGTTTGTAATCCCAGAGATTTCAAAGCCTTGCCGAACGCTTGTTTTGTCCCTGTCAACAGTGGAAATGTCCTAAAATGAATAGGGACAATAATTTCTGGGTGGACTAACCCAACATCCTCTGCGGTAGGTTGTAGATCCATGATGAAACGATCGCCAATGCAGGATCTGCAACATATTTTTCTCTCCTCAGATTCATAAAATATCGTTAATCATTAATCGCATTCAGCAGTATTTCCGATAAAGTCACGTCTTCCATATTTTCCATTGTTATGGTGTCACAGATATCGAACTTTGCACCTGCTCCTTGTAGTTCATCATCCAAGACTTTGAGAAAACGGGTAGCTTGGGGATCTGTGCCAACTTGAATAAAAGAAATAGCTAGTTCTTCATCTCGGTCCATGCGGCGACTCGCTTCAATAATCGCCTTCATGACTGCTTTGCGATCGTCCGGTTCACCATCGGTAACAACTAAAATTGTCTCACCATGGGACTGAGTTTGTCCTGCTGCCTTCCGGTCAAAATAGTTATCGGTTGCATGTTTCAAGACTGCTGCTAAGTCAGTGGTACCAGAGGGGTCATTTTCTCGAAAAATTTGTGTAACCTTGCTTGATGTCACATTTTCGTAGCGCTTGAATTTTCCAGAAAATACATAAACAGTGATGCCATCAGGGTCGAGTTGCTCACATTTACTAGCCAAGGCAAAGGTAGATTCTTGTGCTGCAACCCATCTACTTTTACCACCCTTTTGGTCTAGGGTAGCCATGCTACCGCTTTTGTCGATAATCAAGGTGTAATCACGATTTTCTAGCATTTTTAAATTTTCCAGTTAGCTGATTTCAAAACAGTGTTCTCCCTCTAGCATTTTACACCAATCGCCCACCACCATAAAAAGTCAACATTCGAGCCACAAAAGTACAAAAGCGCCTAGGTTTGAGAACTAAAACTGGGGTACATCGCGCTTTGCACGGCAGGCAGACTCCGGGACGTTACGAAATTTTGCTTTATGTTCAGTCTTAGGTGTGTTCAACACAATTGTCATCTATAGTGATGTGTCACCAGAGGACGCGATCGCCCAAATTGAAGGATAATTACTATAGCAGATAAACTCTAGAAAACAGGGCTTGTACCTCAAAGAAATCCACTCACTAGTCAGGAGGATATAATGCAAGACTTCGCACTGTACAATATTACGGTTGACAATCAAGACATAATCGTCAGGTTCAACAGGGATATTATAGATCAAGATACCCTGAGCAAGTTCTTAGACTATCTTGAGTTAGAGACAATAAGAAAGCGGAGCAGTCTAACAGTAGAGCAAGCCGCTACCCTAGCTGAGGAGATAGATCGCGATGTGTGGTCAAAAATCAAGCAGAAATTTGTAGGATAGTCGTTAGTGTCTGTACAACAGCCAATTGTCGTTGATACCAATATTTTGTTCTCAGCATTGCTAAGTAGCCAATCTAGTTTTGCTGAAATACTCCTCGGCTCAGATTGTCGTTTTTTCGTCGGCGAACAAGTGCTAGTAGAACTATTTAAGCGCAAGGAGAAGTTAGTCAAAGTAAGTCTTCTATCAGAAGATGAAATAGTGCGAATTTACCAAATACTTCTGCGACGAATCACTCTCTATAAAGAAGACTTAATTACCCCCGATAATCGAGCAGCAGCCTACGCCTTATGTAAGGATATTGATGAAAGCGATACCCTCCACGTAGCACTAACATTGGAATTAAAGGGCTTGTTGTGGACAGGGGATAAAAAACTCAAAGAGGGATTGAGACAAAAAGGCTTTAACCAGTTCTTGGATGTGAACAATTTGTAGGGAATTTCCAAAAACTCAAGAATCCCTGGAATTGACGGACGCAATTCGCGGCGTTGCTGAATTGACATATGAACTGTTCAAAGTCCCTTTGCGTTCGTCTATTCATATCTAGATTCAGCAACGCCAAAAAACTCCCTTAAACTTTCGTTAGGGAGTTTCGAGAAAAAGTACCAATGAAGAGACAATTATGCAGGGTTCACTTGCGCTCTTTTCTGAAGTAGGTTAATAACAGAAGCTTTTTCTAAGATTCCGACTAGCACACCATTGTCACGAATCACGGGAAGCGCAGATAAATTTTGTCGTTCGAGTAGCTGCACTACGTCCAATAAGGGTTGATCGGATTGCACAGTGGTAGACTGTTCAATTGGTCGCATGACTTCTCTGACTTGTGTTTCTGACCAAAGTGTAGTGGGGATGAAACGCAAATCGTCAACAGATATTGCTCCTACTAATTGCTCGTTGTCATCAGTCACTAAAAACCGGGACCAGTTTTGCCAATTCAAGATCCGTTCATCAGCAAACTCTCGGAGGGTAAGATGAGCAGAGACGATTGGGCTATCGTGCGTTACCGCATCGGCTGCTGTCAAACCTGTAAGTTGTTCTTGCACCCTGGCAAATTGAGCTGCCTTACCAGCATTTTGTAGCAAGAAGAAACCGACTAACAAATTCCAAGAGTTAGCAAAGCTGCCGAATAACAGGAGTGGGAGTAAACCAGAGGCGATCGCCACCCAACCAAATATTTGCCCAACTCTACTGGCAAAAACCACTCCCTTATAAGGATTGCCCGTAATTTTCCAAACAACCGCTTTCAGGATATTTCCCCCGTCTAAAGGCAAACCAGGAATCAGGTTGAACAGCGCTAATGCCAAGTTAACAGAAGCAAGAACACCGAGAATCGCTGCCAATGGTCCTGAGGTAACTGTACCAAAGCCAATTGCTATGAATAGACCGAATAGTAGTAGGCTAACTAAAGGACCTGCGATCGCTACCCAGAATGCTTCTGCTGGGGTTTTTGACTCTTTTTCTAAGCTTGCTAACCCACCAAATATGAACAGTGTAATTGATTTGACATCTATTCCCTGGGCTTTAGCAACGAAGCTATGTCCTAATTCATGGGCGACGACAGAGGCAAATAACAACAGCGCTGTCATCAATCCTAGCAGCAAAGCTAATCCCCCTGATAATAAGGGAAATTGCGCCCCTAGTCCACTGCTATAACTCCAAGTTACTAACCCAAGGACTAAAAACCAGGATGGATGGATGTAGAAGGGAATCCCGAAGAGATTGCCAACGCGAATTGTGCCATTCATAACGTACACCTTTGATTTCAGCTTTGAGAGGTTTAGTTTTATCCCCCTCGATGTCTTAATCGTAACGAAATGTTAATTGTTTTTAATCTTTACAACTGTAGTGGTGTCCGTCCATTATGGTGCGGTTATAACCTGTAAAGATTAATGAGCAATGACTAATTAAGCAAACAAGTGTGCTATTGAGCAAACAAAGCCAGGTAGCAGGGGAGTAGTGAGTTCATCACTAGCAAATAGTGTTGCGAATAACTGCAAAGCCGCTTTCTCTCGTCGATAAACTTCAACTTGCTGCAAGCGCCAATTAACAATCCAATACTCCTGCACTCCTCTAGCAGAGTAGAGTCGCAATTTCAAATCTCTGTCCCGTTGTTCATTCTTCACACCCGGGGATAATACTTCTACAATGAGTTCTGGTGCTGCGATTAAATGTCCGGCTTCGTCGAGAATAACTGCCAAGCGTTCCTTACTTGCCCAAACCACATCAGGAATGACGTTGTCAGCATCTGTGAAGATCACACCTGGAGCAATAGCAGATCGTCCTACACCAGTAGACTGGGACCAAGAATCAAGGACTGCAAAAATTCTGCCACACGCTTGTTGATGCCCCCAGTGAGGCGCTTTAGTCACAAATAGCTCTCCATCAATAATTTCATAGCGATCTCCGTTATCGGGCAGGAGTTCTAAGTCTTTAGTTGTCCAATTGACGCGCTCGGTTGCTGGCTGAGTCATACATTTTATCTTTGATTACTTACATCTTGCACCACCCCCAGAAACCGGGTTTATTGCAAATATTTAAAGCTGAAACCCTTAATTTATCGTTTATAAACCCCTTCGGGTGACGCTCAGTAGCGCTCGTGCCTCTGCTGGTGTACCCGAAGATCGCAACGCTTACGCTACCGCAACGCTTACGTCGAAGATCGCTGCGCTATCGCCAGTCGCCTGGGCGCGGGAAACCCGCCGGAGAGCGCGCTTTCTCACCGGTTTCTCTGACCTTGTTGAGAATGGTGCAAGATATCAGATTAAAAAGTTTATCAATGTGTACGTTCAATTGCATCCCTCACTAGGTTGTGGGCTTCTACAAAGGTACGGAATGATTCGCGGGAGAAGATATAGTTTTTGGTCAAGATCTCTGCTGCTTCATTGCGGATCTGATTCAACTTCAACAAATCATCTAAGGAATTGTGAGGTTGGTTTTCATTCAACAGACGCATCAGCTGGTTCACATAGTGTGAAGAAATCTCTCGCTGCCGATCTTCATTTTTTCTCTCAATATACTCTCTAGCTGTTTTGTAGGCTTCGTTAAATGTCCGGAAAGCCCCTTGTGAAATTTCTTCTCGCTCAAGAGACTTCCGAGCTTTTTCAAAAATTTCACCGAGTTGTTCTAGGCTACAAACCCCTTTTACAAGTTGCTTTACCAAATTTTCGATGTTTAATGAAAGATTGGTGAATTGAATTCCCAGGTTTTTTAGATGCTCCTCAGCTTTTCTGTCGAGGTTCTCTTTAAATTCATGATATTCTTGGAATGCTTTATCTGTCTGTAAATTTGAATCTTCTGAGCCAAAACCCATGAGTAAAGCAACTTCTTGAATATATGTGTCGGCTTTGTCTTTTCTCTCCTTTTTGAATCTCAGGTTTAATGCCCATAACCCAGAAACTATCAGCAAAAATACAGATACACCTGAACTAATGTTGCCAATATTGTTAAATAACCAAGTGAACCAAGATTTGTTGGGGCTATAGAATTTTTCTGCTCCTGGATGAAGGGTGATTCCTGTACTGTCTGCTTGGTCTAATTTGTTAAAATTGGGAATATTGTTGACTAGAGGAATGACATAACTTTCAATGTATTTTTTCTGATCGGGGTCTTTGCGGGTGGCAATCTCTTCGAGTGCTTCGGCAAGCTCTTGAGTATGCTGATTCAGAATAGCAGTAATTTCATAGACTAACCAATCAGGCATATCTTTTCTTGTCAATAGCAGTCTCTGCACAGCGATCGTATCTATAGGTTTGCTGGGAATTGGAGGATCTCCTTGATAAGTTCCTTGAGGAATTTGGACGTGATTTTGGAAAGCAGGGTGCTTAAGCTTTATTGCTTCCGCTTGTTCGATAGGTAGTAGCTGCCATTTACCAGATTTCAAGTTTTTAGCAATGTCTAGATTACCGAGAATCCGAACACGGAATATCGCATCGTCC
The DNA here is from genome assembly GCA_964246695.1 of uncultured bacterium. Taxonomy (GTDB): domain Bacteria; phylum Cyanobacteriota; class Cyanobacteriia; order Cyanobacteriales; family Nostocaceae; genus Stigonema. The sequence goes on from CAXTSI010000085.1 coordinate 7,584, forward strand.
TCAGCATTTTTGTTCTGACAGGGTTTTGCTGGATCTTCTTGGACTTTGACCTCGTCTTTTTTCTTCTCCCTAAAGCAGTAATTTTTTCCGTCTTCTAAGTTGAATTGCTGTGCAATGTAGTTAAAGGATTCACGTTGCCCACCTCTTAGCGGTGCTTCAATGATTGCCTGCTTTGTAGGATCGCTGTGTTGCTTCATAAAGTTTACAAACTCTTGAGGTTGAGAATTCTTGACTAGGAGTTGAAAGGTGTCCTGATATAACGTAGCTACTTTTTGTGCTGACGATTTTGAAGACTTTACGATATCATCAGCTACGACGTCGGCTTGCGCAGTTGCCAAATGAGCATGTTTAGCTTCCCCTAAAGCATCTTTAGTTTTTTTAGTGACTTTATCGTTATTTAGATCTCCCTCTAACACTGCTAAGTTTTCATCAGTCCCCTCAGTATCAATTACCTCAATATCAATATTATGAAAGTGGTTTTCAATCACTTTTTTGAGAGCTTGACTGAGGATATAGCTCTCCCCATCTTTTCTACCAGCGACGATGATGTACGTATGGGGTAATAAGTAGCAGTATACAATTCCCCCAAGACACAAGATAATAGGAACTGCAAATACACAAATTACAATCCTGATAAATAGTGGATCTAGTGGTTTGAAAAGTTTTCTGACAAAAGACTTCCAGCGTTTAATCGGCTTACTAAGAATAGATTTATTAGCCGTGGATTTAAAGGTAGGGGATGTAGTGCGACTATCGCCGTTTGATCGATGTTGTGTCATATTTGTAAGTTGAGTTTACTATCTAGAGTAAATTTATCGACTACAATGTTACGTTCGTACTATTACATACAGGACTTACACCCTACATTCCGCTCTTGAGCAAGAAGATTGATGGTATTTTTTACATATGACACCATCAGTCTCACAAATTAGAGTAAAAGATATTTCCTTAACGCAATGACTCGATAACTATTGCCGTTCCCATTAAAAACAGCAGGATAATTCCCAACCGCACAACCCAATCTCCTACTAACGGTAACAGCGTGATGACAATAGATGACCCACCCAACATCATCGAGATCGCGCAGGCGATCGCAAAGCCTACTAATGCCAGCAAAAAATATTTGAGGCATTTAGAAGCTAACCTGAACAAAGGATTATACTGATTGGTTGTCATAGTTTTGTACTCACATTTAGGTAGTTGAAAATAAATAAAAAACAGGGCTGATGCGGTGATTTCCACCGATCAACCCTGTCGTAGCCTCTTTGAGGACTCTCCTGGGGCTGGAAAATTTTTAACTTGCTGACCGCAGGTGGGAACAATTTTTCTACTGTTTCTCCATTCCTGCGGACGATTGGTAATTACTAACTCAATTACGAATTATTTGGTCGCGATCCAATACTTCAGTCACCGTGTACCCAAAGATGGGTGCAGTTTTTGCTTTCTTACATTTTGAAAAGTCCAACCACAGAGAGCCAAACCCCATTGGCAAAATATTGCTCAACCCCTCTGTGAAGCGATCGCGATAAATAGATCTTGTTTGTGTATCTGGTGGACACCGATCTAAATAGCTTTTTAAATCTGCATGAAGACAGCGGTAGGAACCTTTGAAGGAGAAGACACACAGTTCAAGTTCTTCGGCACTTACCTTGCGGATAGTCATCTCAACCACGCCATCCCTAAAACTGTCGCAGACGAGAATACCTTCTTCAAGCAAGGCAAACAATCCATCAGGAGAACTCAGAGCATAAGGTGTCGGCATATTATGCAGTACCTCAGTACTAGTTAATTTAGCTATCTGCGCGTAGACGCGGAGTCGCTTGTCGTTAGACGCACCCAACTTAGTAATTAATTGTATATTCTGTTGTGAAAGTTTGTCAACCATGTCGATAATTTAAATTGACAATTTGATAATTTGGAGTATACTAAGTATTTAATAAGTATAATTGGTAATTGCTAATTGCTAATTGCTAATTGCTAATTGTTACCATTACCCATTACGGACACCTCACATACCGATCAACTCATCTTTGTTGGAGAGGTTTAGCTGCTATGACTGAAATTTCTGAGAGTTTTTTGAGAGCTATTACAACTGAACACAATGTATCGGAAGCTGAGCTAAGTGCATTACATTTGGCTCTATCTGGTCAAACGGCAGAGTCGATAGCGAAGACGAGTGGTATCAGTGCAGCGGCTGTACGTAAGCGGCTTGGCTCAGTTTATCAAAAGTTTGGGATTGCGGGAGGTACTGCTGGGAAATTAGAAGTTTTAAGGAGTGTCTTAGAGGAGAGACATGAGTTATTGCAGGCTGCAAGTGCTGAATCTCAGTGTGATTTTGGAGAAGCACCTGATGTCCCTGTTTTCTTTGGACGTACAAAGGAATTAGATCTACTTGAGCAATGGGTTGTCAAAGACCATTGTCGATTGGTGGCTGTATACGGTATGGGGGGAATTGGCAAAACTACTTTATCTGTGAAACTGGCGAATCAGATTCAGGGTCAATTTGAGTACGTTGTTTGGCGATCGCTGCGTCATGCTCCCTCGATCAAGGACATTCTTACAGACCTAATCGAGGTTTTATCCAAAAATAACACCCAGGAAAGCGAGATCTCAGATCCAGAGGTGTCCCAACTGATTGTGCGGTTGCGAAAATACCGATGCCTACTGGTACTGGATAATTTCGAGTCAATATTACTGGAAGGCGATCGCGCTGGGCGGTATCGAAAAGGATACGAAGGATATGGAGAACTGTTAAGACAAGTTGGGGAAGTACCTCACCAAAGCTGTGTACTGGTGACCAGTCGGGAGAACCCTAAAGAAATCTCCCTATTGGAAGGAGACAACCTGAAAGTTCGAGTCTTGCAGTTAAGCGGTTTAGAAAGTGTAGCAGCAAAGAAAATTTTTGTTGGCAAGGGTAATTTTTCTGCTGATGACGAAGACTGGGAAAAATTAATCAATCACTATGCTGGAAATCCTTTAGCATTAAAAATAGTTGCCACCACAATTCAAGAGGTATTTGGTGGTAATATTTCTGGATTTGTCAGCCAAGGTACAGCAGGTTTTTTAGGTAACCTTAGTAATTTATTAGAACAGCAGTTTAATCGCCTATCTCATGTAGAAAAGGATATTTTGTACTGGTTAGCAATTAATTTAAAACCAACTTCTTTCTTAGAGTTAAAAGAAGATATTATTTCAGCAGTATCCGAATTAGAATTAATAGAATCTTTAGAATCTCTGAGACGACGTTCGCTAATTTATAATGAGAGAGGGTTAGCGCAATACACAATACAACCTGTAGTGATGGAGTATTTACTTAATCGATTTATCACACAGGTTTGTGAAGAGATTACTTCAGAAATTGACATAAACAAAATTTCTCTTTTTAAAAGCCATGCATTGCTCAAAGCTCAAACAGAAGGAAAAATTAGAAATACCCAAGCCCGTTTTATTCTAGAACCAGTTGCTGAGCGACTAATCAATACTTTTGGTCACAAAAGTCGGATTAAAGAAAAGTTACTCCTCGTTATATCCAACTTGCAAGAGAAAACCCCTCTCACATCAGGGTATGCAGGTGGAAATGTTATTAACCTACTTTGTCATCTAAAAATTGATTTAAGCGGATGTAATTTTGCCAACTTAAAAATTTGGCAAGCATACCTTATAGGCGTGAATTTGCACAATGTAAATTTTACTAACTCTGACTTATCTAAGTCTGCCTTTACTAGTATCTTCGATAGTATTTTGTCAGTTGCATTTAACCCAGTCAACGTCGAAATATTAGCGACAGGTGATGTTGATGGCAGGATTAGCTTGTGGCAAGCCACCTACGGAGAGCAGCTTTTTACCTGGAAGGCACATGCCAATTGGGTAAGAACTGTAGCATTTAGTCCTGATGGTAAAACACTCGCCAGTAGTAGTGATGACCATACTATAAAGCTATGGGATGTGGAGAGCCAAAAACACTTAGCAACTCTTGAGGGACATACCAACTGGATCAGGTCAATCGCCTATAGTCCCCAAGGTAATCTTCTTGTCAGTGGTAGTAGTGATGAAACTGTGAGACTCTGGGATCTCCGTACCCATAAATGTCTCAAAATTTTTCAAGGACACAACTACTTTGTACGATCCGTTGCCTTTTGTTCGATCCCCCCAAACCATCCCGATCAAGCTGACGAGTCACGTCATGTGGAAAAACCAACGCAAAACCTAACCCCCCAGCCCCCTTCCCTTTAAGGTTCGGGTGAGAATTCAAAGCCTCTCTCCTTGCAGGAGAGAGGTTTGGAGAGAGGTTTTCCAGATCCCGTGAAAAGTAAGCCCGATCAAGGGGGGATCGTAGCCAGTGGAAGTGCCGACAAAACTGTGAGACTCTGGGATGTTAACACTGGTGAGTGTCTTAAGATCCTTGAAGGACATACCAAGTTGGTGCAGGCTGTAGCGTTTAGTCCGATCCCCCTTGGTTCGGGGGGCGAAGGGGGGATCGTTGCTAGTGGTAGCGATGACAAAACTGTGAGGCTTTGGGATGTGAATACGGGTGAATGCCTGAATATTCTTGAGGGACACACCAATTTGATCCATTCTGTGGCTTTTAGTCCTGATGGTCAAACACTTGCCAGTGGTAGTGATGACAAAACCGTCAGATTCTGGGATGTTCATACGGGTAAATGCTTAAATATTCTTGAGGGACACACAAATTCAATCCGGTCTGTTGCCTTTAGTGCTGATGGTCAAACACTTGCTAGCGGTGGTTATGACAAAACCGTCAGGTTCTGGGATGTTGCTACTTATCAATGCATCCAAATCTTACAAGGATACACTAATTGGGTACACGACCTAGCTGTTAGTCCAGATGGCAAGACGCTTGCTAGCAGCAGTGATGATAAAACGGTACGACTTTGGGATGTCAATACTGGTGAATGTATCCGTACTTTAGAGGGACACACCATGCGGATCTGGTCTGTCGCTTTTAGCCCACTTTCCCCCAATATACAAGGAGGGATCTTGGCTAGCGGTGGTGATGATAAAACTGTGCGGCTTTGGGATGTTCAGACCGGAAAGTGCTTGAAAACTTTACCTAACACGGATCGTGTGCGGTCTGTCGCTTTCAGCCCACAAGGTAATACTTTGGCTTGCGGTAGTATTGATCGGAGCATAAAACTCTGGAATGTTCGTACTGGTCAATGCTTTGAAAATTTACAAGGACATAAAAATTGGGTGCAGTCTATCACCTTTAGTTCGGATGGGGAAACTTTGGCAAGCGGTAGTGACGATAAAACCTTGCAACTGTGGAATATACATACTGGTGAATGTATCCGCACACTGTTCGGACACACTATGCGGATCTGGTCTGTTGCTTTCAGCCCAGACAATCAAACTCTTGCTAGCGGTAGTGATGACCGAACTGTAAAGCTTTGGGATATTCATACCGGACAGTGCCGTAAAACTTTGTTTAGTAAAGATTGGGTACGTTCTGTTGCTTTCAGCCCTCAAGGTGAAATTATTGCCACAGCTTGCGTAGATCACACTGTGGATATTTGGGATGTTGAGTCTGGTGAAAGGCTCAACACTTTGAAAGGGCATAATAATTGGGTACGTTCTGTTACTTTCAGTCCACAAGATAATACTCTGTTCAGCGGTTCGCAGGATGGAACAATTAAACAATGGGATGTAAAAACAGGTGAATGCATCAAAACTTTAATAGCAAAAAGACCTTACGAAGGAATGGGTATCAAGGGTGTTATCGGTCTGACTGACGAGCAGAAAGACACACTGAAGGAGTTGGGAGCGATTAATGTTGCAGCTTCAACCTAGAACAATCCAATTGTATGGAGTTAAAGATATAGACAGACTCCCCCAACTGCAAAAACTTTCAACAGCAGACCGCTTGGCAATTAAAGCAGTTGCCCAGGTTTTCCCGTTTCGTGTTAACAATTACGTGGTAGAGGATCTGATTAATTGGGAGAACATTCCTGATGATCCAATCTTTCGCTTGACCTTTCCTCAAAAAGAGATGTTAACTGATGAACAGTGGGACAAGCTAAATTGGCATCAAGAGAATTCGACACCAGAAGACCTGCGACAAATTATAAACGGCATTCGTTCTCACCTTAACCCACATCCTGCAGGGCAAGTTGAATACAATGTTCCGACTCTAGATGGCGATCGCGTACCGGGAATTCAACATAAATATCCCGAAACAGTCCTGATTTTTCCGACAGCTGGTCAAACTTGTCATGCCTACTGCACATTCTGCTTTCGCTGGTCCCAGTTCGTAGGGATGGACAGCATGAAATTTGCTACCCGTGAATCGGGATTCCAAGAATATCTCCGCCAACACAAAGAGGTAACAGATGTTTTAATTACTGGCGGAGATCCTATGACGATGAAAGCTAGGCATCTTTCTTTGTATATCGAACCTCTGTTAGGATCAGACTTTGAACATATCCAGACGATTCGGATTGGAACTAAATCGCTGGCTTACTGGCCTTATCGCTTTGTGACTGATGAGGATGCTGATGATGTTTTACGTCTGTTTGAAAAGGTGACTCTTGCAGGGAAGCATCTCGCTATTATGGGACACTATGACCACTGGACAGAAAGTGCCACCGAGATTGCGCAAGAAGCTATCCGACGCATCCGCGCCACAGGGGCGCAGATTCGTACCCAAGGACCACTCATGCGGCGGATCAATGACTCTTCCCAAGTTTGGATTCGGATGTGGCAAGAACATGTTCGCCTAGGTTGTGTTCCCTACTATATGTTTATGGAACGAGACACTGGGGCAAAGCAGTACTTTGAAGTGCCATTGGTCCAGGCTTGGGAGATTTTTCAGCAAGCAATTCAGAAGGTGTCTGGGTTAGCGAGAACTGTTCGAGGTCCAGTAATGTCAGCACTACCAGGTAAAGTAGCAATGGATGGTGTTGCTGATATATATGGTGAGAAGGTGTTTGTGCTTTCCTTTCTTCAAGGACGCGATCCCAACTGGTGTAAACGTCCTTTTTTTGCTCGTTATGACAATCAAGCAACTTGGTTAACCGATCTGACTCCAGCATTCGGTGAACAGGAATTTTTCTATGAACATCAACTCCAGGAAATTCTGAAACAGGAACATTAGCCTTTCCTTTATTTTGTCTGAAAAAATGAAGAAAAGATGTTTTTTAAAGCCCACACCCTAACTCGTTCCTACGCAGAGCGTAGGAATGCATCTCTTGTGGCTCTGCCTCCTGGACTTTACTAGAGGCAGAGCAAGAGCGAACTGCATTCCCAGGCACTAGCCCGGGAACGAGAGATGGGGGGTCTAACCCCTTACAGATTGACCAACAACATCATAAAATTCAGGGAATTCAGGGGCTTACAGCAGTTTTCAATTGAATTGACCAGATTGTAAGGGCGGGGTTACCCCTTCGGGGAAATCAAAAATCAAAAGTCAAAAGTCAAAATTAAATAATTCTTAATTACTTTTGACTTTTGAATTTTGACTTTTTGACTTGGAGCGAAGCGACGTGCCCCGCCCCTACGGTTATACTGTGGTCTACTTAAATGAAATTTGCTCTCCAGTTGGGTACAGCTTTTAGTCCCTGAACAGCAAGCGAAAATGAAACAGCACCGTGCATCGACGAAGCAACCTTCATACAATTAAGAAGCGAAAGTTGAGATATAGCAGTCCGCGAATGATTTAGGATTGCTATATTATGGTCGCACACGGAAATGACTCAGACTAATTTAGAAATTATTGACCAGTTAAAAGCGGCAACTCATGGTTTACTCTTTACGAGTGAATCTGAGTATCCATTTGAAGTTTTCCTCTGGGAAGCTATTGCACCTGTAACACCTGAAAAAGTTGTGCAACAGACAGGGCATCCTCAAGATACACCTGTTGAAGTGGTGGAAGTTGAGAACTTTTTTAGGGTGGCGACGACTGAGTCAGAGTGGCACAGTGAAGAGGAAAAGGAAACCGTAAAAAGGTATCAGAGTTTGGTAAAAACGTTACAAACTTACCTAAGTGACATGAAAGTTTATCGCCTTGGTCATGTAGAAATTGATGTTTATATTGTCGGTCAAACTCCAGATAGGAAGTTAGCAGGGCTTTCAACCCATGTCGTTGAAACCTGACCCCCTTACTGAATATCGATGTTTTCCTCAATTACATCTTGAATTGCTGTGGGAACATTGGAAAGAAAGTTATAATCTGTCATTTCTTCGAGTAGGTCAACACTAATTCTATAGGCTTTCCAATCCGGGTTTATTCCCTGTTGGTTCGGTACGTCTACAGCAATAACGCGAGTGTTAGCAGTCACACCGCTGATCCCAGTACCAGGACGGTCTAGGATCGCGACAACTTTCCAAGTTGTCCGAGGAATCGTTACTTTGCCTTTCAGGGGTTTACCTTGACTGTCAAGAGGTCCAGCAATAATGTAGAGTTCTTTCCCTTGGTTTACCAGTTCTCGACAATAGCTTTCCAAACCTTCCCAAGTGCGCCGATTGTTGTCTGGCGTTTGGGGGATCATGTTGGTCATTAGGAAGGTAGCAGAGTTATCCTCTATATTACGAGTGCGATCGCCTGAAGGGACAACATGACCTTTATCATAGCCTGACCCACTGTAAGCACTAGGAGTGACCCGTTCCCATCCAGGAGGAAGGAGAGGGTCGGGGCGGAAGTTATTCTGGCGGTCTACACTTCCCAACCATGATTTGTTAAGCTGCCAGCTTGCCCAATTAAGAGTTTCTTTGCTTCTGTTATATGACAGCACATATTGCGGCTTGACCATTAGGTAGTTATCAGGATTGGCTACACTTTCTGTCGCATCGCTAGGATTTCCCAACATTATATGAACACTCACAGGTTCCGCCGATTTTTGTGTTTTTGGCAACATCACGGTGAACCGAACACATCCCACTAGCAATATCAGCAGGATGACCACAGCAGCTAAAGACCGAAAGCGACCGAAAACTCCCATATGTAAAGCTTTGATGATTTCTCTCAGAGATTTGGCATCTTTGGAGATTTTTTGCTAATTTAGTAGTACAATTGTTCTATTGTTTAGTACAATTGTTCTATCGGTTAACAATCAGACGATAACGGCGCCAACAAGTCTAAGAGTTGGAAAGCCAATAACTTCAGCAGTCAAAAGCTGATCGCCATTCCGCCAAGACCTATATTGCCTTTTAAAAAGACCCTATTATAAGGTCAGTACTATGATGACACAAGTGCAGGGTGCAATTGCAGCCCAAGCCAAGTTTGAGCAATACGTTGAAGACCAAGCCGACGTCACTCGCGCCCCGAAGAGCGATTTTTCCTTCCAAGCACTCGCTGATGCCACCGAAACAATTCTGTATCATGCCTTCTGGTTAGCCGACGAAAAACAGAAGCGTTCACGGAAGGAGTACAGAAAGCTACTGTTTGACCATGGTTGGAAGAACGAGGAGAAAAAATACCTCAAAGTTGCCGCAGCGTTTGAAAAGTTCTCGCCTGAGGATTTGGCGAAAATTGAGCCGAGAACTATATATAAGCTAGCGGAGAACAGCAAAAAGTATCAGTTAATCATAGACAGGCTACTTGACTTCAGCGCAATCACCCAAGACGCAGTGCGCAAACTGATCGCGGAGCGTCAACCAACAGTTCAAAAACCTGAGAAACCCAGTATTTGGCGGCGAACAAAGAATGGTGGGAGATATTGCCAGATTCCACCCATCCATGAATCGGACGAGCGGACGGGAACGACCTTACAAAAGATGATAGATGAAGAAGGGTATAGCGCTCAGCAGATCGTAGCAGAGGCGATCGCACTGAGGCAGGCATATAAGGAAGGGCGGTTAGTGTCGGCAGAGGGATGAGAGATTTCAATTAGACCTCTCCGAAAAAGAATGTATGAACGCGGGGCGTTCTACTTGGATGGAAGGTAACGCATAATTAATTTCCACTCCATGTCTATTGAATTGACCACACATTGTCAGGGCGGGGTAACCCCGCCCCTACGACTGCGCTTCTGTTTTCATCCCAAGATTCAGCAACGCCAGAATTTGTTTTGTTGGAGCTATTTAATTACTAACGTGGGTATCTTGCTTAAATCTGGCAAGGAGTGCAAATAACCTTCGATCAAATCTCCTAATGCCAATGGTTGATTGGCGCTACACCAGAAATAATCATCGATCCCGATTCCTTCGTTTTTCATCCGCACAATGTAGTAGCTTTTATCCTCACGATGAGTCGCTACAACGCGAAAACTTTCATACACTAAGGGAACATTTTCCTGCTTGGTCACGATTCTTTACTCGCCTTATAATTATGTTGATCATCATGTCTCTAAGGTAATGCGTATAATCCAATACGGTTCAGTTAAGGAATTGTGGGAGCGAAGAAACCCGGTTTCTCTTAGAAACCGGGTTTCTGAGTTGATGCTTAACTGAACTGTATTGGCGTATAATCATAATTGATCGGTGCTAAAGATCAGCGATAGATGCACAAAGGTATCACATAACGCATCTACCTAAAGCGATATTCTAGTATATATATCCCTACTGAAGCAATAGCGCGCGATCGTTCTTCGATGCAAACGTTGTACGCAGCAACCTCACTTTTACTGCCTCGCCTTTGAGATCAGCAGCTATGCGTCTTACTTCTGCTGCCTCGCGTCTTACAAGAGCAGCAGTGCGTTTCACCTCATGTGCATCGCGTCTAACTGCTCTTGCTGTTTCAATTAAGTAGAACAAATGTTCCTTAGTTATCTTATGTACAGCGTCATGCATTTTACCATTGGCCCCCTACCAAGCGCCTCGTGCTACTGCATTGATACTAGCTACGCCACATCTCTAAAAACTGCCTCCCGAGGCAGAAACAGGAGTGGCAATTAGCCCACCAACATGAATGAAAACTTTTTAGGGTTTAATCAAAACCAAGACTTAATTGATCGTACTTACCTTCTATACCTGAATCTGCTGACCGAGTTTTATCTACCGTCCTTAAACTTTCAACTCGCCGCAGCTCAGAAATTTCTAACTCTTGAGTACTAGACGCCAACCAGTAATCGAATACCTCAAAGCGACCATCGTTAGGGTTAACCACCTGATAAATTCGCGCCCGGTTGGAACTTTTGCCTTGACGACCGATACACTTAATTCCGTAGCCAATTTTATCTAATAAGCGTTTAACAATAGTAATGGGAGTAGAATTTTGTGCCAGTCCAATCCCTAAAGCAGTTTTGATGGCAGCACGGTTAGACAGTGCGAGTACAGCCATTGCTTTCAAGTCTTCATCTGTGTTTTTTAATTCTCGTTGGGATTGCAACAGCGCTTTTATCCCTAACAGTTCCATTGTCCCGACAGCAGCTCCCAATTGAGAACGGTTGAAGTCGGGTAGAAAAATACTACCACTTCCTGACTCAATCAGTTTGCGTGCCTTCGCCGCATCTCGAGCAGCCAAATTTTCCCGACCTAGGGTGAGAAAATAATGCAGTAGGAGCTTTGGATACCAGCCCTCGTCATCTTTAGCGACTAATTGAGCTGTAACCGGCATACCGTAGCGTAGCTTTAACTCGTGCTTGCGGAAGCTGCGCCGTTCGGAGGTTTTCTTCACCAACCGTTTTTGCAACGCCGAATAATCGCTGTCAGTAATGTCTGCGGTGGTGGCGATCGCCTCACACTCAGCTTGATAGTTTTGGTCTCTCACCGCAGCGATCGTCGCTGTCAGAGAACTTATTTCAGATGGAGAATTATCCGATTCTCCACTGCTGTACGGGCGGGGGAACCCCGCCCCTACGTCAATGATTTGATGACCTTCAAGGCGCAGTGATGCTAATACCGATTCTCGGTACTGAAGCATCGAAGCATTATGCCGGACAGCCATCTTTGCCCAGCAAAGCAAAGATTCCGCCTGAAACCCCACCTCAATATCATCGAGTGCATCAAAGTCAGATTGTTGTAGCAATCGGATATTAAGCTGAGTGAGATTATGCCCAGAAGTGAGCAATGAGGGAATTGAGGTTGAGCCATTACCGACTCGATTAAAACCAGAGGTAGCGACCCAAAGGAACCGTGGCAGATTTTCCCGAATCCGCCCTAAGGATTGACGTACTGAGTTTTCGCTTTGGACTCCTTGAGCAATACCCCACACAGAGGTGAAGTGTCCCCGCAGTTCAATGCTTATTCCCGTTTCAATCGCCGGACTTGCTAGTATAATATCATAATTAGGCAAAACTTGATTTAAGATGGTCACACATCCGTAAGCAGGATGAGTCGGCTCGGATAGAGATTCCGAATCAATGCGGAGAATTTTCGCTTTGGGAAATTGCTGTTGCAGGTAAACTTCTAGAGTGCAAGTACTCCACTGGCTCTTGAGTTTCTGAGCGGAAAGACAGACAAAGGGTTTTCCACCTTCAAGTATGTGCTTTTCCAAATCTTGCAGCAATCTTTCTGGAGTGTTCTGTGTATAGTTATGGACTTGCCAAGATTCTTTGGCGTCGGGTTTCCAATTATTGTCAATAATAAACGGTTTGAGAGGAACTCCAGATAAGGAAACTAGGTAATCTAGCGAGACATCACTCAAATCAGCATCTGCTACGAAGACTTGACCATCACCACCCAAAACATTCTGCATCAGCGTCTTCAATGACTTCAGGATAGCAACTCGATTGCTAGTACAGGTGCTAGAATCTAATCCATGCCAGAGGACTTGTTCAACTTCATCAATAATCACGACTCCATCCGACCAGTTGAAAGCCTCAAAGCGAGCTTGAGAAGTGGGATGAAGAGAATCAAGACAAAGACCGTACCCTAATAGTGTGCCTTCAAGGTTGTCTTTGACTTCAGTAATATAGTTAATTCCAAAACGCTGGCACAGAGCCTCTACCAATCGGACCCGATGACCTATGACCAAGACCCACTGCTGACGCGCTAGTGCCTGTTCAACAATGCTTTCTAAGAATTGGGTCTTGCCGGTGCCTTTGGGAGATTTGATGCCAATCAGTTTAACATGCTCTGGAAGAGAAAGTTCTCCTAAATAGCGACGATTCACTTGTAAATCAGGAAGATAAGTGAGTCGCATCAAGGATTGGGCTTTCCAAGTGTCGAGGGGTACTGCTGTTTGATAAGCTGTATCAAAAGCTTCTTGACCGTGAGTGGCGATTAGGTCATCTACGCCTTTACCGAGTTCTGAATTCCAAGCGATAACCTTGACACAACAGCCTTGATGTGATAGTAAATATCCTAATTGTCGGATAGCAGCACTTACTGCCTTGATGGTAGCGGGCTTGGAATCTTGGTCGAAGGTAACATAAAGAGATCTTCCGCTTGAGGCTAATTTCGATAACTGGGGGATGAGACGAGATTTGCCCATGCGGGTTCCTTGGGAGTCGCGTGGTACACGGTAACCGCCATATATTCCTGATAAGGCGATCGCCGCGTAACCTGCGGTGAGCAGCGATCCAGCTTTTTTGGCTCCTTCAGTAATGCACACGGGAACTTCTGGGTGAGCTTGAAGCCACTGCCAAAAACCTTGGTCGGGTTGGTCGTGTTCAATTTCTTCTGGTAGCAAGGCAATTTGGTAGCGATCGGCTATACGCTGCCAAAGATGGAGAGGTACTCGCAGAGCAAAGAGTCCTGTTGGTGCTAGGGGGGGATGTTCATATTTAATCAGCTTTCCATTGTCACCACTGCGACGCGGTTGGCTGGGCTTGAAACACCCCCAAAGGTCTTCGCTTCCTGTCAGCAGGTCAATGCCAGAACACCACCAGCCTCCCTGTTCTGTGTGTTCATAACGCTTGAGGATGTTGTGGCTGACTCGACCATCATTCCGTCGCGGCAGCGCATCTGCGTATAGTAAATAGTCTAATGGGCTTGAGCCATTTAGGGGGACAACGTTCAGGCTGGTCAGCTGATCGTCAACGCAGCTATTGCCCCACTCTTGGAGATAGTTCGTAGTAGTATTGGATACAAAGTATGTCATGAGGCTTTAGCTAAAACACACTCAATGATAGTAGGTTTTGGAATTTTTCCCACATGCGATCGCACTGTCAATTTTTGGTTGACAGATGATTCCCTCAACTGCTATCGCAGCCGGGAGTCAAGGAAACTCATGAGATTCCTCTGATCTTTCAATCTCCCTCTGACTTGATCGGGAAGGAAACGACGCGAAAGGGGTTTCCCGACAGAGGCGACTGCCCGTGACAAAGGTGAAGAGTTAAAATGGAGTCAGTGGTCTTATCTAAGATATTAAAATAGACATTTACAACTCAACAAACCAATGAGACAAATCAAAATTATTGTAGAACAACATTCCGATGGTTATGTTGCTTATCCCCTTGGCATTAAAGGGGCTATAGTTGGTCAAGGTGACACTTACGAGCAAGCCTTAGCTGATGTGAAATCCGCTATTAGCTGTTATATCGAGATATTTGGTAAAGAAATGTTGGAAGATGACTCACCAGTAATCGCGGCTTTTATGACAGAAGCAGAGGTAGCTATCTAATGCCCAAGTTTCCTGTCGATGCTCCTAAAAGAAGAGTCATTAAAGTATTTGAGTTATTGGGGTTTCGCATTGTTCGGGAACGTGAACATATTGTTATGGTGCGAGAAAATGAAGATGGATCAAAGACACCATTGGTAATGCCTAACCAGTCTCAAATAAAATCAGGGACATTGAGAGCAATCTGCAATCAAGTAGGTATCTCGCGAGAAGAATTTTTAGCAGCCTATGAGCAAAGTTGAATACCAAATAATTATTCTGTAGAGTGCGTACATGTTTTGTACGCATTAAATGTAATATAGGATTCCTATTTTATTTTTGAAATACACGTAGGGTGGGCATTGCCCACCA